>NZ_JBFTQH010000024.1:0-82365 GCF_056398905.1 Rhizobium sp. 01T417 | reverse complement strand
CTAACTGATGTCGGCATCAACGATGCTTTCATGAAGGATCTTGCAGCCAATCTCCAGCCGGGCAATGGGGCGTTGTTCGTGCTGATCCAAGAGATGACGGCGGATAAGGTCCTCAAGGAGATCTCCGCCTTTGGCGGCGTGGTGCTCAAGACTTCGCTCGATGAAACGAAAGAGCAGGTTTTGCGTGACGCATTACAAAAAGCATCTGCGACCAGCTAGACCTCTGGGCGACGGACCGAATTCACTTTCGGCCAGCGAATACGCCACTGACGCTTCGGTCTTAACCTTCGCTACTTCAACCCAAGCTTCTAACCTCTCGCAAATTAAGGGCGAACACGCAGGGGAGCGGACGGCAGCGGGATTTTTCAACGCGACTGCCGGACGGTTCTAACACAGACGTGGACCATGGAAAAAATAAGCCCGAAATCTTCGGCAGGTACTGATCCCTGATCAACCAGCCGGTACATCCTTCGCCTGGATATTTGATCGCCGCGCGCTAGCGGTTTCAATTGGAGGTCGTTAAAGGGTAAAAGGATTGCCGTAGTATCTGTCTCGATCGGCGCACTGGCGTCTTGCACACCCACCGAGCGAGGAACAGCAATTGGCGCGGGCACAGGGCCATTATCGGCGGAGCCGTCACCAACGACTTAGGCGTGTGGCCGTAGGTGCAGTCGCAGGCGGTGTCGCTGGTGCCTTGATTGGCCGGTCAACCGAGCGCCGCGGATACTGCGTCTACCGCGATCGATTTGGCCGCACCTTCGAAGCACGCTGCCGCTGAATTCCAGGTTCGGTTGAGCGTCTGCGGCAAACATGCTCAGAGCTGTCTGACGCACGGCCGCCTGTCAGGGCTGTTGGTCTCCGCAGACTTTTTCTGTAAGTGTTGGCCGCCCTCGAAATGTTTCTCGAAAATAGGATACAGAATGCTTCGCCTCTCCGAGCTAACCAAAGGTGATTTCCTGGCTTTGGATATTGAAGGCGACGGCAACAAAAACCAGCGGCCCGTAGAGATTTCCGTTTGCGAGTTTAGTCACGGTGCGTTCGTGCGAGAGCACCATTGGCTGATCAATCCCGGGCGCCCGATTAGCTATTTCGCGAGAGTGAAGCACGGGATAGGAGACCGAAAGGTGCGATCCGCCCCGAAATTCACGGAAGTCAAAGAGGAGATTGCGAACTTGCTGGCCGGAAGGGTCGTTGTCGCCCACGATATGACTGGCGACTTGCTTATGCTCGGCGAAGGTGACCCATCGATTATCGAATATCCAGGACGGATAGTTTGCACCTACCGTATGGCAAAGCTCGTCCTTTCCGCGCGGCAGCCCGTGACGCCGGGCGTCACAAGTCTGAGTGCATGGCTAGGCATCGACCGAGAATTGCCAGACGGCCTAAGGCGGAAAACAGTCCATTCAAGCTCGCTCGATGCGTGGCGGACGGGAAAGATATTTGTTGCGCTGGCGGGCAAGTTGCCCCCTGACAGGAGATGCTCTGCCGGCAATTTTCGCTCAGCGTCAAATCACTTGAGGCAATCCGGTCGAAGTTGGCAAAGCGCGCGATGTCGGCTTCGAGTGCCCAAATTACCTAGTGGATGGCCAGCGAGGTTGGAGCATTAACTCTCGTCGAATACAGTCCGACGTAGGTACCGATCAGCATTGCTGCGATGTCCTCAGCACTACGATAGCCGTCGTTGTAAAATTCTATCGCCGCGCTGGATAGCACGTTCGACGCCCTCTCATCAGGGCTCTCCTCGTAGTAAAGAAACCACGCCCGAACGGCTTTGGACATCGTTCTGAAATCGAGCTCTCCGCTTCGCTGCATTGCACCCTCCTTGACTAGCCAAAGGCTTTCCTCGCAGTGCACTTTCTGCGACGTCAGGGAGCAGAAGCCATTGACGACGAGATCGCGCGCAGTGCGGTCAAACTCCCTCGGCCGCACCTTCCGGCCAGTCTCATCTTTGAGAACGTCCACATTAAGGCGGCCGCTGATACCGCAACTAACCTTCCAGTCCTGCGAAGGGCGAAGCGGGTGAGCTACGTCGAAAACGTCGTTTGGTGAGCTTAGCGTCGGTGCCTTAAATCGCCGTGTAAGGCGATCGAACGGCGCGATCGGCGACCCGGAAGCACATTACCGGCGGCGCTTATCGGGCGGGACGTGTGGAATCAGATTTTGCCCGCGTCCCGCCCGTTATGTTCCTCTCCACCCTCGCCGCTACGAGCGGTCGAAGAGATCTTTGCGCGCAAATTCGACGATGCTAATATGCTGGCGGAGACTACCTGTTCAGCGTCGGTCTCATCTCAATGAATGTCCCTGAAGCTCTGTCGATATAGCATCGGAGGTATCATCGTGCGCATATTTTCAACCTTAGTACTCATTGCGGGAGCGCTCGCTGCTTTGGGCGGCGTGAGCATAGCCGCCAAGGACAAAAACACCGTTCAGGTACCGAACGGCCTCGGCTTCGCTGACTTTAAAGGATACGAAAGCTGGGAAGTCGTGTCGGTCGCTGCGGTCGACCCTACCGAGCCGGCGGTGATGGGCAGCGATTCAGGTGCCGTATTGAATGTGATCATGGCCAATCCGACTATGATCGAGGCCTATAAAAAAGGCGTTCCCGGCAACGGTGCGAAATTCCCGGACGGATCGAAGATCGCGAAGATCCAGTGGAAGACAAAAAAGGATACCGACTCTCCGTTTTCGGTAAACGTGCCGGACGCTCTGAGGAATGTTGCCTTCATCGAGAAGGACAGCAAGAGATTTCAGGCTAGTGGCGGTTGGGGATATGCCAACTTCAACTATGACGTTGCATCCGACTCTTTTTCTCCGGACGGAGCAGGCTCCGATTGCGGCTTTGCCTGTCATACCGCCGTGGAAGCAAAGGACTACATTTTCCACGCCTACCACAAGCGTTGACTTAGGCGAAAACCAAGGGCGCCGCTTTCCTCGGGCGAGCGCCCCCGCCGTATTCTATTTTACAACGGGCCGCCCCTCGCGTTCCCAAACCTTCTGGACGTTGATGAAGCTTTCGGCGCTCGGGTTGCGAACCTCGCCGACCTTGCCGCGCCATACCGTCACGCGGCTTAGGTGGGTTTCGCGGACGATCTCAGTCGGCGACAGTTTCGACGACGGGCCGACGAGCATCGCTCGAAACTCTTGGGCGGGGTTCCCGGGGCATAGGCCGAAATATGCCACTCGTGAGCATGCGCGAAAGTTTTGGGGAACAAAGCGGAACGTGAATAAGTGACACCCCCTGCGTTTATGGCCTTCGCCATTTGTGACTCACGTTCACGAGCTATTGAAATCAAACAATGATGGCGGACCCTCCAGGCCCCCATCCTTCTCGAAATCATTACATAATCCGCTTCTGGCCCACCAAGGGCCCACCATGCGGGTGGCGGCATCGAGGCGTTCGCTGTTGGCAAAAGCGTCAGCTACCATCTTCTTGCGATTGGCCTCCTGCAGGTACGGGGTCGGCTTCCTTCAGCGAGGAGTGGCCTATGGCGTTCATGATTTGCGGACCGGTCGCGCCGTCTTCGGCCGGCTTGATGCCGAAATTCTTGCGCAGCCCGTGCAGGGTGTAGCCGTGCTTGCCTTCCCTCTTGTTGGCGACCGGGATGCCTGCCTGCTTGCACCACTTGGCCATCGTCCCGGTGAGGCTCTTGGCAGAGAACGGATTGCCATAGGCGTTGAGCAGCACATGGCCGCTGAGTGTTGCTACCACGTCATCCGGCGTGGTTTGGGCACGACCAGCGAGCGCCAAGCCCCTGCAGAGAAACCGGGTACGCCGTGCTCATGGCAAGATCACTTTTCGGGACTTTTCTCGTGCCCCAGATGTTACCTTTGCGGCAATCATGCGTGGTTGCCTGTCCTGCTGATAGGAGTTCGGGGCCAGTCTGAAGGAGATTTCGGTGACGAGCTTGCGACGCAGCGCCGTGGTGTAGTCACTCGGTTCCTTCGGTGCCATGACGAAGGCCTGGTCGCCGCCGATGACTTCCTCCGCGAAATAGGTTGCCAGGGGGCGGTCGGGATTTTCGTCCCCTGACGGGACCGCGATTGCATTGATCGTGTAGCCCTTGCCGATCGCCGTCGTCCTGGCTTGCTGAACGGGCATACCGTCATTGTTTTCGCCATTGCCGGATATGTCGATGACCTTTCGCTCGGCGTGGCCCGGAAATCTGTCGAGAAGCAGGGTTCCGACCGCGATCGCCGAAGAAATGGATGTGCCGCCCCTGATCCTGCGGCCGATACCCGTGTCGCCCCCGCGGCTGATAATATCGGCGGCTGCTTCGGCATCCTGTGGTCGGCAAATCCTCGTCCATGGCAGGACGGATTTTATACTCTGCGGACTTGCCCACTCGAAATAGCTGATCGCAATGCAGCCTCGGAGGCTGCTTGAAAGAGCCTTCAAGATCTGGGGCGACGTCAAGGCGGCAGCATGACCGTTCCTTTGCAGGTCCGCGGTCGCGGGGTCGATAGAAGACGAGAAATCTACAGCGAAGACCACTGCGACATCGACGTCGAGTCCTTGTGCCTGTTCAGGTCCGGAGGCGCGCGCCTCGAATCCCACCGCCGACATCACAACAAGCGCCGTCGCCAGTTTGGTACAACTACCCATGAGCCCCTCCGCCAGTTCGTGACGAGTGCCGCGCGTAACCTGGCATCGTCGCCTTTACGACGGACTCTAGCCGGAGCAACGATTGCTTTGGCCCCCCTTGTGGGGGTTGCGCGGGCGAAAACGGCTGCCAATGAAACTGAGCCGAGCCTTGGCCAGACCGATTTCCGCGGCGTACGTTGCGCCGCGGATCATTGATTTGCCGATTGTTTCATGTCTTCTATCTGTTTGCCGATGCCAGCAACGCAGGGGTAAGGCGATGGCGATTGACGTCGATCGGCTGCAGCGCGCATCCATGAACCTATCCGAAGTGATCGCCGATCCTGCACGCTGGGACGGTATTCTGGAGGACTTGGCGACGTCGTTAGGCGCGATGGGCGCGGGTCTGATCCCGCAGTCCGGGTCCGAAGGGGCGATTGCAACGGCCAGCCTCAGGGATTGCCTCCACACCTATGTTGCCGAGGGTTGGGCACAACAGGACAGAGAAAGCCATCGACGCGCGCGGGCGATCAACATGCGGGGCGAGGTGGCGCTGGATAGCGATCTGATCGACCGCGACGACCGCTATAACCCGTTCTTCGATGATTTCCTTCCTCGCTTCGACGGAAAAGGCTGGGCGGGCATCGGCCTTCGCGCCGGCCCCGACTTCTGGTCGCTAACCTTCCACAGGTCTGTCTGCCAAGGGGCATTCGAAGAGGCTGAGAGGGCCATTCTGCAACAACTTTCTGTGAGATTGCACGAAATCGGCAGCCTCGCGCATCTGGCAGGGCGCGTGACGCTGTCTGGGGTCGCCAAGTCGTTCGACCAAATCTGCAAGGCCGTAGTGGCGATTGACCAGACAGGGCGGTTCATTCACGCAAATGCCACGGCACAGCGGCTGTTGGGTACCTCCCTCCATGTCGTCGGTGGCCGGCTGGTGCTTCGTGACCGGCATGCCGCAGACGAATATGAAAAGGTGGTCAACCGGCTGCAAGGGTTGCGCGAGGGTAAGACCTTGCGCGCGGCCCCTATCATCGTCCGGCGCGACGACGCTGCCCCTCTCGTTATCAGGGTCCTGCCCGTCGACGGCGCGGCGAAGTCGCCGTTCATTTGCGCTCGAGCTCTGCTGCTTC
Organism: Rhizobium sp. 01T417; assembly: GCF_056398905.1. Taxonomy (NCBI): domain Bacteria; kingdom Pseudomonadati; phylum Pseudomonadota; class Alphaproteobacteria; order Hyphomicrobiales; family Rhizobiaceae; genus Rhizobium; species Rhizobium sp. 01T417. Next base: position 76,653 of record NZ_JBFTQH010000024.1, on the reverse strand, counting down.
TCAACGAAGTGTCACTGCCGGGCAGGAACGAGTGGCAGGTTTTCGCCCGCGCGTTCGGACTCAGCCCGGCAGAAGCGCGCCTTGCGGAACTTCTCGCGAGCGGCAGTTCTCTCGAAGACGCCCGAGATTCTCTCGGAATCACCAGGGAGACCGCCAGAAGCAGGATCAAGGCTGTCTTCGAAAAGACCGACACGCATCGCCAGGGCCAACTGGTGGCATTGCTGGCTTCGTTAACCTAATATGTGACGGATCGGCCTAATTTCGTTGAGTGTGTCACAAACGGAAAAGGCTGGTTGGCTCGATCGGGTTTGATGCAGTGGGAAGGTAGGGACATCACGTTGCGATATAGGTCCCACAGGTTGAGATGTGCAAAGCCTGTTATCGCCTGTCTCTCGTCCAAATTGGATGTTATCGCAGACCAGTCGTCCAGACTTTTCTCAGGCACGGCGGCGCCGCAGGCGGTATCCTGAGCATGAGGCATGAAATATTGAGACCGGGTCAGGTCAGCAAACAATTGCCTCTCGTTCATCAGACTCACCGGATGTTTGCCCGTACGATCATCCTGAAGTCCATTGCGTTGATTGGAAAAAAGGCACTGATTAATTAAAACCAACCCCTGCGCCAGAACCAAAGCAGCGGTGCGACGGCGCTCAGGATGATGATCGCCCACGCGAAGGGATATCCCCAAGTCCAGCTCAGCTCTGGCATGAACTTGAAATTCATTCCCCATATTCCGGCCATTAGGGTGGGTGGCACACCAACGACAGAAGCGATTGTCAACACCTTGAAGATGTCGTTCTGTTCGATGGTGATGAAGCCCAGGACGGCATCCAGCAGGAACTGCGACTTGTCGGAGAGGTGCGTCTCATAATCGCTCAGCGAGGCAACGTCTTTCGTCACCGCATGAAGTTGGTCTCGGAATTCGTCCGACAGCATGTCGTGACACACATCCAGCGTGAACGAAGCCATCCTGCCGACACCCAGCAGCACGTCTCTAGCTTTTGAGGATCGGTCACCAAGTGCCCCAACTTTGGAGAGCGCTTGACGGAGCGTGAAATTGGAGCTGCGGGGAGATGCCGAGCCGCGAAGATTGCCCTTGAAGACACTTTTGGATACCTCGTCGACCGCAGTGGCTAGATGCTCCAGAACGTCTGCGCCGCGGTCTACGATAGCCTCTAGCAGCGCGACGAAAACTCCCATCCCGTCAGCAGGGCTCTCTTCCTGTTTCAGTCGTTCAGCGACGGCATCGAACGCTGGCAAGCTTTCGTATCGGATGGTCACCAGAAAATCGGGACCGACGATAAAGCCGGCCGGAGAAAGCTCGGCGTGCTCGATCGTCGCATGTCCTATGACCGGCGCGCTGAGGTAGAGACGGTTACCCTCCTTTGACAACCTGCTCGACACTTCGATCTCGCTCAGAGCCTCCTTCGTTGGCACCCTCACCTTCGCCCGACGTTTTACAAATTCGATCTCCTTTTCGTCAGGGTTGAGCAGGTCCATCCAGATTACATGACCCGGCAAATCGTCATCGGCTCCGCCCGACCTGACGGTGCCATCCGTGTCTCGATATATGTTCAGCAAACTTGGCTCCTGGAAACTCGGGAGGGACGGGTTCAAACGAACTAGCCGGTCCTTTTTTACCCGTCTACGACATTCTTGAGGCTCGTTCAGAGGACCAAATTAACAACCCATTCGCTCATAGACCACAAGCCCACGAAATCGAACTTCATCAGCAAGCGTAAAGGAACGCCCGATGCTCGCCTCCTCGCAACATGTGGTGAGGACGCGAGTTAGATAAATCTCTATACATCGAGCAGGACACCTGCCCGCAGCCCCAGTGGATGAATTGCGCCGCCGAGTCGAGATGGCAAGCCGCCCGTCGAAAATGATCATGACATCATCGACTGCCATCGTCTCAGTGAGTGTTTGGTTACCCTTGGTCTCGCTGTAGCAGGCCGTCCACCCACCGACGATGTCGGGATAGGAGGAGAGCGACAGCCCCTCCCACGGCTTGATCAGCGAGCCGATCGAAATTGCGACGGCCGCCCACTGCGGCGACCGCCTTTTTATTCAGTTTCGGTATTGGTGGTTTCCCTGCTCTCCGACTGCGCCCGTGCCGTGCCAAACACGCGCCGCCTAGCAGAAGCAACGTCAGCCGCAACGTCAAGAAGTGGGAGATTGCCGGGACCGTGTTGAGGATGATGTCGGCGGGCGCGGCGAGCTCGATGAACCGCAGCGACCAGGCGCGCGAAAGCACCGGCGCCAGTCGGGGACGAGTTTTCATAGTGTTCGCTTAGAGGTTGGGCCGCATACCTCTTTTGGATGAGGTGCTATGTACGGCGAGTTGTGTTCCTATGAACCCGACAGCAATGATGCGGTCGACTCAGTAGTATGCAAAATGAAGCTCGCCTCCCCGGCGGGCTTTTTGCTGTCATCCCCTCAGAACGGCTTCGGCTTGAGAAGGTACCTGCCCGCAACGGCCTCGTGCTTCCACCCGAACCATCGGCACTTGTGGCGATAGCCCCAGATGCGGCACCGGATGTCAGTTCGATCACAGTCCAGTAGGAGACCGGCGGGTAAGGCTCGCCGCTCTTGAAGATCAGCTTTGAACCATCCGATGGATAGCCTGGCACGAAGGCATTAAAGCGACCGACAGCTTCGTTGCGATGCCGGGCATGCTTCGGATCTTGTCCATGAAAATTGACTGAGAGACAAAAGCTCCGATGTCGGTGCTATCTGCAATCGCTGCAGATGTCCTGATCGTGTTGTCCTTACCCCGCTTGAACTTCCGATCAATGCACCGAGTCAGACGACGGAGCATTCACCCGGGTGGCTGCGAGGCCGACGTATGCGCCAATCAGGACAGTCGCCATCTCCTGCACCGAGCGGCAACCATCGTTGTAGAGTTCGATAGCTGCATCGCAGAGAAACGACGACGCTTGATCATCCCAAGCAACATTGTAATGCCGATACCATTCCCTGACAGCCTTCGACATTATCAAACGATCTTGCGGTGCTACCTTCGCCATGCCCGCTCTCATAAGTCGTCAGTGGTGACCGAGCTTGGTTTCGACCTTCTTTCTCGAGTTGCCGACGCTCTTCACCGCTTTTTTCACTGCATCCTTGGGAACGCTTTCCTTCTTGGCTTCGTAGGCAACCTCGTGTCCTGACCGCCGGCGACCCGGACGCGATCCTGAGTTCGGCCTCGTGGTGTCTGCTTCTGTGCCATCGGGCTTCTCCTTTAATTGATCAGCGCAAGATAAACTCGCAACGATTCCGGTGGTTCCCGGGAGATGGTGATTGTCGACATGCCCCGCTTGAAGCGGGTCCCGAACCCGCTTTGCAGTGTCCGAAGCAGGGATCAGGATCAGGATGACGATGATGCGCTACCTATGGACACGGGAACGCGAGGGCCGCGAACCACGCGGCGGTCTCCATACCGCCGATGCCCTGACAGAGATCCTTCGCAGCGAAGATCTGCCCGGTGTCATGCCCCCGGACTGGCTAGTCGCCACACTTCGGATGGACCAGGACGACGAAGGCGTTTCCACACTCGTCGCCGCTTGGATGGATGGTCCGCCGAGGGCGCTTCAGACCTCATGTCCGAGCGCCCTTGGGTCGGAGACGGCGACGTTGCGGCGGAGGCCGTGCCCGACAACGACACCTCAGCGGATTCGTATCCGCGCCGCAAGAGACCTCCTGCGGCCAATCGCTCGTACTGGCTCGTGTTCCCACAAGTCATCCACGGTGTGTCCACACGTTACCCACAGCGTAACCTGTGGCCGTTACATCGGATTTTGTCCATGCGGTCTATCTGTGGATCACATTCCACTCGCAGACTGCGACAACCCGGCCTGTTTTTGTTGCCGCGAATTCCCAGCCGCGTATCCTCGCCAACACCCTTCTTTAGCGCAGGCGGCGGACCTCGAAGGGCGCGGCGGCGGACAGAAACTGTCCCCGCCGCTCTGTGTCGAACGCAATCCAACGCCCGATGCGATCGTTTCAACAATCAAGGCAGCGTTTCCGCCGGAATCAATCTCTGAACGTGATTCTGCAAGTTATTGAAAAATGATTCGTTTCGTGTCGGAACGAATCACCCTGGCACGTCTTTGAGTCGCGTATTAGTGATTCGGAGTATTTGTGATGGCCTCAGGACAGCGTGCGCAGTGGAAGGGCTTTATAAAGTTCGGCGAAGTCACGTGCGGGGTGGCGCTCTATACCGCTGCATCCACCTCCGACCGGATCACTTTCAACACCATCAACAAAACTACGGGCAACCGCGTCAACCGGGTCTTCATCGACAGCGAGACCCAAGAGCGGGTGGAAAAAGAGGCTCAGACCAAGGGCTTCGAGATCGACAACGGTCAATACATCATCGTCGATCCTGAGGAGGTCGCCGCCGCCATCCCTGAGAGCAACAAGACCCTCGAGATCGAGGCGTTCATTCCCTGCTCCGACGTCGATGATGTCTATTTCGACAAGCCCTATTATCTGACACCGGACAAGATGGGTGGAGACGCTTTCGCCGCGCTGCGCGACGGCATGAAGAATTCGAACGTCGCGGCCATCGCCCGCACGGTCCTCTTCCGCAGGATGCGCACGGTGCTGATACGTCCCCGCGGCAAGGGTCTGATCGCAACCACCTTGAACTACGACTACGAGGTCAGGTCGAGCGCCAAGGCGTTCGAGGCGATGCCCAAGATCAAGATCCAGGGAGAAATGCTTGATCTCGCCAAGCACATCATCAGCACCAAGAAGGGTGAGTTCGATCCGGCAACATTCGACGACCGCTACGAAGCCGCCCTTGCCGATCTGGTAAAGGCCAAGCTGGAAGGCAAGTCGCTTCCAAAGCCGAAGAAGGTGGACGTTTCGAAGCCCAATGATCTGCTGGCAGCGCTGCGCGAGAGTGCTGGCATCATGAAGGCCGCAGCGGACAAACCGAAACGCACCGCGGCCAACGCCAACACTGGCATCGGACGGGAGCGGTCCGCGCGCGGGGCGACAACGAAGCCCGCCGCGTCAAAGGCTGCACCGCAGCGCAAGGCAAGCTAGGAGATAGGCGATGGCTCCGAAATATTATTGGAAGGGCTACCTGAAGCTCTCTCTCGTCACCTGCCCCGTTGCGATGACCCCCGCGACATCCGAAAGCGAGAAGGTGCGCTTTCATACGCTCAACAAGGAGACGGGCAACCGCGTCGTCTCCCAGTATATCGACTCCGTCACTGGCAAGCCCGTCAAGGACGCGAACGAAGTCAAGGGTTATGCCCGCGGTGAGAACGACTACGTGATCCTGACCGACGAGGAACTGGATGTCGTCGCGCTCGACACGGTGAAGACGATCGACATCGACAAGTTCGTCCCGGCCGATAGCATCGAATGGATCTACCTTGAGAAGCCGCACTACCTGATGCCGGACGACGCGGTCGGCAACGAGGCGTTCGCCGTCATCCGCGACGCAATGAAAGCCGACAAGGTTTTCGGAGTGTCGAAGCTGGTCATGGGCCGCCGAGAGCGTGCCGTTGTCCTTGAGCCGCGCGGTGAAGGCATCGTGCTGTGGACTTTGCGTTTCGGCGACGAGGTTCGGCCCGAGGAGAACTATTTCGAGGACATCCACGAAAAGGCAGATCCGGATCTCATTCCGCTTGTCCAGCAGCTTATCAAGCAGAAGACCGCCCGATGGTCGTCGGACATGGCGAGCGATCCAGTCCAGGAGAGCCTGCTCAAGCTCATCGAAGAAAAGAAGAAGCTGCTGAAGCCGAGGAAGAAGGCTGCCAAGGGCAACGCCGGAGAGGCCGCTGCCGCTTCCAACGTCGTGAACATCATGGATGCCTTGCGCAAGTCGTTGGAGGCAGATCTCAAAGGTAGGAAGGCGGGGTAGTCACATGCACTTGCTGGAAACGAAGATTGTTCACGAGACAACCGGATGGCGGGTAGACTTTGTCGGCGACGATGGTGAAGCAGTGTCGATCAAGGTCGCTGACGGTCACGCTTCAAGCGTGGATGAAGCAATTCAGCGTGCAAAGGAGGTCATGGTCCAGTTAACGGCATATGGCACGCGCGGAGGCGGACCGAGCATCAATCCGTACGATGCCGCCAGCAACGGCAACTTCGACGACGGCGAGCTGCCGCTCGATGCGCGACACTGACCCAGTGTTGGAGACGACGGGGGCCTTCGGTCAATAAAAAAGGCCGGGGCGAAACCGCACCGACCTCCCTCATCATCGCTCGCACCAGTGCCAGTACATCCGTGGTCAAAAGCATTTCAGCGACGCGGCGTTGCGAGCTGCGAATTCAGCGCTTATCAGCAATGCCTGTGAGAGAGTTCTATCTGTGCAATGTGTCCGGAACAAGTCTCACCAGAAAACTAGCCGAAGAATGAGCCACCTGATGTCAGGACGTGGGTCAGGCCTGGGAAGCGGGCCAGTCGTTTGACGGTTCCTCAATAACGTCGTCCGATTGGTCTTCTGCGGGATCCGGGTCGCGGTCGTACGCCACCCTCAGGCGGCCGAGTTCATTTCGGATGGCATCGTAGACATCCGTCGCCTTTGCGCCTTTCACGACGAACGTGTCGATGAATTCCTCGAGCTTCATGCTCAAGTCGTCCCGCCAGTCCTTTGTCATTGCCGCTCCTCCGGATGAATAACAATACCCCTGCAACGAAGGCCCCACGTCAGGCAATGTACGGAAGCACTTATGCCTGGAGAAGCGCCCTCGTCGGGTCTGGGATCTGGAAGCGCTTCCTTGCGGGGTATCTCGTCGGATCGCGCGGTGGCGTGTCAACGGGCGGCGGCGATGGCAGCGGCGCGATGGGCTCGTTCGGCACGGACATGGGGATCCTCCACACTGCGAAAACGTGGGAAATCACCGGGATTTCCGTTGAAGCTCGGCCCCTTCGACACCATCTGCTGCGACATGTCCAAGACGAAGACGAAAAGCAAGGAAAGCGACGATCCCGAGCTGATCAGGGAGTGGCCGCTTCCCGTGGTGGCGACCCTCGGTTCTGGTGTCAGGGTGAAGGGAATCCTGCAGGAAATCCGCTCCCGGCTACCATCCCCGGTCCGGAAGTCGCTGGACATGCAGGCGGCAGGGCTCATCCTCGTCATGCCAGAGACTTCGAAGACAGTATTCAGAGCGACTGCATCGGCCGTTTCCAGCTTGCTGGACGGCATCGCAGACCTTCCGGTCATTCCCCGCGAGATCGAGGATATCCTGACGATCACGGCATCAGAGCGGAAGCGCTGGCTTGAGGACGGTCGCCTGCCCAGCGCTGGAACACGAACGGTCAGGCTGCAAGGACGCGCAAGGAAGATCACCTTTCACGTGTTCGACCCCCGGGTTGTCGAGGATCTGCTCGACCGTGGCGCAGTGGACGAATGGCGGGAGGTGGACGCTGCGGCGAAAGCGGAAAATCGCAGACGAGCCGCGTATCAGGCGAAGTTGACGCGCTCGCTGAAGAAAAAGGAAAAAACCGAACAAACCGAGCGAACCTATGAAACAGCAACCGGGTTGAGCGGATGGGAGGAGTTCGGTAGCGACGGCCTCCTTCGGTAGTGCCATCGCGCCGATTCGACAGAATACGATAAGGGGCGCCGCTCATCTCCGCCACTCGGATGGCGGAATCGCGTAGCCCCGGAAACTTGCCGGACGGACATCGAGCGACATTGCTCATATGCTCATAGTTGCGACCGCTGGGTGATTGCAAAGTCCCGCCACTGCAAACGACACAAGGGCATGAGCTGACATATGCTCTTTCGAAGGCGCTCCAATTAACCGTGGATCCCAGAGGGAGATGACTGAGGCGCAAAAACAAGACGCGGCGACGTCGACATTCCTTGGCGCGAATTCTCCGCTCGCGACCCCAGCGCGGATCAACTTTCCCACGTCGGCCTCGAGTTCATGGAGATACTGCATGAATGACGGCCAGCTTCCTTCAGCAGCGAGAACAACAAGGCTGAACATTTGGCGGTCGCGATCGCGTGTCTCTGACATCCGCCGATGGTGACCGAGAGCGGCTTCCTCAAGGCAGCTCGCCGCGTCGCGCCTTTCACCAACGGCAAGCGCGGGGACGCGCAGCGTGTTCTGCAGGAAATTTCCCGCGATAGCATCCCATATCACGGCCTTGGATGAGAAGATTCTGTATATGCTGGCCGGGGACTTTCCAAGAAGTCGGGCGATATCAGCGACGTTTGCCTTCGTTGCCCGTACAGCCGACACGCGGCCGTGCCGGCTTCGACGATCCGGGACACATATTCAGTCCGCGGCCGGTGTCTCGCAGTCGTCGTGATTTCCATCTTGAGTCCTAGCGAATCCTTGCCGTCGGAGGGGAAGGTTCAGTACGCAATCCGCCCATCCTTGATTGGCGCGCCGGCGGAGGAGAGCTCCTCCGTCAGAATCTCTCGCGCCTCCGGGCTGATGACCGCGGCTGGTGCCGCGATGGCAATCCGCGCAGCCGCGCCTGCAAAGTTGGCGGCGGTCACGCCGATTTGGTCTGCCGCGCTTGCCTTTCCTGTGTCCAGGCTCTGCCCGGCCAGCCGCCGCCCGAGCAGGCGAACGATCTCCGGGCTGTCGGCGAAGGCGTTGTGACCGAGTGGATCGTTCGTGGCGATGGCGCTCGTGTCGATGACGGAAACGCCGAGTTCCTTGAAAAGAGGTGCGTAGGGTCTCAGATCGGATCCGCCGAGGCGGTTGACGCCACCAGACAGCCAGCCAGAAACCTCCAGAGCCTTGTCGCGTGTTGATGTCAGGATCGCGAAGTGCGGGCGCTTCGGCCCCATTTCGGTGAATTGGCGACGGAACACGTCGATGTCGATGTCCGGGGATGCAAGAACGACGTTCGTGACCTTTGCAGGAATGGACTTCTCTCTCATGGCGACCCCGCGCAGCGCCTCCGCGGCAAGCCATCCACCCATTGAATGCGCGAGGATGGTCACGTCGGAGACGTCGGGGCTCTTCACCGCCTGGAAAATCAGATCCTCGAGGGCGCGGCGCGAGTAGTTGGCGCTCTCCCTGTCGTAGAGGTAGTCGAACACACGTCCCCTGGAAGGCCAGGTAAAGAGGATCGGCGCGGCGTCTGTGCCCGAGTCGTGGACGATCTGCGCAAAGCGGAAGACCGCGTCGGCGTAAGTGTTGTTGAATCCATGAACGAAGATAATGACCTGATGCTTCTTGTTTCGATTTGCCCGGTACCAGTCCAAGGCCTGCCCTTCGGACTGGACCTTGGCCACCTCTGTAACCGCAAACTCCTTTTGCGGGTTGGGCGGCATGCGCGACGGCCACTGCACCTCGCCAATCTTGCGGTTCCGGTCGGGGGGAATGGCGACGTTGACGCTGTTAAGCGAGATCGCCGTCCCGCGGTCGCCGGAAAAGAGCCTGCCGGGATCCTCTGAAGGTTTTCGTGTCGTGGCAACGAGCATGGTGACCCGGCTCGTACCCGTTGGGGCTACGGCGAGAGGCTGGAGGACATTCTGCACCCGGGTGGCACACCCCGATGTAACGATCGATAGTGCTACGAGAACGGAAGCGGCTCGTCCCAGACAGGCAATGATCGCCTTGGCGACTCCATGCCCGCTGTGCCCTCGGGCACCTGTCCAAGGATGGGAGGAGAATGTTGTCATCTCAGTTCTGCCCCACTTCGCGAGGAATACGGAACCAGGCGACGTAGAGCGCCGGCAGGAAGAGAAGCGTCAGCGCGGTGCCGACGACGATGCCGCCCATCATCGCGTAGGCCATTGGTCCCCAGAATATCTCGTGCGAGATCGGAATCAGGGCGAGCGTCGCGGCCGCGGCAGTGAGCATGATCGGTCGCATGCGATGCTCGGTCGCCTCCACCACCGCCTTCCATGGCGACATTCCCTCCGCTCGCAACTCCTCGATCTGCACGATCAGGATGACGGAGTTGCGGATGAGGATTCCGACGAGCGCCAGGACGCCCAGCAGTGCGACGAATCCTAGAGGCGAGTTGCTGGCGAGCAGCGCCACGACGACGCCGATGAGGGCCAGCGGCGCCACCGAGAAGACCAGCAACAGCCTGTGGAAGCTCTGGAGTTGGATCATCAGCAGCGTCGCCATGATGACGAACATGGCAGGTGCCACCTTGGCGATCGGGCCCTGCGACTTGGCGCTTTCCTCGACCGCGCCGCCGACTTGGACAGAACACCCGGCCGGCAGCGTCTTTTCGAAGGCCGCGACCTTATCGGAGAGCGCCTTCACGACCGTCGCCGGCTGCGTCGCGTCGCCGATGCCGGCCTTGATCGTGATGGTCGGAACTCTGTCGCGCCGCCAGATCGTCGGCTGTTCGAGTTCGTAGTGGAAGGTCGCCACCGAGGACAGCGGCACGGCCTGGCCACTGCTGCTCTGCAGTTGCAGGTCAAGCAGGGTATCGATCGAGCCCCTCTCCTTTTCTGCGGCACGGCCGACGACATCGACCAGATAGATGTCGTCGCGGACCTGCGTCAGCGCGCTTCCCTGGACGACGGTGTTGAGGGCCGTCGCGATATCCTGGGAGGAGACGCCAAGCTGTCGGGCCTTGTCCTGCAGCACGTCGATCTTCACGACGCGCGCCGGCTCGTTCCAGTTGAAGGCGAGGTTTCTAAGCGAGGGATGAGTGCCGACGATCGTGCCGAGCTTCTGTGCCAGGTCGCGCACCGTCTGCAGGTTCTCGCCGGACACGCGATACTGGATCGGCTTGCCGACCGGAGGTCCGATGTCGAGAAGCTTCACGTAGGCGTCCGTTCCCGGAAAGGTCTTCTGAAGATAAGTTTCCATCTCCCGCTTCAGCTTGTCGCGAACGTCGAGATCCTTGGTGACGATGACCGTCTGGCCGATGGACACGTCTGCCGGCTGCACGTCGAAGGAAAGAAGGAAACGCGGCGCACCCCTCCCGACGTATGTCGACCAATGTTCGACGTCAGGGTTGCCGGCCAGCATCTTATGTTCGAACTGACCCATCTGGCGGCTCGTCTCGGCGATCGAACTGTTCTGCGGCAGGCTCCAGTCGACGATCAGTTCCGGGCGGTCGGAGCTTGGGAAGAACTGCTGCTGCACCATCGACAGACCGACGACCGAACCAGCAAAGAGCAAGACCGTCGCGACGATGGTGATCCAGCGCCAGCGCAGGCAGAACTGCAGCAAGGCCGAGAACGCCTTCGCAAAGCGGCCCTTATGCTCGGCATGCTTCTTCATGGTCTTCGGCAGGATGGTCACGCCGATCAGGGGCGTGAACAACACCGCGACCACCCATGAAACGACCAAGGAAACCGCGATGACGACGAAAAGCGTGAAGGTGAACTCGCCCGCGCTGCTCTTGTTGAAGGCGACGGGAATGAAGCTCGCCACGGTGACCAGCGTGCCGGTCAGCATCGGGAACGCCGTGGACGTGAAGACGTAGGTCGCAGCGCTCCTGAGGCTGTCGCCCGCTTCCAGCCGCGCGACCATCATCTCGACGGCGATCATGGCGTCGTCGACGAGAAGACCCAGCGCGATGATCAGCGCTCCGAGCGAGATACGCTGCAGCGAAACGCCGGTGTAGAGCATCACCAGGAAGGTAATGGCGAGCACCAGCGGGATCGTGACCGCCACCACCATCCCCGCTCTCATCCCGAGGCTGATGAAGCTGATGGCGAGCACGATCGCGACGGCTTCGAACAGGGCCTTGGTGAAGCCGCCGACGGCCTCCTCAACCACCTTCGGCTGATCGGAGACCTTTTCCACGGAGACGCCGATCGGAAGCTCCTGGATGATGTTGCCCATCGTCTTTTCAAGGGATTCCCCGAAGGCGAGCAGGTTACCGCCGGTCTTCATGCCGATCGCCAAGCCGATGGCTGGCTTTCCGTTGAAGCGGAAGAGCGATGTCGGCGGATCGACGTAGCCGCGGGTGATCGTGGCGACGTCCGTTAGCGGGAAGAAGCGGTCGTTTACCCGGAGATTGATCCCGCGCAACGTCTCCTCGGAGATGAACCGTCCGCCGACCCGCAAGGCGACGCGCTCCGGCCCGGTTTCGACGAAGCCGGACTGGGTGACGGCGTTCTGCGCCTGCAGTGTGGCGATGATCGCGGCGCGGTCGATGCCCAGGGCGGCGATCTTGCGGGTGGAGAATTCCAGATAGATCACCTCGTCCTGAGCCCCGACGATGTCGACCTTGCCGACGTCGGGGATCTTGAGAATCTGCGTCCGGGCGTTCTCGGCGTAGTCGCGCAGTTCCCTCTGGCTGAGTCCCCTGTCGCCCGTGAAGGCGAAGATATTGCCGTACACGTCGCCGAACTGGTCATCGAAGAAGGGTCCGACAACACCCTGTGGAAACTCGTGCCTGATGTCATCGACCAGGTTGCGGACCCGCGACCAGGTGGGTTTCACGTCCCGTGCGTTGGTATCCGGCAGCAGGTCGACGAAGACGATCGTCTGGCCGGCGGTGGTGATGCTGCGGGTGTGTTCGAGGTTGTCGAGTTCCTGCAGCTTCTTTTCGATGCGGTCTGTGACCTGCTGCGTCACCTCAGTGGCCGAAGCACCGGGCCACTGTGCCTGGATCACCATCGTCTTGATGGTGAACGATGGATCCTCCTCGCGACCGAGGGCGAGATAGGCAAAGGCGCCCGCCACCGCGAACATGATCATGAAGTACCAGACGAGAGAGCGATGCTCGAGCGCCCAGTCCGAAAGGTTGAATTTTTTCACGGGCGTGGCTCCTGTGCGAGTTTCACTTTCTGTCCGTCGACAAGTTCATCTATCCCGGCAACGACGATCTCTTCCCCCTCCCGCAGGCCCGATAGAATCCTGACGGAACGGGCGTCCGGTGCCGGGCCATCCAGCTCCACCGCTCTCGCGGCGACCGTAGCCGTCGAGCGATCGACCACCCAGACTTGGTCGCCCCCGCCCTCGGCGTGGATGGCGGACACGGGTAGCGCGATCGCATTAGCGCTTTCATCGGCAAGCGGCGTCGTGGTCACCACGGCGCCGAGGCGGAAGATGTCGGGCGCCTGATCGATGGCGATCTTCAGCCGATAGGTGCGGGTGTTCGGATCGGCTTGGGGCGCGATCTCGCGCACGACGCCAGTGACCCGAATCCTGCTGTCGAGCTGGAGGGCCACGTTGAACCGGTCGTCCCGGCGTACGTCGCTAAACTGCGCCTCCGGAACGTCGACGACCACATCGCGTTGCTCGAGCCGTGCCAGCTTCAGGACCTGTTGGCCCGCCGACACGGTCTGGCCCATTTCTGCGGACGTGGCGGTGACGACGCCATCGAACTCGGCTCTCAGCTCGGAGTAGCCAAGTTGCTCATTCGCCTTGGCAAGGCTCGCCGTTGCTCTGGCAGCATTGGCGTTAGCTGACCGGAGCTGCTGTTCGGCAAGATCGTGATCAGAAATGCTGGCTGCATTGTTCTGGACGAGCCTTCGCTTGCGCGTTTCGGTCGTCGCCGCATTCTCGAGCTCCGCCTGGGCGTTGCGCAGATCGGCTTCGGCGCTCCTGACTGCGAGCTGCAGACTGAGAGGATCGATCTTCGCAAGGACATCGCCCTTGTGGACAAGGTCGCCGACATCGACGTTGCGAGACACCATCCGCCCGAGAGTCCGGAACGCCAGATCGGTCTCGATGCGGGCTCGCACGACGCCGGGCAAGCTTGGCGATTTGTCCTGTACAGCCGCAGCCATGACGACTTTGACAGGACGGGGGGTCGCCTGCACTCCTGCGGATGGGTCCTGATCGCAGCCTGCAAGCAGCGACACCGAAAGAAGAAACGGGAGAGAGGTGCATATGCGATAGAGGTCCATCTCACTTGCCTTCCCAGGCGACTGCCTGGCCTTCCTTGAGGAACTTTCCGCCTTCGATGACGATCAGATCATGCGTGGCGACGCCTTGGGTGACGACGAAATCGCTCTGGCGGTATCGGCCGATCGATATCTTGCGGAGCGAAACGGAATGGTTTTGGGTATTGACCAGCCACACGGCGGGTTCGCCTTCTGCTGATGCAATCGCGGTGTAGGGCAGCACGATCCCGTCGCGCTGCGTGGCCCGCAGCTTGCCCACCACGGGCGTGCCGAGCGGCCATCGCGCTGCCTCCTGCAGACCGACCTTGATCCGAATCGTGCCGTTCTTCCCGTCGATCACGGGAGAAACTTCGCGTATGCCGGCGTGCACATTGCGCGCGGCATCGGAGACTGACGCGACCTCGACGTCGTTCAGCGGTCGTCCGTCGAGGAAGAACGCCTCGAAGACGTCGAAGACCGCATCCCGCGGTCCGTCATGGGCGAGTGTGAAGGCCGACTGCGCTGCTGATACGACCTGCCCGGCTTCGACGCCGCGCGCCGTGATGATGCCGTCGGTATCGGCTTTCAACTCGGTGTAGGATAGCGCATCCTTGGCCGTCGCAAGCGCGGCCTCCGCGGCTTCGAGGGAAGCCTGCGCGCTCAGCAGCTCCTTCTGCGCATTGTCAAAGACCGCCCGCGGAATCGCCTGCGACTGCAGGAGCGACCTCGCCCGGTTGTAGGCGAGCGTCCTCTCTGCAAGGACGGCCTGGGCCGACCCGCGAGCAGCTTGGGCGACGCTGACGTCCGCCTGTTGTTCCGTGTCGTTGAGCCGCGCAAGGACGTCGCCCGCCCTGACATGCGATCCCACCTCCACCCTTCTCTCGAGAACCCTACCGCTGATACGAAAGGAGAGCTCGGTCTGGATCCGTGCCTTCACCTCGCCGGTGACTTCCGCGCCCTGTTGATACTGAGCCGCCGACGCCGCAATGATGCGGACCTGCTGCTGCGGTGGCACCACGTCAGCTTTGTCCTCGCAGGCAGCAAGAACTGCGCAGGCGAGACCAATTCCCATCAATCGAAAGGACTGCATTTTTGCTCCGGTACGATTTGAGTCCACGAGAGGAGCCAGGATGTCCGGCAACTCCAGTTTTCGGGACATGCCCGATGTTGACAGTGACCACTTAAGGTACAGAGTGGGCAATGTCAACATTGTCAACAAAAAAAGTTGACAGGAGCAACTTGCAAATCTAAATGAACGAATATGGCCAAAGACATTTCCACCAAAGAACTGCGCCCATATCATCACGGCGACCTTCATAGGGCGATCGTCGAGGCCGCACTGGACGTCCTTAGCGAATCCCAGAGCACGGAGTTTTCGCTTCGGGAGCTCGCTCGTCGCGCAGGTGTCAGTCACAACGCCCCCTACAAGCACTTCGCCGACAAGCGCGAATTGCTGGCCGCCGTCTCGGCAGTTGGGTTTGAACTGCTGGCAAAGCGCATGGCCGAAGCGACAAGCGAGCTCGACAGTCCTCGTCAGAGGCTCGCAGCCATGGCGCGCGCATATGTCTGCGGCGGCGTCGGCAATCCGGCGCTCTACAGATTGATGTTCGGCGGCTTTCTCGGCGGACAGGACGAAAGCCGTCCGGTGATCGAACGAACCGCGGCTCACGCCATGAAAGCCCTCATAGTGAGCGCGATCTCCGACGGTGCTCTCGGGCGCCGGATTGCAGACACTGAGCCAACCACCCGCACGATCGATGGGGCCATCCTCGTTTTCTGGTCCCAGATGCACGGTCTGACCCTGCTGCTGGTCGATCGCCTCGTCGGTCCCGGCGACAAGATGGAGGAGCTGACCGAGAACGTCTTGCAGGGAATGCTCGAAGGGCTCGTGAACAACATTCCCACCGTGCCGGACGGAGTCTGGGTAGGGCCCCCGCTAGCGGGCTAGAAGCGTCGACGACGAACCTGCTTGAGAGCGGCCTCGTCATCCTTCCTTGGCCGTGATCGACCGAATAGGAGAAATCTCATGGAGGCTTACATCTCTGCCCTGACGGGCCTTGCCGGGGTCGCAATCGGCGGTCTGGCCTCTTTCGCCACCGCCTGGATGACGCATCGGTCACAGGTGAGAGAAAAGCATCGCGAGGCGGAGGTCGCCAAGCGCGAGAGGCTGTTTTCGGATTTCATCGCCGAAGCCACGAGGCTCTATGGTGATGCATTGAGTCATCAGAAGGACGACGTCTCCGATCTCGTTCTGCTTTATGCACTGGTCGCTCAGATGCGTCTGATCTCGTCCCGAACAGTTATAGATGCCGCGGAGCTGGCAATGGAAAGGATTGTAGATACCTATCTGACGCCCAATCGCTCACTCTCCGAGATGCGCGACCTCGCGCATTCAGGAGCGATGAATTTTCTTTTCGATTTTGGCGAGGCTTGCCGCGCAGAGTTGGCGAGCGGGCGTGCAGCCGCCTGCGCTGCAGGATTCAAGGAAGCTCGTCGGCGAGAAGAAACCCCGCATTCCACCCCGTCACTTTCACCAGCTCGTTGACGCTCCAGGGGGCCCATCTGTACAGGTATGTCAAATGCTAGGAAGACTCACGGCGATGCTCGAAGATCTCTGTCACGAAGTGGTAGATGTCGCCGGACGGCTTCGAGTCTCACCTGCTCTCAATGTGCTCAAGACATTTGCGATAGGGGCATCTTGGGGCGGAACACGCAGTCGCGCCCATGCCCGTCAAGGCCCACCGGACGGTGCGGAGGTGGGATGCAGACGATCTCGTCTTGCGCATAAGCGTTGGCCTTGAAGATCATCAGGACCTTGTCGATGATATCGAAGCGCTTCTCGCCGAGATTTCCAGATGACTGCAGCTCCCCACCCTGAGCCACGTGGCCGGGCCCCTGCTCGCACGAGCCGTCGGCATGCGCGATCTATCCCGGCGGGTTCGGATGAAGTTCGTCTTGGCGGACGGTCGAAACGCGCCATGAATTCGAGCACCAACGGTGCCAGCCCCTGCTCCGCAGCCGTTGCATCCGCGTTGATCCGCAACGCTCCGGAGAGCTTGGAAGTGAATTCGCCCAGTTCGTCCGCGGCGTCGGCGATCTCAACAAGTGCCGGGCGGAGTCTGGCGAAGAAACGCTTACCTGCGTCGGTGAGCGATACGTTGCGGGTCGAGCGATGGAAGAGCTGCACATTGAGGCGGCTCTCCAAGCTCGCGAAACTGTGGCTGAGAGCGGAAGAACTGAGGCCCCTGCGTCGAGCGGCCGCGCGGAATCCGCTGTACTCAGCAACCGCTGCGAAGGCCGCCAGCGTGAGCTTCGGTCGAAACTATCCTCCATGAAACCCGCGCGATCGCGGGCTTCATGGAACGTCGGCCGATCAATTAGACTACCGAAACGTTCTCAGCCTTGGATTTGCCGGTCTTGCGGTCCTGTCCGACCTCATAGCTGACCTTGTCGCCTTCACGCAGAGAACTGCCGCGTACCAATGCGGAGACGTGAACGAACACGTCCTGGCCGCCATTGTCGGGAGTGATGAACCCGAAGCCCTTGTCGTCGTTGAAGAATTTTACCGTTCCAGTCGCCATGTAAACCTATTTCCGTGTGGTTCTGCGGATTCGCAATACAAACCTATCGTGAGCGAGACTGCTCATCAATCGCAAACGCCCCGTTTTTTAGCACTTGAGGACGGCCGCGTGGAAAATAACTTCGGTCACGAATGGCGACTATGCAGACGCTTGACCGCATTCTAGGGGAATGGTTGCAGGCGTCCCTCCAAACAGTGCCGAAGCAACAAGCAAAAGCCAAGACACTCGTCGATTGGTTCGAATTCGGGGTGCGCGGCGAGGATGACTGAGGAATGGGTTATTGCAGTCAGGCTTTGCGTCGACGCGATAAGGTGCACATGGAAGCGCGCATAGCGACCTTCTCCGGGGCTACGGGAGATGCCGCCTGCAGGCGGGCGTCCGGGCTAAGCTACTTACCCCACATGCCACCAATTTCCATGCTACAATGATTTTCAACGTGAGAACGGTCTAAGCCCTAAATAAGAGAGCTGTGCTTTTGCGATGTCGCCGATTCAACAGCCTTCCACATTGGACGCGGATATTCTCCGAGGGCATTCGGCAAAGATTGTCAGTCGCTGTACTTGGCCAAGGGAACGATTGCTTTCGCTTCAGAGCGAGCGGCTGAAAGCCACACTGCGACATGCAGCGGCGGCGTCTCAATATTACCGAGAATTTATCGGCGACCTCGTTGCCCGCAAGGCTCCGCTCGAGGAGTTTCCCGTTCTCACCAAGCGTCTGCTGATGCAAAACTTCGATCGGATCGTCACGGACGGGCGTTTGAGCCGGAAACTCGTTGAGGACCACCTGGGTGGAGACGATCCTGGCTCTCCGTTGCTCGGGGAGTATCGGGTGGCGGCCACAGGGGGTACGACCGGAGAGAAAGGCCTAGCGGTCTTCGACGGACCTGCCTGGCTTGACGCGATCGGCAACACGCTGCGATTTCAAAAAATAGTCGGCATCGACGAGACAACTAAAAGCATAGCGATCTTCGCATCGTCTGCCGTCCACATTTCCCATCGCATTGGAACCGAGCTACGCGCCTTCCGGCCACCTGCGCCCAAGTTAAATGTCCTGATGCGAATTGAAGATATCGTGGAGACCCTCAACAACCACCAACCTGAGGTCATTTCCACCTACCCTTCGTTCGTTCGCGTGCTGGCAAAACAGGAGGCTGCCGGTTGCCTTCGGATAATGCCAAGGCTTGTGCGAACTAGCGCAGAGACACTGACAATAGACGTCAGGGAGATTGTCACGGCAGCGTGGGGAGCTACCGTCGCTAATAGCTACACATGTACCGAAGCGGGAGCGATGGGCCACGAATGTCTCCTCGCATCCGGGCTTCATTTGGCGGAAGATGCCTTCCTGTTCGAAGTGGTGAATGCAGACAATCGCCGGGTTCCGAACGGTACCGCCGGGGCGAAGCTCCTTGTGACGACCCTAACCAATCGGGCGCTGCCACTAATTCGATACGAAATCTCAGACATCGTGACGTTGGCCACGGAACCCTGCAGATGCGGCCTGCCCTTTTGGCGCATTGCCTCCATCGACGGGCGTCGGGAAGAGGTCCTTCAATTCGTGGGCCGTGTGGGCGAAACGATCGAAGTTCATGCGCATCGTCTCCGTTCACTGCTAACTGGCGCTAAAGGTGTCCGGCAATTCCAGTTTCGCCAGCTGCTCGATGGTCTCGAGATTACAATCTCAGTGTTTCCGGAATTCGACCGCGCAACCGTTGCTTCCGAGGTGGAGATGGCAGTGCGCTCAACTCTGGAGGCAGTTGGCGCGAGACCCAAACGCGTTGCGGTTCGCACGGTTGATCTGATCGCACGCTCAGGTTCTGGAGCGAAGGAAAAGCTGGTGATCCGAGAAAACGAACCTGGAAAACAGTAGCCCCATTTCATCAACGGAAAACATGAGGACGAACCTGCCTTTGGTCGAGGCCTTTGGATATCAAAGCGTGTAGCCCAAACGAACTCAGCTCCGCTGTTGGCCGCGCTGTTTCCGGCGCATCGTGACGCTCTCGCTGATCAGGCCCGTATTCGCTCTGGGCATTCCAGCGCTCAGTGGCAATATGTCCATTTACCCCCTCTTGTTCCTCTGGTCGGCCCACGTTTCGCGTGAGCTCGCTGTTGCTCGCCTTGACAGTTCCCGCTGGCAAATGTGTGTCTCGCGTTACAGAGTGGTCCAACGCAGACTCGCCTGCCCTCAAAAAAGCGGACACATCGATGACAACGCATCGCTTCACCCCAACTTCCTACCACAACGTCATCGGAACTATGCCGGCCGCCCTTCGGATTGCCGACGGCGACACTGTCGTCACATGGACGATCGATGCTGCCGGGTATGATTGCGAAGGCGTACAGCGCGCATCCGGACCAAATCCAATGAACGGTCCAATCTTCATTGAAGGGGCAGAGCCGGGGGACGCGCTCAAGGTAGAGATTTTGAAAATGGTGCCTACGCGGGATTCCGGCTTCACGCGCAGTGTTCTAGCAGGCAACGTGGTCGATCCAGAGACCGTACGAGACCTACCCAGGCCGGAAAAAACACTGTGGACGATTGATCGTGAGAATTCCGCTATTCGCCTGTCCGAGCCGGTCAGCGGACTTCATGGTCTTACCCTGCCCGTCGACCCGATGATTGGGTGTTTCGGTGTCGCTCCGAGCTTGGGACAGGCGATCTCGACTGCGACGAGTGGCGAGTATGGCGGCAACATGGACTATCGCCGGTTTGGTCCAGGTTCTACTGTTTGGTTTCCGGTCTTCGTTTCGGGCGCATTGTTCTTCCTCGGCGACTGCCACGCTATCCAAGGCGACGGCGAAATTGTCGGGACCGGGGTCGAGACGACGTTCGAGATCACAGTACGCTTGTCGGTGGATAAGAAGCGGCGCATTTCATGGCCCCGCGCAGAGACGGCCGATGACATCATGACAGTTGGCAACGCGCGGCCACTCGATCAGGCGCTACAGCACGCGACGACGGAGATGCTTGATTTGCTGAAAACAGATTATGGTCTGACAAAGGTTGCCGCTAGCCACCTGCTTGGCCAAGTCGTTCGCTATGACGTTGGCAATGTGTTCGACCCTGCATTTACTGTTGCCTGCAGGGTAGCAAAGAAGTGGCTGCCAGTTCGCTGAATTGCTTTTGGCTGTGACTAACGAAGCTCGCTGAGTAGCGATCGGGTGAGACGGCTTTCTGCATCCGATGCTGTAGGGTCGGCATTACCGGCCAATTAGGTCGAAAGGTGCAAGCACAATGCACCCTGCTGGCCTCTGGGTAAAGTCTTGCCGCCAGCGACCCGAATGACGTGTCCGATTGTTACGCTCTCGCGGATATCTCTGCGAGCAGTGCCTCGATGTCGGCTTGGAGGTCTTGGGCATCCTCCAAGCCGACGCTGAGTCTAAGAACCAGGTCATCTCCGCTCCACGCCGTGGCGGAGCGACTGGCTTTAACAGGCATCGGCGCGGCCAAGCTCCTCGTGCCGCCCCAGGAAGCGCCAATGGCGAAGGTCTTGAGCACGTCGAGCGCCGGGACGACATGCTGCGCCACACCTGGCTTGAACACAACGCTGAACACCCCGCTTGCTCCGAGAAAATCTCGCTTCCAGATGCTGTGGCCAGGATGGCTCGGCAGGGCGGGATGCAGCACCCGATCGACCACATCGGCTCTTTCGATGATGTCGATGAGCTGCATCGCACCGCTAAAAGCGTGGCGCATCCGGACGCCCAATGTCTCGAAACCGCGCAGCACCAACGAGGCATCATCGGGTGAGACCCCGATCCCAAATCTGCCAAGAGTAGACCGGATCGGAGCAACAAGGCTCTCGTCTTTGACGCTCAGCGACCCCATCAAAAGATCGGAGTGGCCGGAGACATATTTCGTCAGCGCCTCCGTCACGATGTCGACTCCAAGTGTCAGAGGTTTGTAGTTCAGTGGCGTCGCCCAGGTATTGTCGCAGGCAACCAGCGATCCATGCCGATGGGCGATCTCCGAAATGGCTGGCAGGTCCTGGACTTCCATCGTGGTAGAACCGGGGGACTCGCACCAGACGATCTTCGTCCGGTCATCGATCAACCGATCCAAGTCGTCGATGTTGACCGGATCATAATAGGCGACCTCGATGCCGAACCGGGCGAGATCGGTATTCGCGAAGTCACGCACAGGAGGGTATGCGGTATCGGCAATAAGGACTTTGTCGCCGGAGGTGAGAAATGGGAGCATTGCAATGGCGTTTGCTGCCTGTCCGGAAGGGACGAGAAACGTCCTGACGCCATGCTCAAGCGCCGTCAGTTTGGCTTCGAGTGCTCTGGTGGTTGGGGTGCCATAAAGGCCGTAGCTGTAGCCATCCGGTCCACGCTTGCCACGGCTTGCATATGCTTCGGCGTTTTCAAACACGATTGTCGATGCCCGATGGACGGCCACGCCAAACGATGCAAATCCGTCCGTGTTGACATCAGGTGTGAGGACACACTGCGTGAGGTCGTTCATTCCACTACTCCCTGCTGTCTCTCGTTTGATGAGCGATTACAGCATTGACTGGCCCATTCCGTCCAATACTAAGATCGACGTGCGCTATTCGTCAGGGTTATGGTTATGAACATTCGACAGGTCGAGATTTTCCACGCCGTTATGACCAATGGTACGGCCTCGCGGGCGGCCGACGTCCTGCGGATTTCCCAACCCGCCGTCAGCAAGACCATTCAGGAGCTTGAACGGGAATTCGGTTTTCTCCTGTTCCATCGCGTCAAGGGTAGAATGACGCCCACGTCTGAGGGTCGCCTCTTCTTCCGGGAGGTGGAGCAATCTCTTTCCGGTCTTATCCATTTGCGTAGCGCCGCCGCCCGAATTCGCGATTTCGGCTCCGGCGAGATCAAGGTCGCCAGCCTCTCGGCTCTCAGCACGAACATTGTCCCGAAAGCGCTTCGTGGCTTCCAGCAGCGGCATCCTAACGTTGCCATCACGTTTCAGGCGCAGATGTCGTCGGTGGTCAAGGACTTGATCGCGGGAGGCCAGTTCGATGTCGGACTGGCCGCCGACGAGATCGATATTGCTGGGGTGGAGGCAACGCCGTTTTCTCGCTTCCGGGCAGCAATCGCACTGCCAAGCGACCATCCGCTCGGAAGGAAGGAAATCATCGAGCCCACCGACCTGGATGGTCAGCCATTCATTGCCCTCGCGCCCGAGGACACCACCAGGCGGCAGTTGGATACGATCCTGTTGCAGGCGAATGCACAGCCGAAGGTGGTTTTAGAGACGCCCTATTCGACGACGATATGTGCGATGGTTCAGGCAGGACTGGGTGTCGGCCTCGTGAACCCCCTGACAGCGGAGCCGTATGTAGGAAAGGGCCTGACGCTAAGGCCTTTTCGTCAGGGAGTGTTTTTCAGGACGCTTTTACTGCTACCGCCTAACCGTCGGCCAGCGCTTATCGTCTGCGACTTCATTGAGGAGCTAACGGCGTTCTCGAAATTTGAGGACTGAATTGACCCGCGTTTTCCCGATCTGCACGTCCATATCATTAGCCTCTACCGCCACCCCGAATGCCCTTTCTAAAGGCGCATGCCTTGCACTGGTTTCATGAATTGACCGGAGACCACCGATGAGTTGCTCTCTGAACTCGCAGAAACGACTGTGCACGCGAAAGCCGCCTGACGATAACGACGCGTGCGTTGCCGTTAGAAGATGGCAACCACGCCATCGGGTGTAGCTGTCAAATTTGTTTGCGAACGCGGAGAGAGTACTTCATTGTCCTCGATGGTTGTGTTTGCCCCTTCGAAACGAGTTCTCGCCTGAACTATAACCAACCATTTTCTTAACATTCGTGAGCTGTTGGGCGGTTGAGGGGAGCACAAATCTGATAGAATCCATGGCGGTGGCCATCGCCTCCGAGTTCCCGTCTTCCTTAAACCTTCTTATTACTGAGGATGCCCGATTAAGCGTGTTTCGAAGATCGTCGATAACGCTCTCTGCGCATACTGAGACAACCGCGCGTTCCAAGGCGGTGGCAATTCTAACGTTTTTGCGGGCTCGACGACTTGCCAAAGGCAACCTCCAATCGCACCACATTAGCTTTCTCTTATATTAATAGGTGTCCCCCACTGGAGACAATATTCTCCATGCGAGCGAACAGTAGCATCCACAAGATACTTCGCCGAAAATGCCCTCAGCCGCCTTCGCTGCTCCGGCCTCGTCCCTGGAATTCGTTCAATTTGACTGCCGTCGGGTTGTGAGAGGACTGGCTGGCCACGGCTACCCGCTGGACCCCTTGAAGGAACGCGAGCCACTAGYCGACCGGCTGGCAAACCGCCAATCGCGGTCACGCCGTCCGCTAAGAGTATCTGTATCGACTTAACCTTTTTAGTGGCTAAGCCCGCACGAAGGTGACTAAGTAGATCATCATCGGCATCCTTTTTGGCCAGTCCGTGACAGAGAGATTCTATGGGCTCCCGCCAAATTGCAGGGAGAACCGCTATCATGGCGCAGTATTACTTTCACGTTATGAATGGCCAAGCCGTTATGGACGATGTGGGAATGAATTTGGCGAACATGGAACTAGTTCGCACGGAAGCGATCCGAGCGGCCGGGCAAATGCTCAGCGACGGCGACCACTCGTGGAAAGGCCAACAGTGGCAGATGATAGTAACCGATGCATCTAACACAATCGTCTTTGGCGTGAGCTTCTCGGTGGATCGCCACGGTCTCTAGGGCTTTGCTGCAGAACCCGCACGCTCAAGCACCCTCAGGGGATGGCCATTGAAGGTGAAGGTACGCGGGATCAAAGCCCGAGTATTCCTTTAAGCGATGCACGTCGCGGATGACAATGCGGTTGTCTTTCATCGTTACCAGACCAGCCTCGCGGAGTTCCTTCAGGCTTCTGTTCACGTGGACAACGGACAACCCCATGGTGTCGCTAAGCTCCGTCTGGGTGATAGGAAGTTCGAAAGAGCCGTCGGACACCAGGCCCACCGCGTTCATCCGAACATGCAGTTCACAGAAAAGATGAGATATGCGATGCGGAGCCGAGCGCTGCCCGAGGTTCACGAGCCACTCCCGCAGCGTGGCCTCGTCGACCAGCGAGCACATCCACAGTGCACGCGTAAGAGTGGGCCGTCGGTCTGTCAGCTCTATGATGCTGCTTGGAGGTAGCTGAACGACCTGGCATGCGCTCAGAGTTGCGACGCTGTGGTCCATCGTCTTTAGAAGGGCGACCTGGAAATCGCAGAAGTCCCCGGGGATCAAGTAGGCGAAAATTTGCCTTCGTCCCTCTGGCGTGAGCTTGTAACGCATAGCAAAGCCTTCGAGGATGAGATGTACATTGTCGGGTTTGTCGCCTTCTCTGATCAGATCGTGGTCGGCGTTGACATAGTCCGTCCTGCTGGTTAGCGAAAGCAGCCATGCGCGGTCGTCGTCGTCCAGGCGTTCAAAGGCACTGAGCTTGCGGATGAACGCGTTCGGCACGGCGCACTACGTCCTCTCTGGATATGCTCGTGGCAGGGCGGTGGCGCTGCCAACGCGCATTCAAAAATACGCCGGTTATTAACCTATGTGAACGCACAGTAGTCAAACGAGTACTAAACTTGCGGACCATGGAACAGCTAAAAACCAGGTCCGGTCTTCTTCTGGAGGACGAGCCAATTATTGCGATGGATGTAGAATACTGGCTACGAGACGCCGGTTTCGAGATCGCAGGTTCTTTTTGCTCATACGTCAACGCATTGGAATGGCTGAAATCCGAGGAAGCCAACGCTGATATCGGAGTACTCGACATCGTCCTCCGGGACCGAGATTGTCTTTCGGTCGCCCAAATCCTTCAGGAGCGTGGTATCCCGTTCATTGTAGATGCGGCAGGTACCAATGATCCTGACTTTCACAATCCCGTGTTCGCAAATAGCAAGTGGCTTTCAAAGCCAAGCGATCCGGTTGATGTGGTCACTACTCTAAAAACTCTGCTCACACAGCGCCAGGCCCTGACGTCAGCTTAGATATCTCGATGGCAGCTTTGTTCCCCCAGTCATTGCGAAACGAGAAGTTCCGGAGTGGCACAGATATTTTGTTTAACTACCTTAAGTTGAAAAGGAGAGCCCGATGACAACACTCAATCCCGAGGAGTTTCAACTGCTGTCTAGAGCTGTTGTTCTTTGGTATCGCCATTACAATGTATCTCCAGTCGAGCACCGCTCTGCGATGC
This sequence comes from Rhizobium sp. 01T417, assembly GCF_056398905.1. Taxonomy (NCBI): domain Bacteria; kingdom Pseudomonadati; phylum Pseudomonadota; class Alphaproteobacteria; order Hyphomicrobiales; family Rhizobiaceae; genus Rhizobium; species Rhizobium sp. 01T417. The sequence goes on along the minus strand of NZ_JBFTQH010000024.1, from coordinate 51,169 downwards.
TCTGCCGAGAAGCAGTCGACCTGTTTCGAGCTGGGTACGACACTTCCGAGGAAATTGCCGACGTCCTTATCGACAGATACGGAGAGGGTGATTTTCATCGCCTCGTAAGGCCAAGCCTCATTTTCAACTAATCGGACGTTTGGCCTTGAATTTCTTGCTTCTCCTGAGCTTGAGCCAACGGTGTTGCACGCGGTGGTATTAATACAGTGGTTTGCGCTTGATGAGGCTGTAGAACAGGCAAGTCTGCCGGGACTGAAAGAGTTGCTGGCAAACTCGGGCGACAAGGCGGACACACAGCGTAAATGCAAGTTCTTCAGTGAAGGCGCATTGTTATGAGAGCTGTCGGCATGTCCGATGACCGCATTGGCCCCAAAAAGAAACGTCGTGTCCCAGCCTTCACAAAAACGCCGGCCTCAGCCGCTTAACCCCTCATTCGAGGGAAATAGCAATCCCGTGGCCAAGGGATACTGTCGGCAATCGCACTCGTTGCCGTGGGCCCAGCCGGGTCAGAGACCCTTTTCGTGAGCATGGCCCTCACGAGAATACTGGCCTTCCTTGTTCAGGAACTTGTCGGCTATGCCGCGGCTATCGCAACGGGGCTAGGTCATCGGCAGGGTGATGAGCGGCATCGTGACAGGTATTCTTGCAGCGCAATCAGTCGCCGGTGTCGTTGCTGACCTCGGCGGCTGGCGAGCCGTGTCTGCGCTGCTCACCCTGTTGATGGTCGGCTTCGTCTTATGGACGCTGCCTTGACAGCCCGTCGGGGAGTATCAGAGGGCTAACATGGTCTTTTTTACTCTGTCGGCAGCGCGATCGGGGCTGCAGCGACTACTCGGGCTTATGCCCACTACGGTTGGTCGGGCGTTTCCCTGTTGGGAGCAGCTTTCAGCGCGAGTGCGCTTGCGTTATGGGCGGCCAGGTGGGCGGGTAGTATTACCTCTTTGGTTGGACGCGGCGATGAGGTCTTTCGCCCGCCAGCGGTCATTAACATTCGCCCGCATACTCTTGAAACACTGTGCAGTCGTTGCGTTATCGACGCCCGTCTCGATCGCCCTCGCTGGATGACAATCGAAGAGCTAGATCCGGATTCCCGGAGACGGCGTCCACCACGAAGTCCATCACGGCGCGTACCGCAGGAGTTTTGCGTAGGTCGCTGTGAACCAACAGCCATATGTCGCGTGCGAAGTATGGGGCGCGCTCGTCAATCCGAACGAGATCAGGGTCGCGTTCCCCGATAAAACAAGGCAGACCGGCAACTCCCACCCCAGCCCGCACCGCGACTAAGTGCTCGCTCGAGTAGGTCAGTTCGCAAACGACCGAGCGCCCGTTTGCAATGCCGAGCAGCCACGATTGTGCCGGCGAATCAGCAAAAGCCTGGTCCCAGGTTATGAACTCCCACCGTTCGGGTGTGGCGAGGTGCGCATAGGATCGGTGTGCATAGAGGCCGAACGCCATTACACCGATCTTCCGAGTCACGCTGCTCGTTTCATCCGGCCTGATGAACCGTACAGCGACATCCGCCTCGCGACGACTGAGGGAAACCCGATGCGCTTCCGCGGAAAGCGAGAGCCGAATATTGGGATACTCCTCCCTGAACCGCGCGAGACGCTCGGTCAGCAGATGTGTGGCGAGCACTGGCGGGGCGCTGAGCGTGATCCGGCCAGCAAGCGGGGCATGAGCGGCTTTCGCCAAACGGGCGATGCCATCAGCCGCGGCTTCCATCTCCACGGCCCGCTCCAATACCTGCCTGCCTAGGACGGTGAGACGGCAGGATCGTGGCATGCGATCCACCAGCTTCACGTCGAGCGCAGTCTCCAGCGCGGCAAGCCGCCGGCTCACTGTCGCATGGTCTACTTTTATTTCGCGAGCCGCGCCGGACAGCGTACCGCTCTGAGCAACGGCAAGGAAATGCCGTACGTCTTCCCAATCGACCATCTGTGCAAAATCTCCAGGATCACCCGCACATATACCGAATTTTCGCAGCGAGCGCATCCATGCACTGTTGGGGCATTAGAAATCAATTAACGGAGATAGAACACCATGACAGGACAACGGCTCAAGATTGGCATCATTGGCGTGCAACCTGGAAGAAGCTGGGCTGCGCGTGCTCACATCCCCGCCTTGCGCGCCCTTTCCGACACGTTTGACATCGTCGGGATTGCCAATTCCACGGCGGCAAGTAGTCAAGCCGCCGCAGCCGAGATCGGGGTCGCGAAAGCCTTCGACGGCGTTGCCGATTTGATCGTTGCTCCCGAGGTTGAAATCGTCACTGTGGCGGTGAAGGTACCGCCGCACTTCGAGATGGTGAAAGCTGCGATCGAAGCCGGCAAACACGTGTACTGCGAATGGCCGCTCGGCAACGGCTTGGCCGAGGCGCGAGAAATGGCTTCGCTCGCCAAGGCAAAAGGAGTCCTGGGCGTGGTCGGAACTCAGGCGCGCGTCGCGCCGGAGATCGAGTATTTGAGACATCTGATCGCCGACGGCTTTGTCGGCGAGGTGCTGTCGATCACTTTGGTCGCGCGGGGCGGCTCGGCACTGGGCGGAGGCAGTATTCCCGACCGGAAGACCTACGGATATCTGCTGGATCGCGCCAATGGCGCAACCCTGCTGACGATCCCCGTCGGGCATACGCTGGCGGCGTTAAGGGATGTCGTAGGCAACCTCGCTGAAGTGTCTGCAGTAATGGCGACACGCCGACCCACGGCGACGGCAGTCGATACCGGGGAAATGCTGCCTGTATCGGCACCCGACCAGGTGCTGGTAAGCGGGGTCTTGGCCAGCGGCGCTCCCATCTCCATACATTACCGCGGCGGCGCGCCGCGCGACGACGACGGATTGTTTTGGGAAATCCACGGGACGGAAGGCGATATACGGGTTTCAGGCTCCTCTGGTCATACGCAAATGGTGCGGCTTTCCCTCATGGGTGCACGCGAAGGAGAGACGGAGTTCCGTCCATTGGAGGTTCCCGCCCAACACCGCCCCGGCTGGCCGGAGGACGTGGAGGCTGGGAATGTCGCACGTCTCTACGCCAGAATGGCCGAGGATCTCCGGCACGGCACTCGTACCGCGCCAAGCTTCGAGGACGCGGTCGAAGTGCATCGCGTTATTGAGGCCATCGAAAGTGCAGCCGAAAGCGGGCGTCGCGTCGTGCTGACCTGATGGAAAATCCGAGAGACAGATCGGGAACTGGTTGTCGGAAGCGCGTAGCTCATCTGGCAGCAAGCAGAATGACCGCGATCGCGGAGGAGACCAGGACACGATTTCATGATCGTTTCCCTGTCAGCGGACCGTGGCTAAGCGGTTCGTTCAGGCCACCATCCTTGTCAGGGCCTCAGTCATCGTGCGGGCGTCATATGGCTTCGCAATGAAGACCCCACCTGCCGGGATCTGGTCCGCCGAAGGTTGCCGTTTTCCAGAGACGATCACAATCTTGATCGGCGGCCATCTGTCACGGACAGCAGCAGCGAACACCAAGCCGTCCATGCTGCCGGGCATGTCGATGTCGGTCAGGACGATCACGATGTCATCAGTGTTTTCGAGGAGGAGAATGGCATCGTCGGCATTGCTTGCTTCAAGCGCCTCAAATCCGCCGTCCTCGACGACATCAACCGTCATCATCATGATGAGCGGTTCGTCCTCGACGATCAGTACCTTCGCCTTGTTTCTCACGTGCCCTGCTCCGCTACCCCATCCGCCGAAACTTGCGAAAGGGAGTCTGGTTCCCCGGCGGCGAACGAAAGTTCGAAGACCAATCCCTCGGAGAGATAGTCCGACCGGGAGACTGATCGCGCTTTCGACGGGAAGGCTCGCTCGATCAGAACTGAACCGAAACCCTTTCGGGCAGGCGCGTCGACAGCGGGACCGCCGCTCTCGGTCCAAGTGAGGTCCAGACGTTCGCGCTCCTTGCGCCAGACGATCGAGACCTTCCCCGTCTCGCTGGAGAGGCTTCCGTATTTGGTGGCGTTAGTTGCCAACTCGTGCACCACGAGCGACAGCGGTAGCGCGAGATCCGCGGGAAGGACGACGTCCGGTCCATCGACGCGAATTCGTTCGCAACCACCGTCAAGATGGGCTTCCATTGCGGCCGCAATGACTTCACGCACCGACGACGACGTTGTCTCCTTGGACAGCAGTAGGTCATAGGTCCGAGCGAGCGCCGTCACGCGCTCCGAGAATGAGTGATAGCGTTCTGGTTCGACCTTCGAGAACGTCTGCCTGGATATCGCCTGCACGAGCGTGAAGCCGTTCTTGACGCGGTGCGTGAGCTCCCTCATCAACAGAGCACGCTCGTCCACTCCCCGCTCGGTTTCAAGCCGGCGACGGTCAAGTTCATCCAGCAATCCGTCGAGCGTCGCCCCGACTGCGGACAGCTCGTCAGGCCCTCTCATGCCGGTTCGTGCCTTCGTCTCGCCGTTGCGCCATCGGTCCATTGTCGCCGCGATGCGTTCAATCGGCGCAAGCAGGAACCTATTGCCAATCAAGAACGCGGCGAGAAACGCAAGCAGCACTCCCCCGACAATGCCAAGCGCGCTTGCGAGTGTCGACCTGTTAATCTGATCGAAGGCCTCCTTCTTTGAGAAGCCTGCACTGACATAAAGCGGGCTACCCGGCAGAGCGATCGGGCGGTATCCGAGGATCCGCTCGGTACCATCCTGGCTCGTGACATCGATGACGCCAGGCTCGTCGGCATGAATGAGCGACTGGAATTCATCTGGAATGACGGTGCCGACGAACCGTTCGGGAAACGGCACCCGCGCAAGGATCGTCCCCTTTCCATCAGCTATCGCCACGGCATTGCCGGGGGAGACGCCGCGCTCGGTGATCCTGTTCTGAAGCCAGTCCAGCCGGACGCCGGTGACCACGACCCCCTTCAGATTGTCACCTTCCATCAACGGCATTGCGATCGGCAACACGGCCGTATCCGAGATCCTGCTCATCGTGTACGTGCCAACGACCGTCTGCCGAGAAACGATGACGCCCTTGAAATAGTCTCGGTCTGCGAACGTCGTTCCGGCCTTTATCGGCTGACTGCCGCAGATCGGGCTTCCCTTCGGATCGAGGACGAAGATCGTTCTGACGTTCGGAACGTTTTCCGCCACCGACTTCAGGCTCTCGCTGCAGCTTGCGGCGTCGAGGTGACGAACGGCGGGCATGGCGGAGACAGAGACGAGCATGGCGCGGACGCCTTCGATGATCCGCTCGACCTCCGACGAAGCCTCACGAGCGGCTTGCGCGGCGTTCGCTCTAACCTCCTCGTTTCGCTGCGCACGAAGCGCGAACTCGTTGTACACGAGCATCGCGACAACAGGAGCGAGGGCCGCCGCTGCGACCCCTACAAGCTTCAGCTTCATGTGGCCCCCATACACTCCAGACTAAGGTCGTAGCATGGCCGCGAAACCTTGGCTATCCGGTGAGTTTTGTCCCGCAACGCTCGGATCTGGCGGAACAAACTGGTGTCGCAATCATTTTCACCGCCAGAAAATATAAGGGAGCTGGGAAAGATGCATTCAGATCGTCATTTTGAACGCCGGCGAGCGTTGCGTGGCAACGCGTACACGCTCGAGGAGTTTCAAAGCCGATACGGCCTGCATCAGGACGTGGCCGAGAGTCTGTTTTATCGCTTCGGCCCATCATCGATCGAACTGGACATTTTGATGGCCGCGAAGAAGCGCGTGCCGTCGATCCACGTGATTACGCAGGAAATGGGACGGTAGGTACGACGCCGACACCTCCGTGCGATTGTCCGACTGAGGTGCATCTTCCTCAGAAGTCGGTGGAGCCCGAGACCTCTCGCCACCGCTTGATGATGTCGGCATCGCTAAGATGCTTCGCCTTCATCGCGGCAACAGTGTCGCTGCCGAACGGCATGCGGACGGGCGGTTGAGCGACGTCGGAGAAGGCCAGGACCTGCTGGGCGAACGTTTAGGGGTCGCCGGGCTGATTGTGGTTCAGCAACGACGCGCGCTCGCGAACCGCGCGGCGGTCTCATCATAGTCGCGGATCCGATTGGTGCTCGACGCCAATGAGCTGCGATCGAGGAAGTCCGTCCGGAAGGTAGCCGGGTTCGATCACGGTCATATGGATTCCACGCGGTTCCAGTTCCGCATGGAGGGCCTCAGAAAGTCCTTCGACTGCTAACTTCGCGGAGCAGTAGAGCCCGAAGGCCCAAGTCGGTCTCGGACTGTCAAAGGTGGAACTTCTGCGAGACATCCCTTTAGTTCAGGAAAGATCGGGGTGTCGCGAAATTCGGATCCAAGGACACCCAAGCTCAGGTCTTTTATCGCGGTTGGAGTGCCGCGGGCCTTCAACCTCAATGGTGGACCCTGTATACGCGCCCGCTCTGCACGCCTTCAATGCGGCGTCTATAGGCCATTGCGACGCGAGTTCCCGAGATGCTTTCATACCGGGAAAGAACGGACCAAAGCGGTCCATCGATTCCGTTAGCATCGTCGGGCTTACTTCATTGATACGGATGCCTCGGGAAAAATCGCAGGCGGCGGCAGGGACGAACCCTTCAATCCCGGCGTTGGAGGTTGCGGCGTTAGAGCCTTGAGCAATCGGATCGTCAACAGCGATGCCGGAGGTCAGCGTGATCGACCCTACGTCGTTCGCGCCCTGTCCATATTGTGCGTCGACAGGATCGACGACCGCTCCCAAAGCTTACTCGTTTCATTGGCATTTGCTCGCGCATGTCAGGGAGGAGGCAACTAGCTAATTTCGTGTCGGGTCGATCTGAAGTACGCAATTGGCGGAAAGAGGTCTCTCGCTGATGACTGCTATCAGGCCCAAAGCGCGACCCGATAGCGGGCACGAATCCCGACAGTTCTTAGGCTAGGCAGTCAGCCTATCGTTGAGCAGCGGCAGCGTCCAAGAGGCCCCTCGCATCTTTGCCGTGGTAATCGCGCTTGAAGGCGGCGATTTCCTGCTTTTTCGGTATCGTTATCACGACAAAGCGCTTATCAGGCTCCGGTCCTTCATCAATCGCGAGGTCGACGCTGGCGCGGATATGTCCAGTCATAGCAGTGTTGACAATTCGAACCTCCATTAAGCCTTGACCACTGGGCAGCGGGCTGGTCTCCCGCAATGGCCGGCGAATTGGCACACGAGGCCCTGCCTATCCGGCTTCGCACTCGACCGCGAAGGCCGCATCAAGATCGCCGCCCCTGTACGGCGTCATAGGGTCCTCTCGCGCCCCCATTGGAGTGTTCCGCGCATGAAACAGACCGACGACCGGAGCATCGTCATCTATAATTTCGGTGGCTTCCGGTTTAGGACCGGTATTCGCCAGCGAAGCTTACGCTGACGCGCATCTGCTGGAGCAGCAGCCGTTGACTAAGGACAACCTTATCGACGACGCGATCGACGACACCTAAGCGAATGGTAGCGGGTTCGGCCACACGGAAGCGTTCAAGGGCTCGCTCCGACCGCCGCCCGGCCGTCTACATCGTGTAGGTTTAATTGGCGCGAACCTCGGTATCAGGCCCATGATTTGCATATGAAGGGGCCGACCGGCTCGGAAAACGACGGCCACGCTCCGCAGCAGCCCTTTCGAGCAGCATCGCGAAATCGCCCAGCTTCACACCGTCGGCGCGCAGCATCTGACGGATCAGCGGATCAGTCAAAACTTGAGACATAGTAAGGTCGAGCATTGCAAGTTCCTCCTATTTTGGAATGGACCTACCACTCTACCTTGAAGGTCAGATGTCGCTGGGGGGGCGAAAACAAGGCAGGCAACTAGAGCAAAACTCCGCCGGATGCTCCGGCCGGAAATTCAACTCGCCACGCCACTTTGATCATCACGGCCAATTCTTCGATGGGAAAGGAGCCCCGGAGCAACGTGGACGGAAAAAACGGCGGCCGAGTTGGCGCTGGCTATCACCCTCAGGAACGAACCCGCTGCCGAACCGTTGTGCTTACCCACAGATATTTGGAGAAAGTGAAATGGGTATCGAGCAAGCTACCACAAGCAAGGGTCGGGATGCCGCGCGCGGACTGAGAAAAAACGCAGCAAAAGAGGAGAAGAAGGTAGAAGCTCAAAAAGGTTCGGACCTCGCTAAAGGTGCCGATCGTTTTGAGGAGCGGTCGAAAAGCTCTGACGGCAAGAGTGCCGGGAAAAAGCAGGGGCTTTAGCCGTAGTTTTGAAACCAGCCGGTGAGTCCCAGCAGACCAATAACCCGGGATAATTGCGGAGGTCCGTCGGTCGATGCTTTTCAGCATCCACCATCATACCCTGGCGGAAGATGTCCTCAATCTGGCGGAAGCGAGCAACAGCAAATCGCGCCGGCCTCTCGGACGACTTGTTATCGCCCTTCTCATCCGGGTGTAGAATAAGAGCTTATGGCAGAACTTTCGCTGTCAACAGATAGGACCGGTCGAATGGAAGCACCACCGCTTGAACGCAAGCTTGCAGCCATTCTCGCGGCTGATGTAGAAGGCTATTCCCGGCTGATGAATACTGACGAGGAGCAGACGCTGGCGACTTTGACGTCGCATCGCACGATCGTCGACGGTCTCATTGAAAAGGCCCACGGCCAGATTTTCGGCACAGCCGGCGACAGCGTGCTGGCCGAGTTCCCGTCTGTCGTCCATGCCTTCAATGCGGCCGTTGCGATCCAGCAGGCAATGTGGCGCGCCAACGAGGAACTTCCCATCGACCGTCGAATGAACTTTCGCATCGGGATAAACGTGGGCGACGTTCTGGTCAAGAACGGAGACATCTTCGGCGATGGGGTCAATATTGCCGCCCGGCTGGAGGGGCTCGCCGATGTCGGTGGCATCTGTGTGACGCGGGGCGTAAGGGATCATCTCCGCGATCGTGTGGACGCAACCTTCGAAGACCTGGGAGAGCAAATTATTAAGAACATCCCGCGTCCCCTCCGGGTGTTCCGTGTCCTATTCGACCAGGAGGGAGAGCCCGCGCTCGATTTGACAGCCTCCCTTGTCGGAGACCCAAAGCATTCCTCTTCTGTCGCGCAGTCGCTATCGCAAGACAGCGACGATGCGCGTCACCTTGTCGAAGTCGCCTTCTGGGAGTCGGTACAGGAGAGCGACGACCCGGCCGAGTATCTTCTCTACCTGGAGCGCTTTCCGCACGGACAATTCGTCGAACTGGCCAACGCGCGGCTCGAGAGCGGTTTAGGGAGTGGAGACGATCCTGCAATCGAACTCGCCTTTTGGGAGACGGTGCGGGAGACCGGTAACAAGGATATGTTGGAAGCTTATTTGGTAAAGTACCCCAACGGGCAGTTCAGCGACCTCGCGAACATTATGATAGCCAACCTTCTGAAAGCCAGGAGCGCACCTTCGATCGATTGAACGCTGAGTTATGGAGATCGCGCGCCTGGCGACGACACACACAAAAAACCCGTCGGGCCCGTCGCCGGGGATCGAAACACTTCACCTTCTCGTCCGTATTAAACGCGAAAGAACATTTCGCTTTCTTCCTCGCTCAAGAACAATGTCACTAACGAGCCGCGCGCCGCCCTCTCTTCGCTCCAACGTGATCTTGCGGCTGTGGAACGCCTCAAGCTCCGCCCGGTGACCGACACTGACGATCGTGACTTTCGGCAACTCACGGACCAGGGTACCCATGAGCGCGTCCTGGCTCGTTTCATCGAGTGCGGACGTTGCCTCATCCAGCACGACGATATCAGGATCGTGAAGCAGCAGGCGCGCAAAGGCGAGTCGCTGCTTCTCGCCGCCTGACAGTGTATGGTCCCAAGGCGCGTCCTCTTCGATCTTTTCAGCGAGGTGGCCCAGACCAACCTTGTCGAGCGCTGCACCGATTTCCTCAGCCGTCCAGCTATCCGCGGCTCCCGGATAGTTGACGGCGCGACGCAGTGTGCCTGATGGGATGTACGGTCTCTGCGGCAGCATGAACATTTGCCTGTTAGCATGAAAGTTGACGCTGCCATTTCCCCACGGCCAGAGGCCGGCGATGGCGCGCACCAGCGTACTTTTGCCCGATCCGGATTCTCCGGCAACAAGCACCCATTCCCCCGGTCCGATCTCAACCTGTGTCTCCTTGACCACGGCGGTCCCGTCACCAAGCGACACCGAAAGATCCTCGAGGCTCAGCATCGTGTCACCTCCCGTCTCACCGTGCTGGATGCGCCCGAGGGCTTTGCTCAATTCCGCGCGTTCCAGCCCGTCTAGCGACATCATCAGAGAGGCAACGCGCCGCGCCGACGCGTTCCAATCGGCCAGACGCGGATAGTTGTCTACCAGCCATCCGAAGGCGCTTTGGACGATGGTAAAGGCGGAGGCTGCCTGCATGACCTGTCCAAGCGTCATGCTGCCGTCCAGAAATTTCGGTGCGCAGAGCAAGACCGGGACAACGGGGGCAATGAGCATCGACCCCTGCGAAACGAGTGTCGTTCGCATGTATTGTCGCGCAAGCAGCCGCCATTGCCGCCGCACATTGGCGAATGTCCTACCGAGATCGCTCTGCTCTTCTTCCTCGCCCCCTAGCAGGGCTATACTCTCGCCATTCTCGCGTATCCTCGTGAGGGTGTAGCGAAACTCGGCCTCCACCTGGTTTTTCGCCTCGGAAACTAGGACAAACTTGCGGCCGATGAATGCGATCGAACCGGACGTGATTATGGCGTAGAGCACCGCGGTAACGACCAGAAAACCGGGAATAGTGATCATAGCGCCACCCACCGGAAGCGTTAATGCACCGCCGATCGTCCATAGCACGACGATGAACGTCGACGCAGAAACGAATGCGGATATCACGCCCGCGATGAAGTCGACTGGAGATTCCGTTGCAATCCGCAGATCCTCGGACATGCGCGCTTCCGGGTTCTGATGATCCCCGCCGATCAGATTCAACTGATAGTATCGGCCGTTGGCCAACCAGCGGGAGATCAGTGCCCTCGTCAGCCACGACCGCCAGCCCCGCTGTATCTTCATGCGCACGTAGACCTGGATTGTGATCAGAGCAACACTCCCCAGGACAAGCGGTGGGAAGAGTGCCCCCAGGAAATAGACGCTCGGACCGTTACGCTGCTCAATTGCGTCGAAGATTTCTCGGTTCCAGACATTAATGCCGTACTGGAACCCGACATTGGCTGCAATCAGGAAAAGAAGCCCAATAGAGAGCGTCCAAGCCAGCCAGCTTCCGCGGCGCAACGCCCAGTAACCACGAGCGCTTATCCAGAAGCGTTTCAGTAGATAGCGCTTTCGCGCTTGTTCCGCCTCTTCGGGCGTCAACCGGATATCGGGTTCAATGGCATCGGGTGGAGGCTCGATGTCGTCCTGGGTCTTAGCATTGTCTGAGGTGATATTGGCCCATGCCTCAACATCTGATTTTGCATCGCTCATGATGGCGATAACGGCCTGAAAATCAAAAGGTTTCATTGCGTCCCTAATGGGAGCGACGATTTCGATTTGGCCCGTGTACTGCAAGCGCGAACCAAGCCGTAGGGGAACGCAGCATGGGTGAAGAGCCCCGCGGCAGCTTGAAGTCATGTCACGGTCAGCATTGCTGCGCCCGATATGAACGACATCCCTTCCCGCTCGATCCGACCTTTGATCTCCGTCATGGATGATCCGAGCATGACTTGGAGGCGCGTCTCGAAAGGGAAGGCCAGAAAACAACGTCGGCAAGACCGGTTTCGTTCTATACCTGAGCCGGAAAGACATGTAGCAGGAACAACCGGTAAGTATCGGCGTTCTCACCTGGAAGCGCGGGTGCAAAATGAAATTCTTCTTCCATCTCAGAGACATCGATCGCTACGAGCCCGATCTCGACGGCATGGAACTGGCGTCGTTCTCTCAGGCCGTTGCACAAGCCGAAAAGGCCGCTCGGGAGATGGTAGCCGAGCGTGTGCTCCATCAGGACAGGGTCGACGGACGAGCGCTCGAGGTCGCTGACGATCATGGCAAGATCCTCATAACGGTGGCCTTCAGGGACGTCATTCAATTGGATTGAACTGGCTGCGGAAGCAGCAGGAACCACTATGCGAATTCTTAACAAGCACTTCCTCGGCACTCCGACATCGCCGCCGCGGTCGCTGGCCATAGAGTATCGCGGTGGCGTTTGCGATCGTCATGGGTGGCCTACTGGGTCGCTCACGGCGCATTGGACGGTTTTCCCGACGAGTGGTTCTTGATTGCCAACATGGCAGGGACGCTCATCTCGGTGCTGGTCTTGCTGCTGCGGCATTCTCAGAACTGGGACATGCTCGCGCTACCAAGGTCGATCAGCTTCTCAGATCGAGCGATACCGCAGGAAATCACTTCATCCGCCGCTGAAGAGCGCGAAGCGGAAGAACTGCAAACCCTGGTTCTCGTCCGTCAAGCGGAGGCCGGCATCCTAGCAGATTGACCCGCTCTTTCGTCAGCCACGTCTTCGACGCACTCTGCCTTCTCCGCCTGCGTCTGGCTAAGAATGCGAATCAGGTACGACAGCTCAGCAGAGAAGATGCTGGGCATTGAGGTGCCACCACCTAAGGCCGATCACGAGAAAACCCTCGGCGAGTTGGCACAGTACGAGGCGTTGTTCGCCCTTTGCACCGAGTGCAATCGCCGAAAGCCGATCGATCGTTGGGAGATCCATCGGAAATTCGGAAACGCATTGACGCTGGGCCAAGTCGCAGACCTCATGCGCTGCACGCGTGGGCATCAGGGCGCCCCCGCTTGATGGTGAGGCACCTGTCGCGATGAGCATCGAAACCCACTCAGAACACGAAGGCTTTTGATCAGTTTTCTCCTCAAAGGAAAACCGCATCATGCCGACGGATAGCACCGACAGCAGCCATAGCAGATTGAAAAGCCAACTCGTTGGGCGTGTGCCCGACGGCCGGTTCGATATCGAGTTCGACCTTGAAGCCTTCCGTCTTGAGCTGAGCGGCGGCTAGCGAAGAAGCCATTCGAGGGGATGGTCCGGTCGTCCTTGCCGTGCACAAGGAGCATAGACGTGTCCTTGCTCGTAGGCAGAAGCCCTACGAAAGACAAGAATGCGCCGACCTTCGAGCGTCGAACAGCAAGCCCAACGCCCATCCCATCGGCCTCGGCTGTATAAACGCTGAAAGAAATTTTCCGTTCTCTGAGCGCCGAAGCCGACACCAACGTCACTTGCGCCAGACGGACCTGGTCTTCCCGATATAGGTTAGTCGTGACTAGCTCATGGTGTTTGGCGAGAAAGCATCGCTCTCTTGGTTCAAGAAGAGCCGAACGAGTTCGTTCACACGAGCTTCACGGCCGTACCGAAATCATCAAGCGCGGTGCCGGCTATCTGGAGGCTTTTGCAAACCTCTATGCCGCCTTTGGGAGGCGATGCGAGCCCGTTAGGAAAACAGGGAACCGTCGGCGATCGGACGGGGTATCCGACGGCCCACGACAGATTGAAGGCCTTCGCCTTTGTCGGCGCAGTCATCAACAATTCCGAAAGCAACAGCGTCTGGCGGCGCCGATCGCGACATAGCTCCGAAGTACCCGTGGGATCCCCCATGCGGTTGCTTGACAGCATTTTCCCCTCGCCGCTGGAGTGGTCTTGTACTTAGGTTCGTTCCAGGCGCGGCTGCGCTAGCAGAGACGAACACCGCCGTTGCGAGCAACCGTCTAGAAAAAACAAGCACTTTGCATCTAGGTGAGGAACTTAATCTGGTCAGTGACGTTTAACCGTGTCGCATTTCTAGCACCGGTGTACACTTTCATGATCGTTGATGTTGATCTCGTATTGGTTGTCGAGGACGAAGTTCTCATACGAATGAGCCTGGTTGAAGACCTAGAGGATGCTGGGTTGATAGTTCTTGAGGCGGGATCGGCCGATGAGGCGCTCAAGCTGCTCGACGAAAACCCTCACGTCGGGACCCTGTTTACCGACGTGAATATGCCCGGTGCAATCAGCGGGCTGGATCTGGCACGTCTGGTCAGCCAATCACGGCCCGATATTTCGATTGTCATAAGCTCGGGCTACCTAAGAATGCCTAAGGACGAATTGCCGGGCAATGTGAGCTTCATTTCCAAGCCTTACGACATTGAGCGTGTTGTTAAACAAATCCGGGGGCTTGCGCGCCTGTAAACGGCTACCGATTGCTTTGCACCCACCCTTAGTTCATAAAAATCAAATAACTTAGCAGCCGTGACGATATTGAGCACGACCATTGTGCTACGATCCAGGCTCAGAGATCTACGGACAATCCATGGCACTCGTGAAGACAACGCAACTGGGTTTGAAGGCTGCCACCCCACAGACGGCCAACGAAAGGCCTGCTGCAACGGCGGCGGTCTCAAGCGCTTCTCGCAGGTCCCAAGATCGCACGCGCGTTCGACAGCAGAAGGCAGCCGAGCGCATTGGTGCTGCGACCGAGGAATTGGCCGGAGGAGTCGGACAAGCCGCCGCAGCCGCCGAGCAACTGCGCCGCGCGCTTGAGCAGATTGCCACCGGAGCAGAAGAGGCAGCGGGCGCTGCGCACGAGTCACTGTTGGCCACGACCCATCTTTCGTCCAGATTTTCCGCGGCTCGTACCGAAGCCGAGACGGCCCGCAAGCGGACTGAGGATCTCCAGAGCTCGGTTCTTGAATTTGCGGCGCAGATCGATTCCTCAATCGCCGCGATCGGTACCAATGCGTCTCGGCAGGTCGCCTCCGTCGATATCATTGATAGGCTTCAAACTCAGGCGGAGACCATCGGCGCCACGACCATCGCGGTTGCCGACATCTCGGATCGAACCAACCTTCTGGCGCTCAACGCGGCGATTGAAGCCGCCCGCGCTGGCGATGAGGGCCGTGGCTTCGCTGTCGTAGCCGACGAAGTGCGGTCGCTTGCCGAAATCGCCGAGCGGAGCTCGCGCGAGGTCAGCCAGCATGCCGAGACCATTGTGGATGGTGTTCGACGGGTCTCCGACCGCATCAAGTCGGCCGCCGCCAAAGCGGCCGAGCAGACGGCCTCGGGCCGAACTATTTCGCAGGGATTGCATTCCATCCGCTCTGGCCTGACTGCTCTTTCCCAAAGTAGCCAGGTGATCCTGATCGCCGCAGTCGAAGCTGAGGTCGCGACGCGCGAGGCGCAGAAAGGCTCAGAAGCCGTGGCAGCCGCGGCGGAGGAACAGTCAGCCGCTGCAACGGAGGCCCAGCGCGCCGTCCAGCAACAAAGTGCAGCTCTCGACGAAAGCCAAAAGACGGCGCAATCGCTTGCAAGGCTTGCTGACGATCTTGTGAATGAGAACGGCCGATCCGCACGAACCGAGGAGCTGAGTTCGGCGGCGGAGGAATTGTCCACGACGGTGCAGCAACTATCAGGTGCGGCCGGCGAGATCCTCATTGCGATCGAGCAGATCAGCCGAGGTGCGGAATCCCAGGCGAGTGCAACGCAGCAGGCCGATGCGGCCATGGCACAAATTGAGAAAAGCGCTCTCCAGATACAGGAAAGTGCCGACATGGCAAGCAAGCGCGCCGACGAAATCAAGGCACTTCTTGCGAAAAACAAAGACAATCTCAGCGGCATCGCGGCCGGCATTTCCGATGCGCTCGTTGAGACGCGAAACGCGCTGACGGAATTGAATGCGCTTGGAGAGATCGGTTTCCAGATCGAGCGAACGGTGGACCGGATCGTTCTCGTCGCCGTGCAAACGAGCATGCTGGCCGTCAGTGGATCAGTTGAAGCTGCTAGAGCAGGCGATGCAGGCCGTGGCTTTGCGATCGTCTCGACGGACATCCGAAAGCTCTCACAGGATGCAGCCGAGAATATTGATGGCGTCAAGGAAACGGTGCGGCAAATCCAGATTCAGATCGGATCCGTGCAGAGGGAATTGGAGACGATCGCTGTCGCGTCAGAGGCAGAAATTGCCAAGAGCAAAACGATCGTCGAACGGCTGAGCGCGGCGGAGGCCGACGTGGAAGCCATGGTCCGAGGGAACGCTTCGATCCTCGATGCCTCGCAGGAAATCCTTGTTGCCGCAAAGCAGGTACAGGCTGGAACGCAGCAAATCGCCGCGGTTGCACAGGAGGCAAGCGCGGCCTCGGAGCAGGCGGCGACCGCGGCCCGGCAACAATCGCGCGGGGCAGAGGATCTGGCTGCGGCTGTTGAGGAAATCGCGTCGTTGGCCGACGAACTCCAACTATCCGGCGGCTAGGCCATGACAGTGTCAATCCCCCTGGCAGATGTTGACCGGCGACGGCTCTTGTTTCGGGTTGGAGAGCAGAGGCACGAGATTGACGCGAGTCAGGTGTTGGAGGTCATTAGGGTGCCCCACATTACGCGCGTTCCCAATGGGCCAGAAGCGCTTGCTGGCATCGCCAATCTCCGTGGCAAGCCAATCCCGATCCTAGCGATGACCAAGGTTTTGCACGGTAGCGCGACTGCCATGCAAAACCACGGGAAAGTCATCGTCTACGATCATGGGGGAGCCCTTGGTCTTCTGGTTGACGACGTGCTGCGTTTGTCGACTGATACAGTGTCGGCCCCACTCCATGGCTTGCCGGCCCTGCTGGACGCCGCGTTCAAGCATACGAGGCTAGCAAAGGTCGAGCGCGAACATGCCAGCGGCAGCCTTGGCGGGACTCAAGCAGAGGAAACCTCAAAACTCATCGCATTGCTCTCCTTCCGCGTCGCGGGACAGCTTTACGGCTTGCCCCTCGATGATATCCGCGAAGTCTCGGGGCTTCCCGAGGAAATTTCCGTCTTTGGAAATGCACCAGACTCGATCATAGGTATCATTCCTTTACGAGGCGGCGTCCTGCCTCTCGTTTCGCTCGCATCGTTGCTCGGGCTCGATAGCAACCAGGAAGGATCGACAGCGTCGTTTATCGTTGTGGTGGAGCACGAGGGTCAACTGTTGGGACTTGTGGTCAATGATCTCGACGTTATTCGCCGTCTCCCCGATCACGCCATAGATGCGATTCCTGCGGTGCTTCAGAAGGGGCGAGGCGACGCACAGATCGAGGCTATCGGCAGGATTGCCGAGGGTGGACAGCTTATCTCCATTTTATCGCCAGAAAAACTGTTCGGCCACAAGGACGTCACTCAGGCAATCGCCAGGAACCAAGGAGCCAAGCCGATGGAGGCGACAGGAACAAGCAGCGAGGCACTTGAGCAATTTCTGATCTTCCAGCTCGGCGATGAAACCTATGGCCTTCCGGTCAGATCGGTCGACGAAGTCGTCCGAGTTCCAAGCGACATCACGCGCGTTCCCGGCGCTCCAAGTTTTGTAGTGGGCGTCATCAATCTTCGCGGCAAAGCTGTACCCCTTATCGACCAGCGCGCGCGTTTCGACACGCCTTCGACGCAGCAATCGGCCAAGACCCGCGCCATTGTTTTGACGCTTGGCCAGCTGCAGGCAGGGTTTGTCATCGACGGTGTATCTGAGGTTAAGGCAATCGCGTCGTCCGCCCTATCAGAGGCACCAAAATTTTCCTCTGAACAAACAGATGTTTTTGACCGAGTTGCCCATATCGAGGCGGACGGCCGAATGATACTGCTGATCGATCCCCAGGAGCTTCTGTCACGGGCCGAACGAGATGTGGTGGCTTCGATTGCGAACGATGTGACCGCGGCGGTGGGGCCGTGATCCGCCTGCTCATCGTCGAGGATTCCGCTTTAATGCGAAAGCTACTGGGGCAGATTTTTACTGACGAGGGTGATTTCGAGATCGAGTTTGCACGGGACGGCGCCGAAGCCTTAAAGGTCATTTCGAGCTTCCGGCCGGACGTTGTAACCCTCGATATCCATATGCCTCTTGTGGACGGACTGGCTTGTCTGGACCGCATCATGCTGGATCACCCTTGCCCGGTCGTCATGGTGTCCTCGCTCACCGAAGAAGGCGCTGAGGAGACCTTGGCCGCTCTCGAGATTGGAGCGGTCGACTTCATCGCCAAGCCCGGTGGCGCAATCTCGCTTGGGATCGAAGACCTTGCCCCGCGCCTGGTCGAGAAGGTTCGTATGGCCGCAACGGTTCGCATTCGCCGCAGCCGACGTCTGGCCGAGCGTGTGCGCATGGCGCATATGGCGCCACAACCATCGCCCTCCCGGACGTTCAGTCGGCGAGACGCAGCCGATAGATTGTTTCGCGACCCTGGCAAACCCGGTCTTGTCCTCATCGGGGCATCAACAGGCGGTCCGCCGGCGCTGGACGCAGTCCTCGCCAAGCTCCCGGCAGACTTTCGCTTTCCGGTCGTGGTGGCGCAGCACATGCCAGCCTCCTTCACCGGCCCCCTCTCCCGGCGCCTGAACAAGATTTGTGCGCTCAACGTCAGCGAGGTAAAGCAACAGATCAAGCTCGAACCGGGGAATGTCTATATCGCCAAGGGAGATGCCGATATCGTAATATCGTCCCGTGCCGGGGCGCTGGTCGCAATGGCCGCCCCCAGCGACCCGGCCTACCGGTGGCATCCAAGCGTTGAGCGAATGGTGCGCTCAGCTATGAAGCATGTGCCGGCAGCCGATCTCGTCGGCGTACTGATGACTGGGATGGGAAGTGACGGGGCGGCTGCGATGGCAGATCTTCACGCCAGCGGCGGTTATACGATTGCCGAATCCGAAGACACTGCCGTCGTGTGGGGCATGCCGGGCGAGTTGGTGCGCCTTCAGGGCGCAAGCGAGACCACGAGGGTAGACGACATCGGAACCTCCCTGCTGGATCGGGTTAGCTGATGGCGACTACTCCCGCCGAGCCGAGCGATGACCGCGCAACTCCGCTTTCCGCCGCCGATCTCGAGGAGATATGCGCCATAATATACAAGCGAAGCGGTATGGTTTTCGGCGAGACGAAACGCTACTACATCGAGCGCCGGGTGGCGGACCTAATCGCGCAACGACAATCCGCGTCTGCCAGGAACTATATTGGCGTCCTGCGCGGAGACCCACGCGAGACAGAGTTGCTCATCAACAGCTTCACGGTCAACGAGACGTATTTTTACCGCGAGCAGCACCAGTTGGCATGCTTGAGCAACTCGATCCTGCCGGAAGTTATCCGCTCAAAGGGACCTGGCGACCGAATTCGCATCTGGTCGATGCCCTGCTCCAGCGGCGAGGAGCCGTATTCGATTGCCATCTGGCTATTGGAGAACTGGCCTCTGGTCGACGCCTATAATGTCGAGATCACTGGATCGGATATCGATACCGACGTCCTGAAGCAGGCCGTCGAAGGATATTACGGGCCGCGGTCGTTGTCGAAGATTCCCAAGGATATCCTTGATCGGTATTTCGACCCGGAGAAAGATCAGCAACGCCGACTGATCAGCGATTTAAGGGAGTCTGTGACGTTTGCGAAAGGCAACATCATCGATCGGCAAAGCTTGGCCGCAATTGGGCGTTTCGATGTGATCTTCTGCCGAAACCTTTTGATCTATTTCGATGAGGCAGCGCGCGAGATTGCAGCTCGTAATATTCACGAGCTCCTCTATCCCGGCGGCTTTATCTGCCTGGGGCATACCGAGTCCATGTCGCGGATTTCGGAGACCTTCGAACCCGTCCGGTTTCCCGACGCCATCGTCTACCGGGAGACGAGGGAAAAATGAATGGATGAATTGATCGTTCAGTTTGCCACCGAGGCGCGAGAGTTGGTCCAGCAGGCCACCGAGGATCTGCTGTCGCTGGAGTCAAATCCACAGAAACGGGATAGCCTTGAGAGTGCATTCCGGTCGATTCATACGTTGAAAGGCTCTGTTGGTCTCTTCGATTTTGGCTCGATGCTCGCCGTCTTGCATCAGGCGGAAGATCTGTTGAGCCAGGCGCGGGCCGATAAGATCGTCGTTAATGGCACACTGATTGATTGTCTTCTCGCTGTGGTTCAGTGGGTTGAAGACAGTCTCCCCGGCATATCTCAGACGGGGCGGTTGTCGGAGGCGCAAGAAAAACAGGCTCCGCGGCTGATCGGAATCCTTAGCGGCGAAATGACCGATCAAGTCGACGATGTGATAGGACCTGGACCTGAGCAAATACCAGGCTGGGCTTTGTCTTTGCGTGAGCAAGCTCCCGCCTCAGAATCCGAGGGAAGCCTAATAGCCATTCGCTATGAACCGCATCCCGAATGCTTCTTCAACGGCGACGATCCGCTGGCGACCCTGACGAAGGTCCCAGACCTCCGGCATCTGAACATCATCCTGAAAGAGCCCCAAACCTCCCCGCAAAACTACGACCCGTTCAGATGTCATCTTTTGATTGAGGCTTTGTCCGGGGGGGCTCTGGCTGAGGCCGAAGCGGTGTTCCGGCTCATACCCGACCAGGTCGAGCTTCTCGCTCTGCCCGCAGAAGACGCGAAGCTTCCTGCCGTTCCATCGGGGACGCCGTCCGATCACTCCGTTGAACGCCAATCGACAACCATGCGGGTCGATTCCGCGCGTATCGACAAGCTGGTCGAGATCGCTGGTGAGTTGATTGTTGCCAAAAACGGGCTTGTGTCGTTAGCAGGCGAAGCGCAAGAGCTTGGCAATCGTCGGCTGGCGAGGCGCATATTGTCGAGCCACCACGAGATCGAGCTGCTTGTCGCCTCCCTCTACGGCGCCGTTACCCAAGCGCGCATGATCCCGCTCGAACATGTATTCCGCCGCTTTCCCCGACTGGTACGAGAAACCTCGACAAGACTTGGCAAGGCACTCGATCTGATCATCGAAGGTGAGACAGTCGAAGCGGATCGCGAAATCGTCGAGAACCTCTTCGAACCGCTGCTGCACCTTGTTCGAAATAGCCTCGACCACGGAATCGAGCCTGAAGCCGAGCGATTGCAGCTTTCCAAGCCGGCCAGAGGGCGCCTCCGCCTGACTGCCCGGCAACGCGGTGACCAGATCGAAATCGAAGTGGCCGATGATGGTCGCGGCATCGACCCGCAGCGTGTCCGCGCGACTGCAATCGACCGGGGTGTCATATCGGAAATTCAGGCAACCGCTTCGTCTGATGAGGCCGTCCTTCAATTGGTTTTTGCGCCTGGCTTCTCTACAGCGTCGTCGATCTCCGACCTGTCGGGGCGCGGGGTCGGCCTTGATGCCGTACAGAGTTCCATCAAGAAGCTCGGCGGGTCGGTGGAACTAAGCAGCGCGGTCGGATCGGGAACATCGTTCAGTATGAAACTGCCGATCAGTTTCTCGATGACCCAGCTCATGATCGTGGAGGTGGGTGGCGAGCGCTATGGAATCCCGCTGTCGGATGTCGTGGAGACACATAGATTGCCGGCCAGCGCCGTTCAGTGTGTAAGAGCGGGCCAGGCGTTCGTCCTGCGCAATCAAACCGTCCCGTTGCTTCATCTGCGCGAACTACTCCAGTTGCCTTCCTCTGGATCTCCCTCCGGTGATCTTAAGGTCCTTATCATGCGAACGGCAGGAGGCAAGATCGGCATTGCGGTCGAGAAAATCGCGGAACGCTCTGAAACTCTGACGCGGCCCCTGTCCGGTCTGTTGCAGGGCGTCGCCGGGATTGCTGGTACCACACTATTGGGCGACGGCCGGGTTTTACTTGTCCTCGACATGGAGGATCTTGTGCGATGACAGTCACTCTTGACGGCGACGTTATTGCGCTTTCCGGACCTTGCGGTGTCGAGGAGGTCGAAACGCTAGTGAATTACCTTGAGAACCACCCATCTGCCCCTGTTGATGTTGGTGAGGCCACGTCGATCCACACCGCGCTCTGGCAGGCATTGCTGGTTTTCAGGCCGAAAATCAGCGGATCACCCAGCTCGATGGCGCTCGGGCAGGTTCTTTTGGGAATAGAAGCCTATCTACGGAACGACAAAGAAGACGCCTGATTTGCTAGGGCATAAAACGACAAATAATGGTAGTACGAGTACACGGTAGAACGGCTACCTGACGACGGGATTGTAGAATGACAGTGAAAGTTTTGGTGGTAGACGACAGTAAATTGGCGCGCATCGTAGCAGGCAAGGCAATAGCTGCTTTGCAGCCAGACTGGACGCGCGTTGAGGCGGCGAGCGCTGCGGACGCCCTTGGGATCATCAGGTCCGAGCAGATCGACGTCGCCATTCTCGATTTCAACATGCCTGACAAGGACGGCCTCGAACTGGCGTCCGAGCTACGCGCTAGCCATCCCAGCATGCCGATCGCCGTGATTACGGCGAACGTCCAGGATGAGATTGTCGCCAGGGTGCGCGCGCTCAATGCGACGTTTGTTGCAAAGCCGGTAACCCAGGATGCGTTGAGTGGCTTCATTTCCGGGGCCGCGCTCCGGCTCAAGAAAGCGGCAACATGAGTGATCAAGCCGTAGGCCTAGACGAGCTCGAACTCGACGCCCTGACGGAACTCGTCAATATCGGGGTGAGCCGCGCTGCTGCCAGCCTCAGAAAGATGGTGAACAAGCAGGTTATTCTGTCTGTTCCTTCCGTTGAGATCGTTACCCGGAAGTCTGCCGCGTCCTTGATCGGCCAGCGTGAGAGCGAGAAACTCATCGCTGTCCAACAACAGTTCGAAGGCCCGTTCTCAGGGCGAGCGCTTCTGATCTTTCCCGAAAGCGACGGGTTATCGCTCGTTCGCGCGATCGTCGGCGATGACTTGGGAGAAAGCGAACTTGCCGCGATAGAAGAAGAAGCCCTTGCCGAAACAGGCAATGTCATTCTGAATGGCTGTCTTGGGTCCATGGCAAACATGCTGCAGCACACGCTGAAAATGTCGCTTCCCCATGTTCGCCGCGGCGATAGCAATCTTTTGTTCGAGATCCTGCCAGGCTCGAATGAGGAGGGCTTTGTCCTCTTCCTCTACATCAACTTCTCGGTAAAGGAGCACGATATTCGCGGCTATATTGCCATGATTATGGATTTGCCATCGATGGAGAGACTCAAGCAGCACATCGCGGACTTTATCGACCGCGTCATGATGGAAAGCCCGTAGCGTGAACCATACAACTGGCCGCATCCATGATTGAAGATGCCAAATCGTCTACAGAAATGCCGACCGCTCTTGATGCGGCTCAGCGCCGGTTGGAATTGACCCTCGATGCCGCCGGCGCGACCTGCGGATGGGAATGGGATATCCCGGCGCGTCGACTTGTCGCTGACGCGAAATTTGCTGCGATAACCCATCAAGACCCCGTCGCCCTCGCCGATGGTGTATCGACGGACAGATTCTATGTGTCCATTCATCCCGACGATCTGAAGAGGGTGAAGTTGGCCGTCGCCGGCATTCTCGCCGGATCAGAGGTTTTTTCTAAAGAGTATCGACTGCTGCGCAATGACGGCGGCTATCGCTGGGTGCACGCCCGAGGCCGGACTATTTTCAGCGAGAACGACGAGCCCGTGAAATTTGTCGGCGTTCTCGTTGACATCACCGAGCAGAAACGCACCAGCGAGCAGTTGCGCATTGCCCAGTCGGCAGGCGGCATAGGCACGTTCGAACACCTTGTCGGCTTCGGCACCATTACCGTTTCGGAACAATTCTGTCGGCTTTTCGGCCTTCACCCGACGAAAGTCCTTCCGATCCGGACGATCAACGACCTCATCCACCCTGACGACGACCCACTGATTGATCTGAGCGGTCCAAATGGTTTTCAAAACGAACAGGACATCGAGTTTCGTGTCAGGCGTGCCGCCGATGGCCAGGAGCGGTGGCTGGCGCGTCGCGGAGAATACGTGGATGATCTGGAATCGAACGCCCGACGCTATGTCGGCGTAGTCTTTGACATTACAGAAACAAAACAGACCCAAGAGAGCCTGAGAGAGGCGAACCAGAAGCTGTCCGAAATCGCTCGCGACAGCGTACGTGATCGCAATCGCGTGTGGAAGAATTCGCGCGACCTTCTCGTCGTGATCGGTTTGGATGGCGTGTTCCGCGACGTCAGCCCCTCTTGGCAGCAAATCCTCGGACACCAGGTCGAAGAAGTCGTAGGGCAGAAGGTCCTCGACTTCGTGGCAGTGGATCAAAGGGAGGCTATTCAACCCGAACTGAAGAAGGCGATCGAAAACGTCTATGCCGAACTGGACGCAACCCTTATCCACGCAGATGGTTCTGAACGCATCGTGTCCTGGATGACCTCCCGTGAAGACGACCTCGTCTACGCCTATGGGCGCGATATAACGGTTGAGAAACAGCAGAAGGCGATCCTGGAGCAAACCGAAGACCAACTTCGGCAAGCGCAAAAAATGGAGGCGGTCGGTCAGCTCACCGGCGGGATAGCACACGATTTCAACAACATGCTTACGGGGGTCATTGGCGCACTGTCACTTCTCAAGCGTCGGATCGCGGCCGGTCGTCTGGATGAACTAGACAAGTTCATTGATGCCGCAACGTCTTCTGCACACCGCGCCGCTGCCTTGACCCACCGGCTTCTTGCGTTTTCCCGCCGACAGTCCCTCGACCGCCACTCCATCGATCTCACGCAGCTCGTTCACTCGATGGAGGAGCTATTTCGCCGAACCCTGGGCGAACAGGTCGAGCTCGAGATCATGGCCGGCCCCGACACTTGGAAAGCAGTGACTGACGCAAACCAGCTTGAGAGCGCTGTTCTCAATCTAGTAATCAACGCACGCGACGCTATGCCGAACGGCGGAAAACTCACCATCGAGACGACCAACGTGACACTTTCGCAAGCTGATCTCGCTAAAGGTGAGACGCTCAGGCCCGGTAGCTATGTGGTTCTTGCGGTCAGCGATACGGGCACGGGAATGTCACAGGCGACAATCGACAAGGCCTTTGATCCCTTCTTTACGACCAAGCCGATTGGACAGGGAACCGGACTCGGACTTTCGATGATCTATGGCTTCGCGCAACAATCAGGCGGTCATGCCCGAATTTACAGCCAACTCGACATCGGGACGACGATAAAACTCTACCTGCCACGCAGCACTGAAGGAGAACCTGCGGTCGATCAAGCGGGCGAGGAAGACTCGATCGCACCACGCGGAGAAGGCGAAACCGTCCTTGTCGTCGAGGACGACGATGCGGTCCGCCTGCTCGTTGTCGATGTTCTCAACGATCTGGGCTATCGCGTTCTGGAGGCGATCGATGGGACCCAGGCGCTACCCTACCTCGAGGGCAAGGGACGAATCGATCTGCTGATTTCGGACGTCGGCTTGCCAGGTCTTAATGGCCGCCAACTTGCCGAAATCGCCCTAACCGCGCGGCCCACGTTGAGCGTCCTGTTCATCACGGGCTATGCTGCAACGGCCGCGTCTCGCGCAGACTTCCTGGCGCCTGGCATGGAGATGATAACGAAACCCTTCGCCCTTGATGATCTTGCCCAAAAAGTGAAAGAAATACTGACGAAGTGATTTTCGTACGCTTGAAGGCGTCTTCTACTAACGCGCGGAACATTTGCGCCGCTTCTACAGTGCGGATGTGCCGAGGTTACGACGGACGGCGGATTGATCGGTGCTATGGCGCTGTCTAAGTCGATCGTCAGTTCAGACGATGGTCATTCAACCCACTTTGATGGGTTGAATAATTTCTAAAAATGCATTATTTGAACCATTGAAAGGGTCAATTAATGCGCCTAACGCTCCAAACCCATTTTGATGACGAGTGGCATCGCGCCGCGACGCTAGAACTCAAGGACGACGCGGCCGGCTTCCAGGGGGCGTCGATCGTCGATTACGATCTCGATTATTTCGTCACGATGGCGTCGGCGGAATTCGCGACCGGCAAAACGGTCCGCGACCATCGTGCCTTGTCAGTCCGTTATCCCGTTGACCTCCAAAATCGATACAGCCGCAGCTGGCCCCCTCTCCTCTTGGATCTTATGCCCCAGGGGCACGCAAGGCGAAAGCTTGCCGATCACCTCGGCCTTGCTGAGGGTTCGCGCGCTTCCGATCTGCCGCTCCTTCTGCGATCGGCAACGGGCGGCATAGGCAATATCCGCATCAAAGAAGCCGCGGACACCGAAGCGGAAAGGATGCGCGGTGTTGAGCGCCAAGGAGTGACAGAAGCGGAAATCCTTGAACGGTCGGATCGTTTCATGGAAGTCGCCGACCGCTTTGGAATGCTCGCCTCCGGTTCGAGCGGCCTGCAAGGCGAATGGCCGAAGGTCTCGATGACCCAGGCGAATGACGGTCTCTATTATCCCGATAGCTTCGTGACCGATGATGAGGCCGTGCGCCACGTTATCGTCAAGCTAGTACGCAGCAACGACCCTGTAGACCGCCTGATTCTCGAAGGCGAAGCCCTCTATTCGCGGATCGCTCAAGAAATCGGTCTGAATGTAAGCGAACCTTCGACCTATGCCGAAGGCGTCCTGATCATTCCCCGTTTCGATCGGAAGAAAAAAGAAAGTGGCGGAACCATCCGGCTGGGCCAGGAAAGCCTCGTGTCTGCGATCGGCGTTGCCGATTTCGGCCATGTCGGCACGCATGAGGCCTACATCGACGTTCTACGCCAATATTCCGCCAATCCCTTCTCGGACATCGCCGAATACCTAAAGCGCGACATCGCCAACCTGGCGCTCGGCAATCCCAACAATCACTGCCGGAATTCCGCACTCAGTAAGCAGCAGGACAGCACCATCCGCCTGTCTCCGCTGTTTGATTTTGCGCCAATGCGACTCGCCAAGGAGGGGATTGTTCGCTCCACCCGATGGGCGTTGATGCGTGACGGAGGTCGCGACCATCTTCCCGATTGGAAGCGCATTTGTGCCGAACTGATGGCAGACCCTGCAGAGCAGAATGCGCTCGCGGCTGAGCTTTCCGCGTTTGCCGAATATCTGCGGCAAACACCGGCCGTGGCGAAAGATATGGGCGCGTCTCCGGAAATTCTAGAACGTGCAATGGGACGCTGTATCGTGATAGCGGACAGCGTTCTGGYGGCGTGTCAATGATGGCGAAGGACCGCTAAATGGCTCGATGGAAGAAGCCGACGAAAGAGGAGATTCTTGAGAACCGGCGAACACTTGCGGAGCGTGCTCGAACAGGGGACCTGAGGCTGCCCGGTGCTGTGGCGGAGATCCGCAAAGGGTTCGGCATGACGCAGGAGGAATTTGCCAAGACGCTGTCGCTTACTAGGCGACAAGTTGCGGAGATCGAAGCCGGCGCCGCGAACCCAACGCTGGAAACATTGGAAAAGATTGGCCGCTTGTTCGGATTTGGCGTTGGGTTTGTTCCAAAGCAACCGGGGCCAACTTGATAATCACGCAAGCAACAGCCGACAATTCCTCTAGCGCCAAGACAGAGCGCTACGGCTCTTTGCGCAACTGAAGGCGCTCAGGTATCTGCCTTGGCCGTTTCGGAAAAACTTGATCAGCACGGCGCGCCATCCTTGGCCGTGAACTGCTCAATCGTCTCTGAAAGCGCCCGCTCGATTGCGGCCAGGCGCGCGGCAACCGTGATTGCGTCGATGGGCCTCGCCATGTTCAGCCATCGCGCAATCTGGTTCGTAGGCGAAGCCGATACCGCATGCTTATCTTGGGTGAGTTGCCCGACAATGCGACCACCCCACCAGACATTGAGAACCTCTACGTTCACCAGGGGCCAGAATATCTAACGACAATCAGGGGATGTCGACTTCAACTGAAATCACGGCGAAACATGGAACCGAAACCGCCCCCTGCCGTTTCGTTATCTTCGCGAATTGGAGGCGTCGAAATGGACACTGCCCAACTTCATCGTGGCCGACTAATCGATCACATCCAATTGGTCGTAGCCAATCTTTCGGCAAGCCGCGCCTTTTATCTCCCACTGTTAGAGGTGCTCGAAATTCCAATTGGTGGTGCGGCCGATGACTGTTTCTGGGCTGACGAACTCTTCATTTCCTCCCGAGACAGCGACGCTGCCCTCGGGGAGCTAACTGGGCGGCATCATTTGGCCTTTCAGGCAAAGGATCGTGCCACTGTCGACGCATTTCACAGCGCGGGCATCGCGAACGGCGGTACCGACAACGGTAAACCGGGCGAACGATCCTATCACCCGGGATACTACGCCGCCTTCCTGCTTGACCCAGACGGGAACAACATAGAGGCGGTGTATCACGGACCGGCCAACCGCAGCGCTCGGTCAGTCGTTGTTGACTTCTGACGACGGTGGTTGGCGGCGAGGACGAAAACGACGGGCTATGCATAGCTGCGCTGCAGTAACTGGTGTTGCCAGACTCGGATTCCGTCGATAGATGGACGCCTCAAGCAAGCGGCCTGCCACGCAGTTGGTTTTTGTCGCTAGCAAACATATGGGCGCTCCCCAATCGGGTTGAGCGCCCGTAATGTTTTGTCCATGTTCAATGGCCTCGTCTTCGGATATTTCCGGAAGGTCACGTACCCCCAAACTCAACCGTACATCTTGCCAAACGAGCCTTCGTGACTATTTTGCCCGTTGCAAATCAACCGAGGACTTACATTGGCTACTGGTACAGTGAAATGGTTCAACTCTGAAAAGGGCTATGGTTTCATCGCCCCCGATAATGGCTCTCCCGATGTGTTCGTGCACATCTCGGCAGTAGAGCGTTCCGGGCTTTCTGGCCTCAAGGATGGTCAGAAAGTCAGTTTCGAACCGACGCAAGATCGGCGTTCCGGTAAAACAGCGGCTGAAGATCTCCGCGCACTTTAATCGAAGGCTGCCGCGGAGACGCGGCAGCCGAAACAACAACAGCAAAATCTATCTGCAAGCAGCGACTTTCAACCAAACGTTTGTCAAGGCGGCGGCGTTCATCAATGAGGCAGCTGAGGCAACCAGGGGCGGACAAATATGTTCACCGCTTCGCGCTCCGTCGCGACTTCACCCCGATTTGCCATGTGCTGAACTGCCAAACGCGTGGCCAAGGCTTTACCCGCAAAGCCAACGTGGGTTTGCCCATAATCTTCACCAAAAAGCGCTCGTCTTTCGTAATTTCTGCATTCTTACGTTTCAAACGGCTAGCACACGGTCGAGTGAGGCGGTCTAACCCGGCTCAGTTCGATGGACGGCAAGTGAAGCGGTCACCATAACCCTTGCGTATGACTGACCAAAGTAGCGTTCTCAGGTATGTTACCTGAGGTCCAACGATAGGATAGGATTTCAAATGACGCGTTGCAGCCATCAGAACTCCGTTCGATCCGTCAAGCCCAAGACCATGGGGTGTGAAGAATGCCTCGCAATCGGACAAGCTTGGGTCCACTTGCGACTATGCCGTGAATGCGGACACGTTGGATGCTGCGATCAATCAATCGGCAAGCATGCGACGGCGCATTTCCGGAGCACCGGCCATCCCATCATCGAAGGCTACGATCCGCCGGAAGGCTGGGGTTGGTGCTACGTGGATGAGACAATGATTGACCTTCCTGATCAGACCCCTCAGGTCGGACCGATTCCGCAGTTTTATTAGACAGGAGGTTGAGTGCATGGACGTCCACTCTCGCCAAGCCCAGCTGTTTCCCGTCCTGACCCCGTTGCAGATAGAAGTAGCCAAAAGATTCGCCAGCGGAGAGCCAAAGACGTTTGGTCCTGGAGAACAGGTCTCATCGATTGGTGACCGACAAGTCCCGGCTTGGCTGGTCCTTTCCGGGCGGCTTGATGTCTTCGGGAAAATTGGCTCCCACTCGGAGACCGCAATCGTGTCGCATGGGGTGGGCCACTTCTCAGGCGAACTCAATCAATTGTCGGGAAGGCCTGCTATGGCGGCTTCACGGGCTGGCCACCATGGTTGCGTCGCCATCCCTTTTGACGCCACGCACGTCAAGGCGCTCATCATCGGCTCGGCCGAGGTCGGCGAGATCATCATGCGGGCCTACATTCTTCGACGCGTCGCGCTCATCGACACCGGGAATTCCGGCACCGTGCTGATTGGACACGATGGAAACTCGGATTTGCGTGCCCTTCAAATCTTCCTCTCCCGGAGCGGATACCCCTACGTTGTGGTCGATGCCTCCAGCGAGGGCGAGGGTCACGATCTGGTGGAGCGCCTGGGTATCCGGGACAGCGATCTACCGGTCATGGTCTGCCCAAACGGGACTGTCCTGAAAAAGCCCACCGACGCGGAGGTAGCATGCTGTCTGGGGATTACACCGGAACTGGACCCGGAGATGGTGTACGACACTGCTATCGTCGGGGCGGGTCCCTCAGGACTGGCTGCGGCGGTCTATGCCGCCTCTGAAGGCCTGAGCGTTATCGTCCTGGACGAACGTTCCGCAGGAGGACAAGCAGGTAGTTCTTCCCGCATCGAAAACTACTTGGGCTTTCCGACCGGCATCTCGGGCCAGGCCCTTGCCGGTCGAGCACTCAATCAGGCCCTGAAGTTCGGCGCCGAAGTTGCCCTGCCCTTGAGAATTTCTGAGATGTCACCGCCCGTTCCCGGCAGTCGGCGCGATGGTCTAATCAATCTTCGCACGACCGACCGGCGAGCAATAATGGCGAAAACGGTCGTGGTTGCATCTGGAGCACGATATCGCAGACCGAGTATCTCGAATGTCTCGGACTTCGAGGGTGCCGGCGTGTCGTACTGGGCAACGCCCATCGAAGCAAAGTGGTGTGAGAACCGGGATATTGTCGTCGTCGGTGGTGGCAATTCTGCTGGTCAGGCAATCGCCTACTTGGCCCCCAAGGTCAGCCGTCTCCACCTGGTGATCCGAAGGGACCTCGCGGATACGATGTCGACCTACCTGATTGAGCGGATTGCCGCCCTCCCGAATGTCGTGATGCACGTCGGATGCGAGGTAGCCTCCTTATCGGGGGATGCGTCGCTTCTGGCAGTGAAGATCAGAAACTTGAAGTCCGCAAGAGAGACGGAATTCGAAGTTCGCCAGCTCTTCATGTTCATTGGCGCTGATCCTAACACCGCCTGGCTATGCCCGCACATTACTACGGACCGCGCCGGATTCATCGTGACGGGAGCTGCTTTCGATCCCTTCGTCGAACAAGAGGTGGGCCGCGCAGCTCTGGCCCTCGAAACCAGCATACCGAACATTTTTGCCATTGGAGATGTAAGAGCGGGCTCCACCAAGCGGGTGGCAGCAGCTGTGGGCGAAGGCGCGGCGGTAGTCAGCCAGATTCACACAGCTTTGGGAATTCGAGATGGCGACCGCAATCCACCTGCGTTCCTTGAGCCTTCACCCCCGCCGAACTGAACCTGAGCCTCGGAAAATTCCAGCTCCCGCTGGAAATAGGCAGTGTGTGAACCGCCGAGCCTCCTGCACGTTGTGAGGCAGGAGGAAACGGCGATGAATGTCCAGAATGAAGGCTCCAGCAGGAATGTTCGCGACGTGGCGCCGATCGGAGCGGCCCTAACCCCCGGGCTGGTATCGTTTTGGTCACCAAAACGGAAAAGGCTTTCCGCCGCTTCCAGGTCGCCCTTGAAGTCGAACCCATCGGCATCGTCTCTCACCCAAAGCTTGACAGGCTGCGCAGGGTGAAAAGAAGCTCCGTTCGCGCTCCCCTCTCCCACTATTGCCCTCGGTCGGCCATGGCCCGCCAGAAAGTCAATCCAGCAGCTTGCGGATCGCCATGATCCCCTTCGCCGTATCCGACCAAGATTGACGCCAAATCAGCAGGCCGACGCCGAGTACCGTCGCCACGACAAACGGGAGCGGACCCAGGAACCAGAAGGCCGCCGCTACAGTGAAGTAGTACGACCTCACGCCGACGCTAAATGATCGGAGCGCCGGGTTCAGGACCAGCGTGAGCGCCTCGGTCCAGGCCGCGATGTCGCGCTCTTCTTGTCGCGACGGGCTGGCGCCGATTGCGGCCAGACAGTAGTTCAGCTGCCTCACCGCCCAGATGAAATCCGATAGCCCTCTGAGGAGTGTGGCGATGATCAGCAATACCTTGGTTTGGAAGAGCCACGCGGGGTCCTCGGCCGCGAACATAGCGATCAGGCCATTACCGTTTCCGTAGTTGGGCTCCATGAACAAAGCGCCGCTGAGGCCGACGATCACGATCAGATTTGCTGAGCCGAAGAAGGACGCGGAATTGATCGTGTGGCCCAGGATCGCGGCGTCGCCGATGAAATTGTTGTCGCGGGTCAGCGTCTCGCGCATCCACGCGGCTCGGACCCGCACCATATCTACGGACAAGCTATCGTTGGGCCGTGGCCACCCGAGAGCCAATAGCGGCTCAATCGCAATCCACACCACGATGAAGAATACAAGCGACGCGATGTTGAGCGTGTCCATTCGGCCCCCAGCCAGACTTTTTCGCACACTATCGCGGGCGTTGACGTCCTCCAAGAGGGGCCGACGTTTGAACCGCTGTCCGCTAGGGCTGCTCGCGCATCCCCGGCGTAGCCTCCCGCTGATCGGCATCAATCATGTCGGTGGCAACAAGGAACGCGTCCGTGGGCTCGCGAGCTGCCTCTCTGAGCATGGCCAGCTTCGGGACGTCGTCACCCTTTTCACCTTGACAATGCCCTCGCGCGACGCTGCTCTGCAGCTACGCCTGGTTTTAGGAGGTTTCACCGCAAGCCGGCCGCACGCGCTGCGACCGGGGTCACAACTCAATATTTGGGTTATGTCTGCGGAGATGGTTGGCGCTGTTGAGTTAGATGCTCAGGGCCACGAGTTTGGCACGGTCTGCGATCGAATCGGCTACATGATCTAACGTCACAGCATTTGTGGCAAGTGGAGACATCTTTTCTGACAATCGGGGAATCGCGTCCCCTGTGGCATCTGATAGTTCTTTCACCCGACGGCGTACTAAGAGTAAGCCGACACCTGTCTCCTTCGAGAAAGCCTGCCAACCAGCGGCGTCCATTTCCGAAAGCGTTGCGCGTTTGCCGATTCGCATAGCCATCTTCGGCGAAAGGTCTGGATAGGCCACCGTGGATAGCAGATCGTACAGCGGAGCCATTCGCGGTCCACGATCATCATAAAGGATCGAGAAATTCTTGCCGTGGGCATCCGCATTTCCGACAATGAGATTGAAAATCGCAGCATCCAAAAGCTTTGCGATGTCCGGACCCGGCCGCTCAGATACCCGCCGCAATAACTCAAAACAATCCCTAAAGGTCGGCCCGCCCTCGCTTGCATACTTAGTTTCAGGTGGCACACCGAGTGCTTGGCAAAAGTCTTCCTGATGGATGCGGCGAACCACACCGTCGGCATCGCAGTAGCGATCGTATCGCTCGACCAAAAGGAAAGGGCGACCATTCGCGGACCTCGGTTCGACGGGAGCAACGTCGAGCCCGATTGCGGCAGCAAGCCTCATCACGAAGGCTTCATTCTCGCTGGTCCCCGGAAAGCGCGCAATTGGTGGTTTCAAGATGTGCGTAGTCGCCTGGCCTGGAAGCGGTAGGGCGACTTGGCCATCGACTAGAACAACTGGAACTTTAGATTGGGCGCCCGCAAGCGATAGCCTCAAGCCTTCCTGGCCGGCCAATAGCGGCCGTGTCGGAAGTGCGTCCAATATCCGAACGATTCCTGCCTCATCCAGAGGTGCCGTTTGCTGATCCGCAATCGGTTCTGCCCCGATAGGTTCCTGATCTTCAGGCAAAAGCTGAAGCGCGCCGGCGACGTCGCCGCCCAAGCGATCAAGAAGCGCGAAGTCGTTGGCAGGTGAAACACCCAACGCCTGCGCCGCAACAAGACGCTGGCTTTCTTCTGGCAGCAGGCCCCCGAAAAATGGCCGGCATTCACGGCGAGAAAAACGTTGTGGACGCTTCGGAAGTGAGGCCGACAGTGGAGGCGTCTTTTCGTCATCAAGCCAAGCTTCAGCGTATGCGAAGCCGATATCGCCATGCTTATCTTGGGTGAATTGCCCGACAATGCGATCACCCCACCAGACATTGAGAACCCTAACCGTCATTTTCTACGTTCACCAGGGGCTAGAATATCAATCGAACAACCCAGCGTTTGCAGAACCTGCAAAACCTTTCCTATCTGAGCTGTCGGCTTGCCGGCTTCGAGGTCAACAATGAACCTTAGGCCAACTCCAGAGACCCCGGCAAGCTCGTCCTGTCGCAAGTTTTGCTCCTTGCGTGCGCTGCGTACTAGGGCGCCGATATCGGCTGGACTTCTGACTTGTTTTGCCATCTTTATTTCCCGATCGGGAAAATAACAGCACATCAGCCGCCCTGTCGAGTAAATTTTCCCGATCGGGAAAATCATGAGCGCCCGATGATCTGTGTTTGGAAAAATTTCCCGATCGGGAAAATCAGATGGAGCCGATGCGGTGCCGGGAAACCTCGGCCGATTGGGAGTTATGGCCCCGCTGATTGGGAATGGCAGCGGTTCCTATCCTACTGAAAGTCTTGCAGACTAAATCACAACATCGGATTCCGATCCAGCTTCGATGGCGAAAACGTCCTATCGCACGTCGGGCGCCCTCCGCTAGGCGTGACAACAGTTTGTCGCCAAATCGACCTGCTGAGTCCTCCGGTCGATGCACGACAACAGTCGCACCAAAGGATCCGAGGACATGTCCTTCAAAAGGCCGACATGAACTGGTGATCGCAAACATCTACGCTCTCGGCATCGAGAAATGGTGCGGCTCGTTCCCGGTGACCTCCGGCCTGCTGCGTGTCGGGCTATCGCCCCGCGCCCCAGTCGGCCACGCGGCTCGCGACCGCCTCGAGATCCCCACTACGGTCCCGGCGCGCATGGCCAGCAGGCCACTCCGCGACTCGCTCCATTCCTGACGCCACGGCACCGACGAGATCCGCATGGGACCCATCGTTTCACCCGCCAGCTGGCCCCCCTCCGCGCGGCCGCTTAGTCCACTGCTTTTCGGAGAGAAACCGGCCGAATCCAGCATAGCGAAGCGTTGTCTCAATGCTGGTTTCGCAACAGGTTCTGGATTCGCTATGGCCCCGGTGCCGTTCACGATCACCCGAGGCGATGGAAGGCCTGTTCGAGAAGCAAGTGGAGACCAGCGCTGCGCTGGATGCCCTGATTGCTGATCTGACGGCAGCGCGTCGCTCCCAACTTTAGGAACCGAGATGAGCCATCTTTTTGCTGTGTCAGCCGTCGCTCTGGCCTTCTCCCGCTCCGCCGGCGTGCGCGGGATCAGAAAGGCATCGCCGTGGGTCTCAGTGTCTTGGTCAATGATGACTAGGCAGAAGCTTGCAACTGCTCAGGCCCGCTGTGCCCTCCTCCCAATGTTCACCAGCAGGGCGATAATGACGGTGCCTGCGATGAAGACGAATGCTGCGGCAGCGATGGCCGGACTGATATTCTCCCTGATTGTAGAGAACATCTGACGGGCAAGGGTGCGTTGGTTAGGTCCGGCCACGAACAACGTCAGGACGACCTCGTCCAATGACGTTGCAAACGCAAAAACGGCACCGGAAATGATGCCCGGCATTGCCAGGGGAAGAGTCACAGTTCGTAACACCACGTGGGGCGCTGCTCCCATGCTCGCCGCAGCATGCTCCAAGCGATGATCTATCCCCTGTAGAGATGCCGTCACGTTGACCACGACAAACGGTATAGCGAGAACCGAATGAGCAATGATGACGCCGAGATACGTATTGGCGAGACCGTACTGGGCGAACATAAGCTGCATCCCTACCCCAAGCACAACCGCTGGGACGACCATGGGCAGCAAGAAGACAGTACGGATGAACCCAAATAGTAACGAAATCTTCTTTCCGCGAAGGCCCAGAGAGCCAATTGTCCCGAGAATAGTAGCAAGGACCGTCGTTCCCGCACCAATAACTAAGCTATTGAAGATCGAGCGGCGCCAGGCGTCCGCCGTGAGAAGTTCGTGAAACCACCGAAAAGAGAAGCTTGGGATCGGGTAGTTGAGGAACACGCTGTTGGTAAAGGCCAACGGCAAGATTGCGATCAAGGGAGCCATCAGAAAGAAAACGACGGCTGCTCCGAAAACTAGCTTTGCGATGGTCAACGGCCTCATGTCCGAGCCTCCTCAGAAGAAAGCCGCAGATAGACGACATAGAGAAGGATCGTCGCTATCAGGAGCACCAAACCGAGTGCGCCTGCCATGCCCCAGTTCGCAGCACCCGTCGCATAGTAGGCAATAACCGAACTGATCATTTGATCCTTGGCACCGCCGATAAGCGCGGGCGTGATGTAGTAACCAAGTGCACTCATGAAGACGAGCAGCGATCCAGAGACAACGCCGCGAAGCGAGAGGGGAAGAAGCACAAGGTAAAAGGAGCGGACCGGATTTGCCCCGAGCGATGCGGCCGCAGGCATGAGATTCTTGGGAATACTGATCAGCACACTGAAGATCGGCAGCACCATGAACGGCAATAGCACGTGGGTCATGGCGATCACGACCCCAACCCTGTTGAAGATCAAAGGGATGGGCCCGCTGGTCAAACCAACTGCTTGAAGTGTGGAGTTGATTAGTCCGTTGTCCTGAAGCAGGATGAACCAAGCCGCTGTTCGAACGAGAAGCGATGTCCATAGTGGCAACAGGACTGCGCCCAACAACAACTGCCTGGTCCAGCCTGTGACTGAGGATGCGACCATTGCAAACGGCATGCCCAGCAGAATGCAGCAAATCGTGACAGTAGCGGCGGTAGTGAGCGTCCGGATCAAGGTATCCCGATTGGCGGACGTTCCTGCTGGAGCACTCGTGATCGATCCATTTACGTCCCGGGTCAAATCCACGGCGGCAAGCAGGTTGCGGTCCGTTATTGGAGAACTTGCTGCGTCTTGGATCGCAATCCAGAATGCGGGATCACTCCAGCGATTGTCGATCGTTGTAAGGTCGCCAATGTTGGGGTCGGATGAAACGGCGGACTTTGTTTTACTCATCAGGGTGCGAAAGCCTGATTTGGCGCTGTTCAATCGCCGAACGAGATCCCCAAAAAGCTCGTCGTCCTGGATGCCCCGGATGTCGGCTGCAAAAGCCCTTTGAGCGTCAGCTGGAGGAGCGCCCGCCCTGTCCCACCCCTTCAATGCAGAGGCGACCGTTGGCAGAGCACGAGATGCGACGGGGTCGGATACTGCCGACTTCATCATGGTCGCGAGCGGCGCGACGAAGAAGAAGACGAGAAAGAGCGCCAGCGGCGCTACCAACAATAACGATGCGGCTTGCTTCCAGAGCCAAGTGTCCTTCATGCCACGATCCAGCATTGTTCTGGAGAGAAGGAAGCGACAACTTCATCGCCAACGCTCAGTGGCGAGGATTTACGGTTCGCCTTGACGATCAAGTCTTTCCCTTGGTTGCGAATGCGAACCTGCAGATGGTCCCCATGATAGACAATATCGGCGACCGTGGCGCTCAGGCGATTGCTGGCTGGCACATCGGAATTGATCTCGACACGCTCGGGTCGAACCGAAACCTTGACCGGTTTGCCCACGTCGGCGATCGTCGAGGTTCGGACCTCGATATTTGCGCCGCTTTCGAGATGGACGCCCAAGACACCATTTCCGGCACTCTTGACCTTGCCCGTTAAAAGGTTCGTTTCCCCGATGAATTCAGCAACGAACTGCGTCTGTGGGTTATCGTAAATTTGTGCGGGCGTTCCGATCTGTTCGATTTTCCCGTGATTGAAGATCGCAATCCGGTCGGACATGGTCAGCGCCTCCGTCTGATCGTGAGTGACAAAGACGATCGTCAAACCGAGCCTTCGGTGGATGTCACGGATGTCGAGCTGCATTTGCTCGCGAAGCTTCTTGTCAAGAGCACCGAGGGGCTCGTCCATCAAGACGACTTCAGGTTCGAATACCAACGAACGCGCCAGGGCCACACGCTGTTGCTGTCCCCCGGACAGCTGGATCGGTTTCCGATCCTGAAACGCGCCCAACTGCACCATATCGAGCGCCTTCCCGACCCTCTCCACGATCTCAGATCTGGAGACACCCCTCATTTTCAGGGGAAACGAGACATTTTCTGCAACTGTCATGTGGGGGAACAGAGCATAGTTTTGAAAAACAACGCCCATATTGCGCTTGTAAGGCGGCAGGCCGTCGACACGCTTCCCGCCAACAGATATCGCGCCGCTGGTCGGCTTTTCGAAGCCCGCAAGCATCATGAGCAAAGTCGTTTTGCCCGAGCCGGAGGGGCCCAGCATGCTGACAAACTCGCCCTTTGCAATCGCGAGGTCGAGATTGTCGACGACAGTCATGATCCCGAACGATTTGCTGACTTTTTCGAATTGAATGAAGGCGTTTGTCATGTAAGCCGACTCTTCTCTAACGCGAACTGCTGAAACAGCCGTTCGACAAGGGGCCTCCGTGGAGGCCCCGCACCAATAGTTACTGACCGAGCCAAGCGTTGAATCGCTGGGTCAGTTCCTCAGAGTTATCCGTCCAGAAGTCGACATCCAAGGGAATTGCGCCCTTAAGATTTTCTTCCGAGGTCGGGGATTCCTTCTGGTACTTCTCGGGCACGAGCTTGGAGGCGCCAAGATTTGGCAAACCGTAAGCAATGTATTCTGGCAACTTGGCCTGGTTTTCGGCTTTGCTTGCGTAGGCAATGAAGTCCATGCCCGCGTCCTTGTTGGGAGCATCCTTCAGAATGACCCAGCTATCGATAGCGTAAACGCTGCCTGGGAACACGAAGCCGAAATGCTTGCCTTCAGAGCGGTTGATGCCGGTGATACGACCATTGTAGGCTGCTGTCATAACGACTTGGCCAGAAGACAGGAGCTGGAGGGGTTGCGCACCTGCATCCCACCAGACGATGTCTTTCTTCAGCTCGTCGAGCTTCTTGAACGCACGGTCGACTCCGCCTTCGGCGCTGAGGACCTTATAAACCTCGTTAGCCGGAACGCCGTCCGCCATCAGTGCGAATTCGAGCGCATATTTCGGCCCCTTGCGAAAGCCACGCTTGCCTGGGAATTTTTTGGTATCCCAAAAGTCCGCCCACGTCTGAGGTGCTTCCTTAAGCTTGTCAGCGTCGTAAGAAAGACCAGTTGACCAAACAATGTTACCAACACCGCAATCACTGACGGCTGCTGGCAGGAAGGTCTCCTTACCTCCAAGCTTCTGCCAGTCGATCTTTTCGTAGATGCCGTCCGCGCAACCAAGAGCCAATTCCTCGGATTCTACTTCGACAACGTCCCAGTTCGGCGTTCCAGCCTTAACCTTGGCCTGGAGAACACCGTAGCCGCCATCCCAGCTCTCATCGAGAACCGGTTTGCCGGACTCCTTTGCATATGGTTCGAAGAAAATTTTGCGCTGCGCGTCTTGGAAATTTCCACCCCAGGACACAACTGTGAGATCACGAGCTTGGGCGGCGAGGACGCCAGTCACCAATACTGTTGACGCAATGAGCGAGACTTTCAGGAGTTTCATCGGCGTTCCCTTTTGTTGGTTTGAACCTCGAACAGGAAACCACGTTTTGCCACTTTTGGAAGTGAGCCTTGGGGGCTTGGTGACTATTCTCACCGCTGGTGATCGCTGCTTGGAGGGTTAATACGTGGGCGGGGTGATGGCGCTCAGAATTTCGCTCTCCCCATCGTGGACATTTCTGAATCGATGTGGAAGACGGCTGTCAAAATAGTAACCATCGCCCGGGCGCAAAATTTTCTGCTGTCCGCCCACGGTAACCTCCACCGCTCCCGACAGGAGCATGCCTGCTTCCTGGGCCGCATGGGTGAACGCTTCGCCAGAATCTGCCCCCACCGCGTAACGCTCGTGGAGCATCAGAAGCTGCCTGTTGGGATGATCGAGGCCAATCACTCGATATGAGATGGTATCGACCTTGCCAATTTCTACGAGATCTTGGGACGTGTAGAATGGGGTATACGGTAGGCTAGACTGCAAATCTGAGAAGAAACCCGGCAGCGTGGTACCCAGCGCGTCCAAGACCGCACTCAGCGTGTCGATCGAGGGGCTCATCCGATCCCGCTCAATGAGGGATATCGTCGAGTGTGAGATCCCCGACCGTGCTGCAAGTTCTCTAACACCCAAATCGCGACGACGACGTAGCTCTCTGAGCTTCACCCCAATTTTTGGCATGCGATTTCCCTTTAGAATATGCGCCTTCGCTAGCATGGCATTCGTTAGCACGCACGCCTATCCACAATGCGTGCAGTCTTCGAGACGTGGTGAAAATACTGAACACCTGTCTAGTGGGCAATTGTCTGAGTGGCTTCAGTGCGGGATGCTTCGTTCCAGCACGCACATAGGAGAACCTCATGACATCGCGGCTCGATGCCCTGAAAGGCAAATTTACACGGATCAAGGAACCGAAGCGCGACGCAGTTTCCGACACTGCTTCGATTGAAAAGACGGTTAAGGAGATCATCGCTAGCGTACGTGAGCGGGGCGACGCCGCGGTGCGTGAATACTCGGTGGCGTTCGACAAGGCCGACGTCACCAACTTCGAGGTTACCGAGGAAGAGAAGCTGAAGGCCATCGCCGATCTCGACCCGCAAACCCGGGAAGACACTGAGTTCGCCATTGCAAACGTCCGTCGGTTCGCGGAAGCTCAACTCGGAACCATCCTGCCACTCGAAATCGAAAGCCTGCCGGGCCTACACCTTGGCCACCGCGTCATTCCTATCGAGATCGTGGGCTGCTATGTTCCGGGGGGTCGTTACCCCCTCCTCTCGGCGCCGGTCATGACCATTGTCCCGGCCAAGGTCGCTGGTTGTGACCAGGTAATCGCATGCCTTCCGCCGAATGCTCATCCCGCAATGATCGCAGGCTGCCATCTCGCTGGCGCAGACCGCATCTTCCGCGTGGGTGGAGCCCAAGCGATTGCGGCTATGGCATACGGTACGGAAACGATCCCAGCAGTCGACAAGATCGTTGGCCCGGGCAACGCCTTCGTCAATGAGGCGAAGCGCCAAGTATTCGGTCAGGTCGGCATCGATCAGCTCGCTGGCCCGAGTGAAATCTTTATCGTTGCCGATGAGACGGCCAATCCTGCAACCCTCGCAACTGACATGCTGGCCCAGGCAGAGCACGACGTACGCACCCGCGTCGGCCTTGTTACAACCGACCGCAAGCTTGCAGAAGAGACAATCAAGGAAGTAGAGAAGCAGCTTGAAACTCTCTCGACAGCTCCTGTCGCCAGTGTTGCCTGGAAGGATTATGGTGAGGTCACCGTTGTCGACGATGAAGAAACCTTGATCGCCTACTCGGATTACATCGCGACGGAGCACCTTCAGGTCCATACCCGTGATCCACAAGCGACCGCTAAGAAGCTGCGCAACTACGGCTCCCTCTTCATTGGAGAACTGGCCAGCGTTGTCTACTCCGACAAGTGCTGCGGCACAAACCACACGTTGCCTACGATGGCTGCTGGCCGTTACACCGGTGGTCTCTGGGTTGGCTCCTACGTAAAGATCGCCACGCACCAGTGGCTGGATGAGCGCGGTGTTGCAGCAGTCGCCCCCGCGGCCGTTCGGCAGAGTGCCACAGAAAAGCTCGAAGGCCACCGCCGCGCGGCAGCGCTTCGCCTAAGTCCCCAGCAGCTTGCCGCAGCAACTAGGCAAGCTGATTAGGGCTAATCGAGATAATCAAATTTTGCGGCAGTGGGAGGCCGCCCGGCAAACGAAACCGGGCGACCTTTTCTTCTGAGCGAGCGCCTCATTGAATCTTGTAATAATCGACCGCGGTCTTCGATGACACGCGATACCGTGGCACACGGCAACAAGCACTTAACCGAGAGAAATGTCGTAGGCAGCCGCCTGCCACGCATTGGTTGTCAGGATCAAAGGTGGTAAGGGCGACCCTGCCACAGCGGCCGAAAGCAGCCATGATCGCGAAACAGCACAGGATCGTGGCAATGCACTGCTCCGTGGTTGCCGCACCGACATACAGGCAGAGAGTCTGGCCCCAACTATTCTCGGAGCCTCCTGTCATCAAGAGCGGCGAGGCGGTAGTCCCCTTGCCCTGATTCTGCCAGATTAGATGACCCATTCCTGGATCGACACGTGGTCGACGGCGAAGCCGGCGTAGCCGTGCCTAACTCCGTTCGCGTCCGTGCAATCCGTCATGCCGGTCGACTCGATCGTCAGGTGATCTGCGCCGTCCTGACCGGTGACATCAACCTTAAAATCGTGGAACTTGTTCCAATCGACCTGACCGCCCGCGTCCGTGAAGTCAGCCAAGCTGATATCTTTGACCACCTGGCCGTTGAACCTGAACAGGAGATGGTCATCTGCGTCGGGCTGGTACGTGTTGGTACCCACGCTGTTGGTGAAAACGATGTTCTCGGCGGCGACGGAGACAGTCAACTGTGCCCGCTGACCCGTTCCGAGGTCAAGGTCCTGACCGATCTTGATGTTACCCGGCGATGCCGACGTGTCGAGCCACTGGTGTTCGTCGGCGGCGAAGCCGGTGACAAAACCGAACTTCTCGTGCTGCACCTGCATTGGCTGCGAAGTTCCGGCTTCGTTGTTCCACCCTGCGATGGAGTTGAGATTGATAAAGCCGTGTTCGTTGTTGGCGTTATCCTGCTCGAAGTTCCAGTTCTTGACCAGTTCGTTTCCGCTCAGGTGTTCGCGGCAGTCAGAGACCCAGTCGTTCAGAACGACGTGATCAATGGCCAAGCCTTGGTAGGCAGCGTCTTGGCCGCTCGACTTGATGAACAACTGATCGGTGGCCAAGCTGTCATTGGCATGCACAGTGACGTCGAACTTGTAGAACTCATTGGCGGTGGCCAGGTCCGAGGCTTTAACCGTCTTCACGAGTTCGTAGTTCCACCAAAACTCCACCACCGCGTTCGGATCCGTGTGGCCATCGATGCCGAGATCTTGCTTGGCGATCGAGAACGACAACTGAGCGTCGTGCTCAATATTGGTGGTCCTGTTGGACTCGCTCAGCTGTATCCAGATGTTACCTGGCGATGCCGCAGTGTCGAGCCATTGATGCTCACCAGCACCAAATCCCGTCTGAGGACCGTTCGTGCCGTCCACAACTTCCATCGACTTCGCATAAGTGCCGAGGCCTTGGCCTTCAGCGTAATCGGCAACGTTGAACCAACCGGTCGGTGCAGACGTTTGCTGATAACCGCGCGGGTCGGTTACGACGGTGTCCTCGAAAGTCCACGAGGCGATCACGTTGCCGGCGTGTGGAGAGCAAACCGGCTTTTCGTCCGTGCCGGCGATGTCGATACTGACCGAAGTCTCGGTGCCGTCGAAGCTGAACACTTTGAACGTGTCGGTGTAGTGCTGGTCCTTCACGAACTCGTTGTGGGCGCTGTCGGCGGTATAAGTCCACTTACCGTCGGTACCAATCGAGAAGTGACCGTATTCACCGGCAAAGTTGGTCTGTGGCTTGAACGTATCCTGACCAGCGTCCGGGTCGGTGGCGGTCAACTGACCGTGAGCCGAGATGTCGGCTATCGTGTCACCCTCGGTCAGGTGCACCACGTCGGCCGATAATTTCGCGACGTCGTTGACACCAGTGATGTTTAACGTCAGCGTGGCCGTGCTGGTGCCGCCGTGCTGGTCGGTCACGGTGTAGTTGAACGTATCGGTAGCGGGCTCACCTTCCGCCAGCGCCGTCGCATGATTGGCGACGTAACTGTAACTGCCGTCCGACTTGATCGTGAGATCACCGTAGGCACCCTGGATAAGGGTGCCCGCGTCGGTGACATTGGCGGTCCCGACTTTCAGCACTTTCAACGTCTGGCCGACGTCCGAATCTGAATCGTTCGCCAACACACCGTTGATCGCCGACACGGTGATGGATGCGTCTTCGGCAACCGCCGCGCTCTCGCCCACCGCAACCGGTGCGTCGTTAATCACGACCGGGGCTGGCGGGGGCGGCGTACCAACAACATCCACGTGAGCCGAGGACCATGTACCCTTGTTACCGGTTTGGACCATGTAGTCGAAGTCCTGACCGTGTTCACCGATGTCAAACGACATCCAATTGTGAGTGACCGGGTCGATCTTTACGGTGATCCCGTGAGCGAGCAGGTAAGCCTTCTGCGCGTCGAGGGTCGGGATGCCGTTGACAACGGCACCATA
Source organism: Rhizobium sp. 01T417 (assembly GCF_056398905.1). Classification (NCBI taxonomy): domain Bacteria; kingdom Pseudomonadati; phylum Pseudomonadota; class Alphaproteobacteria; order Hyphomicrobiales; family Rhizobiaceae; genus Rhizobium; species Rhizobium sp. 01T417. The sequence goes on along the minus strand of NZ_JBFTQH010000024.1, from coordinate 7,558 downwards.
TTTGCCACCGGCGTAGTCGGTGATGTTGCCGAGGAAAAACTGCTTGGTGACGTCAACCTTGGCGGCCCCGCCGGGGTCGTTCTTGAGCAGATCGGCGATGGTGAAGTCATAGTCCCCGTTCAAGCCGACGACGTCGTCCTTGGCCGCGCCCGAATTCTGTGCGGAGTTTGATGTTGTAGAAGTACCCATTTTTTGCGTTTCCAGTTACTGGAGGCTATGTGTGTTCCGGGTCCCGTCGTCGCCCTGTTCACGACGGGTCGGTAGACGGACGGGACGTTTCCCTCCCGTCCGCTGTTATCAAGCGATGATGAAATCAGCGGCTGTTAGCGCCGTCCCGGCATGAAGCTGGGCGAACTGGACCGCGACACCGGCACCGTTGGCGTACGGTCGAAGAGCGGGCCGAAAGGCCCGCTCCCAATTCGCTCGCGAGAAGGATCGCACCTCAGAGGATGAAATCCGAAGCGGTCAAGCCCAGGCCGGTACCTGTCAGGGTGATCGTCATTTCGTCGTTGCCCGTATTGCCGTTGGTATCGAAGTGAACGGTCGTGTTCCCGCCACCTTCAGTGAACCAGACGCCGTGCGCGGTGGCCACGGTGCCACCGAATGTGAAGTCACCAGTACCTCCGCGACCCGAGTTGATCGAGTGCACGTCGATTTTATCGAACCCATGGTGGAAGTCGTGGATCGTGTCGGGAGCGTTGAACAAGCTATCGTCTGCAGTCGTAAACACGAACTTGTCGTTGCCGGAGCCGCCCCAGAGGTGATCCGCACCGTTACCGCCGGTGATGTTGTCGTCGCCTGATCCCCCATAGATCGTATCGTTTCCATTTTGACCCTGGAGATCGTCGTTTCCGCCACGGCCGTACAGGGTGTCGCCGCCATCTTTAGCGTTGACCTGATCGCCGTTTATGGGGTCGTTAGTGGCAACGATTGTATCGGCTTGTTGGCTTCCATTGAAGGTGTGGCCATTGCCGGTGGCACCGCCCGACGTCACTTGTAGGTTGCCATTGACGTCGCGGACGTCATAGTCATTTGTGGTGTCGCTATCGGCTTCGACCACGTCGGTGATTGCGAGATGGACGTTCTGCGAGGCGTCCGGATTGCCGCCGACGCTTGCGTCATTGACGTTCACCGTCACGTCGTAGCTTTTCTGCGTCTCGAAGTCCGCGCCGCCGATGAAGTGCAACTCGGTGCCGACGATCTTAAACGCCGCAGCGTCGGTGCCCGACAGTGACACTACGTTGGTCCCCAGCGCGTCGTCGGAGACAACGATGTCGGCAACCTTGATCTCGCCGCCGTTCTCCGCCGTCGACGCCAGCGTGTTCGCCAGCGCCACGCTCGGTGCCTCGTTCACGTCGGTGATGGCGAGATGGAAGTTCTGCGAGGCGTCCGGATTGCCGCCGACGCTTGCGTCATTGACGTTCACCATGACGTCGTAGCCCGCCTTGGTTTCGAAGTTCGCACCGCCGTTGAAGTGCAGCTCCTTGCCGCCACCCGCTCCGTCCATGATCGAGAACGAGGCCGCATCCACCCCCGACAATGACAGCACATTGGTGCCAGAATCGACGTCCGTCACTGCAATATCGGCAACCTTGATCGAGCCCCCATTCTCGGAGGTCGATATCACCGTGTTCGACAGTACTACCGCGGTCGGCGCGTCGTTGACCGCCGCCAGCGATAACGTCTGGCTGGCCGTGACGTCGCCGCCGTTACCGTCGGTGACATGGTAGCTGAGGTTGACCTGACCGTTGAAGTTGGCGGCCGGCTTGAAGGTCCAGCTGTCGTCGGCGTTTTYGGCCCAGGTGCCGTCATTCGAGGACAGCCCCGAGACCGAGAGCGCGTCGTTCTCCACATCGGTGTAGCCGGCCAGAAGATCGGCCTTGCTTATCGTGTAGCTCGTGTCCTCGGTACCGGCCGTGAGCGTCGCCGGCGTACCGGTCAACACCGGCGCGTCGTTGACCGCCGCCAGCGATAACGTCTGGCTGRCYGTGACGTCGCCGCCGTTACCGTCGGTGACATGGTAGCTGAGGTTGACCTGACCGTTGAAGTTGGCGGCCGGCTTGAAGGTCCAGCTGTCGTCGGCGTTTTTGGCCCAGGTGCCGTCATTCGAGGACAGCCCCGAGACCGAGAGGGCGTCGTTCTCCACATCGGTGTAGCCGGCCAGAAGATCGGCCTTGCTGATCGTGTAGCTCGTGTCCTCGGTGCCGGCCGCGAGCGTCGCCGGCGTACCGGTCAACACCGGCGCGTCGTTCGCCCCGTGGATGGTCACTGAGATAACCTGCGCGGTCCCGTCGGCGGTATTCACCGTGATGCTGTCGGTGTAGTCGGTGCCCTGCTTGAACTCGTTGTGGGCGTCGTTCATGGTGTAGTTCCATGAACCATCCGCCTCGATCGAGAACGAACCGTATTTGCCGGCCACGTCGGTCTGCTGCTGGAACGTCGCCTGATCGTGATCCGCGTCGGTGACCTCAAGTTTTCCGGTGTACACCTGTGCTTCGTTCGTCTCGTCGAAATCACCCCCGACTTCACCGCTGATCTTGGCAGCGTCGTTCATGCCGGTGACCGTGATGGTCAACGTCGAGGTAGCGGTACCACCGTGACCGTCGTTCACGACGTACTCGACTTGGATTGCCTTCTGCTCGCCGGCGGCCAGCTTCTGGAACTCAGCACCGGAAGCATCGAACGTGTAAGAACCGTCCGAGTTGAAGGTAAGGCCAGCCGGGGCCGTACCCTTGAGCGAGTAGGTCAGGCTGTCGCCGTCGATGTCCGCGCCCTTGACGTTACCGGAGATGCTCTTGTCCTCTTCCACGGTGTTCGTAAAAGCTTCGGCCGTCGGTGCGTGCCTCACGTCCACGTCGGCCTGTGACCACGTACCCTTGTTGCCCATCTGGACCATATACTGGATATCGGTGGCGTCGTTCTTGATGGTGAACTCGGTGAAAGCGGCGTTGCTCTCGATGTGGTGCGCCAGGAGATAAGCCCTCTGCGCGGCGACGGTCGGGATGCCGTTAACGATCTGGTTAGCGGCGTAGTCTGCAATCTTCCCGAAGAAAAACTGCTTGCTGACGTCGTTCTTCGCCGCACCGCCGGGGTCGTTAGCCAGCAGGTCCGCGATGGTGAAGGTGAGGTCGCCGTTCAGGCCGACGACGTCGTCCTTCGCGGCGTTGTTCGTCGTTGCCGACGGGGATGATGGCGATTGAGCCATTGTACTCTACTCTCTGTTTCCGAATAAGGCTGTTTGTGGACAAACCAATCCCGCCGCCGCCCCCTTCGCGACAGGGTTGGTGTCTGTGAATTTGTGAGAACCCCCTAAAGACCCTCGTTGGCGTTGTTCGGGGCACGGAATAACGTGTTCACATTGTTGGCGTTTTGTTGCCCCGTATCTTTGTTTATTTTTCCCGCAGGGACCGGCGGAAGTTCTGGGTGATCGGCTCCGAGAGGTATTCCAGCACGGTCCGGCTCCCCGTCCGGATCATCGCCTCGCTCGTCATACCCGGCAGCAACTTGCGCCCCTCCAGCTTGGTGAGTTCGCTCCTGTTGATCAGGATGGTTGCGGCGAAGTAGGGCGCGCCTGTCCGCTCTTCCACAAGTCTGTCGGCTGATACGGTGTCCACGACACCGTCGAGCGGGGGTAGGTTGTAGCGGGCGAGCGCCGGGAAGTTCGCGTGTGCCGTCTGGCCTGGGGCGATCGTCTCGACGTCCTCGGGCTTCACCATGGCCTCGACCACCAATTGTTCGTCAAGAGGCACGACCGTCAACAACGTCTCACCGGGCTTCACGACGCCGCCAGTCGTGTGGACTTTCAGGTCCATGACGATACCGTCCACCGGTGCGGTGATGTTGGTGCGGGCAAGCACGTCCCTGGCAGCACGCTCCTGTTGACGGAGATCGGACAACTCCGCCTCGGTCTTGCTCAACTCATCGACGGCGTCGTTCAGCCGCTTGGTGTCGAGGTTCAAGATCTGCATTTGGATCTCGGCCATGGCGCTTTTGGCGCGGGCGACTGATGCTGTGTTCGTCGCCCGCTCACCCTCGTATTCGTGCTGCTGGCGTCTGAGCAACAAACCCCGCTCCCGGGTTGTCAGACCCTTCTGGAGCAAGACGTCGAGGTCGTTCGCCTCTTTGTCGATGTCTGCGATCTGCTTGTCCTCGGTCGCAATGAGGTTCTTCAGTCCGGCAATTTCGTCCTCGCTCTGCTGGCGGCGCTGGGCGAGAATTTCCCGCTCGTCCTTCAGGTTGTGGTACTTCGCGTTGAACAAGTCCCGCTGCGTGATAATCGCCTCCTTGGCAGCTGCCGACGGGTTTGAAAGCAGTACCGGGCCGAACTCGACCTCGCTCTTGTCGTCCCGCTCGGCTCGTAGCCGTGCGGCCAGAGCCTCGCGGGTGACGATACGGCTCTGGATCAGGTCCAACTGTGATTTTGCCTGAGTGCTGTCCAATCTGACCAGGACGTCACCTGCCTTGACGATGAGGCCGTTGGTGGCGTCCAGTTCCTTGATGATGCCGCCCTCGAGATGCTGGACCTGTTTCCGGTCACCGGCGACCTTGATCACGCCCCCGGCGACGGCGGCACTGTCCAGTGGGGCCAACGCCGCCCAACCACCGGCCACGCCGAAGAACAGGGCCATTATCGCCACGCCGGCGTAGGTCACGCCCTTGATGCGCAGTGGTCGATGTTCCGGCGTGGGCATCTGGATACCGGGTAGAGGTATGATGTTCTGGCGGCTCATGCTTCTTTCACCTCTGTCATTTTTTCCTTGACCACCATCTGCGCTACCTTCGGCATCTGGGCCACTTTGCGATTGCGGCTCGCTATCTCGGCAAACACTGCGTCACGCGGGCCGAACAGGTCCTGTTGACCTCGGTTCAGCACCAGCACCTTGTCCACCTGCTCCATGATGCTCGGTCGGTGGGCGATCAGGATGACGCTCATACCGGTGTGCTTGGCTGCGCTGATGGCCTCCGCCAAAGCGTCCTCACCATCCTTGTCCAGATTGGAATTCGGTTCGTCCAGTATCAGCAGTGCGGGGTTGCCGAAGAATGCCCGTGCCAACCCGATTCGCTGGCGTTGCCCACCGGATAGTGACGCACCTGCCTCGCCGATCTCGGTGTCGTAACCCTTCGGCAATCCCTTGATCAGTTCGTGGACGCCCGCCGTTTGCGCGGCCTTGACGACCTTGTCAAAGACCGTGTGGTTCAGTTTGGTAAACCGGGCGATGTTCTCGGCCACCGTACCGGCGAACAACTCGATGTCCTGCGGCAGGTACCCGACGTGGAGACCCCGGTCCTCAGCTGCCCACTCGGCGACGTTCATGCCGTCAAGTAACGCCCGCCCGCCGGTCGGTCGCCAAGCACCAGCCAGTATTCTCGCCAGACTCGTTTTGCCAGATGCACTCGGGCCGATCATCGCCAGTACCTCACCGGGTCTGAGTTGGAAGCTGATTCCTCTCAGGATCGGCTCACCGTCCGTTCTGGCTAGCGTGATGTTCTCTGCAGTGAATCTGCCGGTCGGTCGCGGCATCGGGAAAACTGGGACGTCTTCCTGGCGGTTCCCAGCGATTGCCACGAGACGCTTGTAAGCAGCACGTGCCCCGATCGTCGCCTTCCACGTCCCGATCGCTTGTTCCACCGGGGCCAGCGCACGACCCATCAGGATTGAGGCCGAGATCATGATACCGGGCGAAGCCTCGTTCCGAAGCACGAGATAAGCACCGATACCGAGTACACCCATCTGGAGAGCCATCCTGTAGCATTTCGCGAGGGCTGAGATCGTGCTGCCCCTGTTGGCTGCTGTTGTCTGCTCGTTACTCGCCTTGTCCTGTTGGGCCCGCCAGACTTCGAGCAATGGCTTCATCATGCCCATTGCCTGTACGACTTCGGCGTTCCGGATCGCGGCCTCGGCCTGTTGGTGTGCTCTGGCTTGTGCGTTACCGGCGTCTGTCAGGGGCTTGCGGGTTACCCACTCGTTCAGGAATGCCAGTGCGAACAGCCCGACACCGCCGGTCAGCGCCAACCAACCCAGCCACGGGTGCATCAGGAAGATCGCGGCGAAAAACAGTGGTGCCCACAGCGCGTCGAGGATCGGGTAGATACTTGGGCTGGTGAAGAAATTCTTGACTTGGTCGAGATCCCGCAGTGCGCGACCGTTCCCCTGACCGGGAGACACGGCGGACAGCTCAACTGATGCCGTCAGCAACACCGGTGCCAACCGCGCGTTCATCCACGCGCCGATCGTGGCCAGCATTCTGGATCGCACCACGTCCAGACCCGCCATCGTCACAAGCGCACAAGTGGCCATTAGCGACAGCATCAACAACGTTTCCACGCTGTGGCTTGATAGCACCCGGTGGTAGACTTGGAGCATGTAGATCGTCCCGGTCAACATCAGTATGTTGATCCCGGCGGTGAACACGATCAGCGGTCGCACGGCGCGTCTGGCTTCTTTCGTCACCACCTGCAAGGCAGGTGGGTGTTTGGCTGTTTTCATCTCTGTCCTCAAAAACCCCATAAGCTACGGCGGTTTGTGCGTAGCCATTCGTGACTTGTTCACATTGTCGCTATGTAATTTCGTCGCTGAAATGCGGTTGAGGCGCACTGCCTAGTTTTCGCAGACGGATATACAGAATTGGCGAGGTGCTCGGCTTGCCATGCGCAGACAAAGATTTGCGCTGAGCTGCCATACGTCGCATACTGCGTGTGTCGCGGTGGCAGCGATGTCCAACCCGTTTGTCAGAGACCAGCATTGGCGCAAGTTTGTCGACGAATTATTTTGCTCGACGACCAAGGGGAACGCAGTTGGCCAGTTCACGAAGGGCGGGAACGATGCCCCAAGAGCTCATATCCACCTCTCAAAGGCCCACTGCTGCGCACAGCAATGGGGTTGGCTTCGCGCCTGGCGCTCTCCCGGATCAGACAGAAAAACATCGATCCGCTGCCCCTGCTGAAACGATCCAACCTGACCGAGGCTATGCTCGATGAGCGAAAGCGCCTCAGCATCGCATCGCAGATAGAATTCCTAGGTGAGGCGTCTCGGGTGCTCAACGACGAGCGGCTCGGCCTCACTCTGGCGAAACAGCTCGATCTGCGAGAGATCGGCATGATCTACTACTTGGCCGCCTCGTCGTATTCATTTGGCGACGCTCGTCGCCGGATTGTACGATATGCTCGTGTGGTCAGCGAAGCGTCGGAACTTCGGATCGACCGGCGGGGTACGAACATTAAATCTGGCCATATCCTATTCGGGATTTTCCAGACACGCCGACCGACATCAGGCAGCTGAAGGGTTGAGCTTTGGCGAAATCTTGGACCAACTACGGCGTGACTTGGAAATGGCTACCTCGAGGACGATCTTCCGGCATCGCAAATCCCGTGGTTGCTTGGTTTTCATCAGCCCAGCTCTTTCAGTCACGTGACGCTCGAAGCCGTCTCTGGGCGTGTTCCAGAAGATTGCGGTGAGAAAGTTGAGACCGGCGCTCCGGTGATGTTGCCGCCCGTGGTAAAAACAGTCGTGATACCGCACCTGAGACGACCTTACCCCAGAAGAGGCCGAGATGAACGA
>NZ_JBFTQH010000023.1:0-91468 GCF_056398905.1 Rhizobium sp. 01T417 | reverse complement strand
GGCCTTCGTCACTGCTTACAACTTCGCCAAACACCTCAAGGCGCTCCGATGGCGAACGCCCTATCAAGCAATCTGCAACGCCTGGACAAGGGACCCGTCAATCTTCAAAATCAATCCGCACCATCTCATTCCGGGACCACACACCTAGTCCATAGGCGAGGCGGGGACGGTCGAGACTGCGCGCTGGGGACGGCCTTTTTCGGCGATGGCAATGCCGCCCAAAGCGAGCGCAAGCGCGATCACATGGAACGGCTGAAGATGCTCGCCAAGCAGCGCCACGGACAACAGCGTTCCGAAGACCGGCACGAGGTTGATGAAGAGCCCGGCGCGATTTGCACCGATCGCCTCGACGCCCTTGATATAGAGGATCTGGGCAAGCAGGGACGCGAAGATGGCAGTGTAGAAGGCAATCAGCCAGCCCTTGTTGTCTGGCAATTGCACAGCACCTTGCGTGCCCTCCCAGATGAGAAGTGGCACTGCTGTCAGCGTCGCGCCGAGGGCGGGGATCGCCATCAGCGTGCGCCAATCAAGGGGCGGTTTCCAGCGTAGAAAAATCGTGTAGACAGAATAGGCGGCTACGGCGATCAGCATGAGGCCGTCGCCACGGTTGAGACCGAGCTGCAGCAGGGTCGTCAGGTCACCATGCGCGGCGGTCAATGCGACGCCGCCGAGCGTCATGGCGAAGCCGACTATCTGTGCTGTAGAAACGCCTGTGCGGAAGAAGACGAAGTTCAGCAGGAAGATCAGCATCGGGATCCCGGCCTGCTCGATCGCAACATTGATCACGGTTGTGTACTGGACGGCCGAGTAAAGCATCGCGTTGAAAAGCGTATAGCCGATGATGCCGTAGAAGAAGAGCAGCGGCAGGTTCTTGCGGACGATCGGCCAGTCGCGCTTCAATTGCGGTACGGAAACGGCGGCAATGAGTGCCGTCGCAAGGAACCAGCGCAGAAACGTCAGCGTCATCGGGCTGACGTGCCCGAGCGCGAGCTTGCCTGCCACCGCGTTTCCGCCCCAGCATAGTGCCGCGACGACGAGAGAAATATAAGCGGCGACCTGCACAGGCGATTCTTCCAGATGACGGCGATGTGGTTCTCAACCTTGGGACATGATCGGCCAATAGCCCGATGATGGCTGATTTGTCACGTAAAAAGCCGATTTCGGCGGCATAACAGGGTCGATTTCCCGGTGACAAAGCTTTATAGATGCGCGGGTTTGAGAAGGGTGCGGTTAAATCCGCCTTTAACAGGAAGACGTGAATGACGAACGTAGTTGTAGTCGGTTCGCAATGGGGTGACGAAGGCAAAGGCAAGATTGTCGATTGGCTTTCGGAACGCGCCGATGTGATCGTGCGCTATCAGGGCGGACACAATGCGGGCCACACGCTGGTCATCGACGGTGTCAGCTACAAGCTTGCCCTTCTGCCATCCGGCCTCGTGCGCGGCAAACTCAGTGTCATCGGCAATGGCGTCGTCGTCGATCCGCATCATTTCGTCGCCGAAGTCGCGAAGCTGCGCGCGCAGGGTGTCAATGTAACGCCCGAGGTGCTGCGCATCGCGGACAACGCACCGCTGATCCTGTCGCTGCACCGCGACCTCGATGGCTTCCGCGAAGACGCGGCTTCCAACAGCGGAACCAAGATCGGTACCACTCGCCGCGGCATCGGCCCGGCTTATGAAGACAAGGTCGGTCGCCGCGCGATCCGCGCCATCGACCTGGCCGACAAGGAAGCGCTGCCGGCCAAGATCGACCGTCTGCTGACGCACCACAATGCGCTGCGCCGCGGCCTCGGACTGCCGGAGATTTCGGTGGAATCGCTCGAGAAGGAACTGAACGAGGTCGCCGACCAGGTTCTGCCTTATGTCGACCAGGTCTGGCGTATCCTCGACGACCAGCGCAAGGCCGGTGCCCGCATCCTGTTCGAAGGTGCGCAGGGTGCGCTGCTCGACAACGACCACGGCACCTATCCCTTCGTCACCTCGTCGAACACGGTTGCCGGTCAGGCCGCCGCCGGCTCGGGTCTCGGCCCGACGGCAATCGGCTATGTTCTCGGCATCACCAAGGCTTACACGACGCGCGTGGGCGAAGGTCCGTTCCCGTGCGAACTGAACGATGAGATCGGCAAGCATCTTTCGACAGTTGGTCGCGAAGTCGGCGTCAATACCGGTCGTCCGCGCCGCTGCGGCTGGTTCGATTCGGTTCTGGTCCGCCAGACGGTGAAGACATCGGGCATCACGGGCATCGCGCTAACCAAGCTCGACGTTCTCGACGGTCTCGACGAACTGAAGATCTGCGTCGCCTACAAGCTTGACGGCAAAGAGATCGATTATCTTCCGGCTAGCCAGGCTGCCCAGGCCCGCGTAGAGCCGATCTACATCACGCTGGAAGGCTGGAAGGAATCGACTGTCGGCGCACGCAGCTGGGCTGATCTGCCGGCCCAGGCAATCAAGTATGTTCGCCAGGTCGAAGAACTGATCGGGGCGCCCGTCGCTCTCTTGTCTACAAGTCCTGAGCGCGACGACACGATACTTGTGACCGATCCGTTTGAGGACTAAGGTCGCGGGTCATTATTTGTGCGGTTCGCAGGGCGGACCGCACTCTTAGAGAAAGTACGAATGGCGGATTTTATCGCAGTTATCCGGCGGGCGGTTGACGGCCTGTCTGAAAATACTCCCGAGATGCGGGTGAAAGTCTACGAGCGTGCTCGCGGTGCTGTTCAGCGGCAGCTCGAGAATATGAAGCCGCGCCCACCGGAAGCGATGCTGCAACGGCAGCTTGAAAAACTCGAAGCTGCAATCCGCGAAGTCGAAGCCGAACACGCAGAAGCCGTTCTGGTCGACGATGCAGCGCTAGCCGCCGAGCCTGAGGTTGAGGCAAGCGCCGAAGCGGCCAACGAGCCGGAAGCGGCCGTTCCCGAACCGGTTGCCAGCGAAGCTGTGGTCGAGGAGCCGGCGCATGAAACGCCGGTTCACGAAGAGCAGATGGCAGCCGAAGAACCTGCGCCTGCCTACGAAGAGCCGGTCGAAGAGCCTGCGCCCTATCACGAAGAACCTACGTCTCATTATGAGGAGCCTGTCGCTGCCGAACAGGAACACACCGCGCAGCAGGACGCACATTGGGAGCATGAAGAGCCGCGCGCTCCTGTCGGGGAAGCCGAGCCTGTCGAGCATTGGCAGGCCGCTCATGAAGACGACGTCGCTCGCGAGGAGCAGTACGGTCACGAGGAGTATGTTGGCGCAGTCGAGGAGCCTGTTGTCGAGCCGCCCGAGCCGCCCGACGAAGAGCCGGTTCTGCAGCCAATTGCTCGCGACTACGACCTGACCAATCGCCTTGTCGAGCCCGTCTATGGGCTGGATCGTCCGCCGGAAGAATTCGTGGATCGCAGCCAGGAGGAGCCGCTCCAAGCGGATGCCGCTGCGCATTTCGATCCGGTGTGGGCAGAGCCAGTAGAGGAAACGCCTGCACCTCCGGCCAAGGATGCGCAGACGGATTGGGCGCTCGAAGAACTCAGGCAGTTTTCGGAATCTGCGCCGGTTGCTCCGGCCAACGAAGCGGCGCGCGCGTTTGAAGACGTCATCACGGGATTCGACCATACGCCGGGCGGCGTGAAGATGCCCGCCGCGAATGAGGGCTTCTCCTGGGAGGCCGCAGCCTTCGACGATCTGCCACCGATCGAAAACGGCAAGAAAGTTCCGATCAACGCTCATTTCGATGACGGCGATCTCTTCTCCGAAATTCATGGGACGCCGGCAAAAGCTGTACCGGAAACCAATTGGCAGGAGGCAAAGCCGCTTCGCGGATACGACAACCGCGGCGTGGTTGCCGAAGATGATGATGGCATTCCGGCCGCCGATCTCGACAGTGCTGTTGCTGCTAAGTTCCAGGGTAAGAACCTGCGCATGGAGCCGAAGCGCCGTCGCTTCGGCATTGGCTCCATCGTGACGATCCTCATTGCGCTTGGCGTGGTCGGTGGTGGCGGATACGCTGCCTGGATCAATCGGGACGCGCTGTCGTCAATGGTGAAAAACCTCGTCAGCGCTGCTCCCTCGCAGAGCGCGAAGAACGAGCAGACGCCTGCCAAGCCGGATGCGGCGCCCCAGAGGAGCGATGCGAAGCCAGCTGAGGCAAACAAGGAAGTTGCGTCCTTGAATGACGGGGCTTCCGTCAACAACAAGTTCAACCAGCGGCTTCTTGCCGATGGCACCGAAGTCGACAACGGTCCGGCCTCCGTTCCGGGAACGCCTACGGCGGAAGGAAAGTCGGTAGCCGAGCAGAACGTTGCTGCAGCGGATCCGACGCCGCCCGCGACCTCGACGACACCTGCCGTCCCGGCTGCCACCGCACCCGCGACGACGCCGCCGGCGGCTGGAGCCACGCAAGCTGCGCCGGTCGGCTCCTCCGAGAAGATGTTCCTGTACGAAGAGCGGATCGGTCAGAGTTCACCGACCGCCATCCAGGGCTCGGTCGTCTGGAGTCTTCAGCACGAGACAGGCCCGGATGGCAGGCAGGAAGCGACCGTACAGGGGACCGTGACTGTTCCAGAACGCAATCTGTCGGCGCAGCTTACCTTCAAGCGCAATTCCGATGCGTCGCTGCCGGCCAGCCACATCGTCGAGGTGGTTTTCTCGCTGCCGCCGAACTTTGAAGGTGGCGCTATCGAGAGCGTTCAGCGTATCTCGATGAAGCGAACCGAACAGGATCGGGGCGACGCCCTGATTGCCGTTCCGGCAAAGATCACCGACGATTTCCACATGATCGCGCTGAACGACTATCCGGATGCGCGCAAGGCGAACCTCGATCTCCTTTCAAGCCGCGACTGGATCGATATGCCGATCACCTACCGCAATGGTCGCCGCGCGCTTCTGACGATGCAGAAGGGTACTACGGGCGGCGAGGCGTTCAACGCCGCGATCAAGGAATGGGCTGCTTTTGGCGATGTATCGACCAGCCAATAAGCGCCTGTCGAATGGATAAAAGAAAGGGCGGGACCATCGGTCCCGCCCTTTTTGATTTGAAATTGCAATGGCGTTACGCGGTCGCTTCGACCACGCGAACGGCCTTGGCGCGTTCGAGAGCGTCCTTGCGGACGGCATCCTGGACCTTTTCGAAGGCGCGGACCTCGATCTGACGAACGCGTTCGCGGCTAATGTCGAATTCGGACGAGAGGTCTTCCAGGGTCACCGGATCTTCCGCGAGGCGACGTGCCTCGAAGATACGGCGCTCGCGGTCGTTCAGAACGCTCATCGCCTTCGCCAGCATGCGGCGGCGCGTGTCGAGCTCATCCTGTTCGATAAGAACCTCTTCCTGGCTGTCATGGTCGTCGACGAGCCAATCCTGCCATTGACCAGATTCGCCTTCCGAGGCCTTGATCGGTGCGTTCAACGAGGCATCGCCGGAAAGGCGACGGTTCATCGAAACGACCTCCTCCTCGGAGACGTTCAGCTTGGTGGCGATCTCAGCAACGTGTTCCGGCTTCAGGTCGCCATCGTCAATGGCCTGGATACGGCCCTTGAGGCGACGCAGATTGAAGAACAGCCGCTTCTGGTTGGCGGTCGTACCCATCTTCACCAGAGACCACGAACGCAGGATGTATTCCTGGATTGAGGCCTTGATCCACCACATGGCATAGGTGGCAAGACGGAAGCCGCGCTCCGGATCGAACTTCTTGACGGCCTGCATCAGGCCGACATTGCCTTCAGAGACGACTTCGCCGATTGGTAGGCCATAGCCGCGGTAGCCCATTGCGATCTTCGCAACGAGGCGCAGGTGGCTGGTGACGAGTTTGTGTGCCGCTTCGCGATCGCCGTGTTCCGCATAGCGCTTCGCCAGCATGTATTCCTGCTGCGGCTCCAGCATCGGAAATTTGCGGATTTCGTCGAGATAGCGATTGAGACCGTTTTCGCCGGCGGTAATGGACGGCAAGTTATTTCGGGCCATAAAGCACCCTCCTATCTGAATTCCGGTTCCCAATGGAACGCGCCCCTGCGTCGAAAGGCAAACCGGGACATGCGGCTTTATCCAAGCCCGCACTAAGTCAATATACAGATAAGTATGGCGGAACAGGGGTTCAAGACCATACACCGCTTCACGAAGGCGTTACTCTCGCTCCGCACGCAGGGCGTCTGCCAACTCTTCCATGTCCTCGGGCAGAGGCACCTCGAAGTGCATGACCTCGCCGGTGCGAGGGTGCTCGAATTGCAGCATGTAGGCGTGGAGCGCCTGTCTTCCGAAGGCATTCACGGTCTTCCTGGCGGCATCCGGAAGCAGGTTTGCCTTTGTTTTGAAACCTGCTCCGTAGACGGTGTCGCCGAGTAGCGGATGGCCGATATGTGCCATGTGGACGCGGATCTGATGGGTGCGGCCGGTTTCGAGATGGCACTCGACCAGCGAGGCTAGCGACGTGGCATCAGGATTCTCATGGAAGCGTTCGAGCACTTCGTAGTGGGTGATCGCCTCGTCGGCATCCTGCATCTCGGATCGCTTGACGGCGCGACGCGTGCGGTCGCCGACGGCGCGGCCGAGCGGTGCATCGATCGTTCCAGTCAGCGTGCGAGGGCGGCCCCAGACAATCGCTTGGTAAGCCCGCTCCAGCGGCATGGTCCGCCCATGGTCGGCGAATTGCAGCGACAGATGGCGATGGGAGATGTCGTTCTTGGCGACGACCATGACACCTGTGGTGTCTTTGTCCAGCCTGTGGACGATGCCCGGACGGCGCACACCGCCGATACCGGAAAGACTGTCGCCGCAATGATAGATCAACGCGTTGACGAGCGTGCCCGTCCAATTGCCAGCCGCGGGGTGCACCACGAGACCGGCCGGCTTGGAAATGACGATGAGGTCATCGTCTTCATAAAGAATATCGAGCGGGATATTCTCGCCCTTGGGCGTCGGATCCTCCGGCTCGGGCAGCAGGATCTCGAAGGTGTCGCCTGGACGAACCTTTTTCTGCGGATCGGCGAGGATCTTGCCGCCCACGGAGACCTGGCCCTCCTTGATTAGCGCCTTCACGCGGCTGCGCGAAAACTCCTCGCCGAGCTGTCCGGTCATCCACGCGTCAAGACGGCCTTCGGCGTTCTCGTCGGCGGTGAGGACTTTTCTAATGCCGGCAGCTTGTTTAAAGGGGTCGCTCAAGACGCTTCTTCTCCGAATTACTTAAAGAACGGAACGCCACATATGACGAATATCCAGCCAGAAGACGATCAGGACGAAAAGCCCCTGGATCCGGCGATGGAACGTGTCCGGCGCAAGATGATCCGCCTGCAGATCGTCTCAGGCGTCATCATGTTCGTGAGCCTTATGGCTGTCTTCGGCGCGGTTGTCTACAAAGCGATGCGCGCGCCCGCGAAGGAACCGACAGCCGTAACTTCTGCCGGTGTACCATCCGATGCGCCGGTATCGGTCACGGCAACTTTGCCGTCGGGCTTCGTCATCCAGTCGTCGTCGCTCTCGGGAGGCCAGATCATGTTCTTTGGCGCGACAGCCGATGGAATCAAGAAGTCGCTCATCTTCGATATCAAGTCGGGGCGCATTGTTGCCGATGTGACGGTCAGCGGCGGCTAGGACAATGGCCTCTCGCCTCGTTGCCATCGAGAGCGCGGACGATCCTCGTATCGCTGACTTTCGCGACATCCGCGAGCGCGATCTGACCGGCCGGCAGAACCGCTTCATCGCGGAGGGCACGGTAGTCCTTCGCGTGCTTGTGGAAGCGAGCCACGGCGGTCGCTTTGCAACCGAAAAAGTGCTGCTTCTCAGGAACCGTGTCGACGGCGTCGCTCCAATCCTCGAGAGACTGCCTGATGACGTGCCGGTCTATGTCGCAGAGGCGGACGTCCTAGATCGGATCGTCGGGTTTCATCTCCATCGAGGCGTGTTGGCCCTTGGCAGGCGAGAGGTGGTCGGAACCGAGCTTGTCGACCGATTGCCCGATCGTTCGCTTGTCCTTGTCGGCTGCGGTATTTCCAACCATGACAATGCCGGGTCGATGTTCCGCAATGCGGCCGCCTTCAAGGCGGATGCCATCTTTCTCGATGAGACTTCGTGTGACCCGCTTTATCGCAAGGCGCTACGTGTTTCTGTCGGCTCCGTACTCAGTGTTCCCTATGAGCGGAAGGGCACGGCGCTCGACGTTCTAACACGGCTTGCTGCGAGTGGCTTTGCAATCTGGACGCTCTCGCCGCGCGGGGAGACCGACATTCGAGCCATACCGCCAACCGATCGCATGGCGCTGGTCGTGGGTACGGAAGGCGAGGGGCTGCCGCCTGCACTCCTGGAACGTTTTCAAAGCGCGCGGATCCCGCAGTCGGAGGGACTGGACAGCCTCAATGTGGCGACGGCGACCGGCATCGCCCTCTTTGCCATGTCATCGGCAGCGAAGCTGATCTGAGTTCAGCCCGGTTCGGACAGGATTGTCGCGGCGCGTTGCGCGAGGTTGATACGCTCTCCGTCCTGATTGTCGGTGCCATCCGGCAGAAGGTCGCGGATCGGTGAGGAGGGTCCTTCGTTGATAGCGGTCAATGCAACCATGCTTGCAGCAATGCCGGCGATCTCTTCACGTATCGCACCGTCGTGGCTGGTGTCGGATTTCGCTTTCAGAAGTTGTTCCGAGACGGCGGCGCTGCGCTTGCGCACTTCGTCGCTCAGGCGCGCTGCAATCGCTGCTGTGTCGAGCTCAGTCGGCATTGTTTCCTCGGTTGCCCGCTCCTCTGAAACCGCATCTGCGACCACGGGCTGAAGTCCAGCGTTGCGCAATGCACGGTTTGCCTTGCGCAGCTCGGCATTCGCCGCCTTGATCTGTTCCTTCAGCTTGGTAATTTCCTGCTGGCGGCGTCCGAGAAGCGTATCCTTGTCGGCCGTTGACGCCGCATCGCGCCCCGCTTTGTCCTCGAGCCGGATGACTGCGTGCTCATGCTGGGCGAGCGCCTGCTCCGCATCCTTGGCGCGCTTCTGCAGCAGGTTCACGTCCTGGCGAAGATTGTCGCGCTCGATGCGGACTGCGTTCGCCTTGAACGTCAGGCTCTCGATTTCGGTATCGCGCGCTGCGAGATCGATCTTGAGATTGTCGGTCTGCTCCGCAAGCTTGTTAAGGCGCGTGCGAAGAGCGTCGAGCTCGCCTTCCTTGGCGGCGCTTGCTTGCTCGGCGATGTGGAGGCTCGTCTTAAGCTGGCTGATGTAGTTCTCGTCCTTGCGCAGGTGCGAGCGCTGTTCCGCGGCCTCGACACTCATGTCGCTGATTTGCGCCTGTAGCCCCTCGATCTCGGCGGCAAACCGTCCTGCGTCGAGCGCCAGCGAGTCATGCTTCAGTTGCAGCGCCAGCGACTTTTCGCGCTCGCGCACGAGGTCCTGTGTCGTCTTGGCGTTCTCGGCAGCATAGAGGGCCCGGACCATATCCTTCTGCGCGCGCACTTCCTGCGGGCTGAGTGGCATGGTCGCGCGCATACGGTTTTCCGTATACCAGACGATGCGGCGGTGGACGGCAGGCGACACGAGAAAGACGAGAAACGCTGCCGCCAGGAAGCCCAATCCGAACAAGAGAGCATATTCGATCACGGCGCGGCCACGGCTTCCAGAAGTTGAGTTGCGTCAGGACCAATGATTAAGCGGACCTGACGCGTAGAGCAAGTGGCGGATAGGTCACGGCGAGCGAGAGTTCGCTGCGCCGATGGGAATCAGAAGGGATTCCAGGTCGGATTAGGGGTGACCTTGAGGTAGCCGACATTCAATCCGAGGCGAGCACCGACGCCTGTGCGGATCGGCACCACCAGTACGTTGTCGTTCTTGAGAAGCGTCATGCCGAAGCCGGCGATAACGAAGGCTTGACCACTGACGCCACCGAAGCGCGCGTATATGGCGTCGGTCGAGGGCAGGTCGTAGACGAGCATCATGACGCGCGTGCCCTGACCGCCATAGTCGATCCCGAGCGACGGACCCTGCCAGTAGAGCGGATGCTCACCGGCATTCTTTGTATTCAACTGGCCTTCGCCGTAGGTGAGACCGGCGATGAAAGCTCCGGAACCTTCCTGGCCGAGGACATAGCCGTTGGGAAGGCCGTATTTCTGAAAGGCGGCTTCGATCACCTTGGCCAGCCCGCCGCTGGTCGAGCCGAAGAACGAGTGCCCAGCGTCGACGATTTCCTGCATCGAATACTGGCCGCCGTTAGACTGCTGCGCCGATGCCTGCATTGGGACAAGCGCGAGGGGCGAAAATGTCAGCGCAACGAGAAGCCGCCAGATGGCGGAGAGTCTTCCGAAAAAATGGGCGCGCATGGTGTTATCCGTTCATCATGGTCGGTACGATGAGCCGTTTCCGGCGTTTCGTTCATTTTGCGCGTATGGTCTTAACAATCGGTTTACCAAATATGGTGTCATTATGGCGCTGAGTACGGCCGCAAACTTCGCGCAATTTAAATGACGCAAAAGAGGCGGCGGAATGAACCTGCCGCCCTCCTGGAGACTATGATGTCGAAGAATCCAAACCTCACCCTTGCTGGCCCCGACCTGGCCGCGCTTCTGTGCAGCCGCGTCTGCCATGACGTCATCTCGCCGGTTGGCGCAATCAACAATGGTCTGGAGCTTCTGGACGAGGGCGGCGCCGATGCCGACGCGATGGATCTTATCAGGACAAGCGCGCTCAACGCCTCTGTCCGTCTGAAGTTCGCCCGGCTTGCCTTCGGGGCCTCGGGATCGGTCGGGGCTTCGATCGATACCGGCGAAGCCGAACGTGCGGCCAAGGATTTTGCTGCCGCGGAGAAGAAGACCGAGGTTGTCTGGACTGGTCCGCGCGCGATTATCGCCAAGAACCGCGTCAAGTTGCTGCTCAATCTCTTCCTGGTAGCCTATTCGTCAATTCCACGTGGCGGTGTCATCGAAGTCACGCTTGAGAACCCCGAACTGGACGCAAAATTCAAGATCGTTGCGAAGGGCAAGCTGATGCGCCTGCCGCCGAAATTCGTGGAGATCTCTACGGGGGAAATCGAGGAAGCCATCGACGCCCACTCGATCCAGCCCTACTACACCGTGCTGCTTGCCGATGAATGCGGTATGGCGCTCGGGCATAGCGCGACCGCCGAAGAACTTACGTTTACCGCTGACGTCATCGCAGCTTGATGCAGGGACCTCGACGGCGATCCGACCGTCGAGGTAATAAATCCTTAGCCTAATGTTTCTATTCTTGGCCGATAACACGCCAGCCGCATTAGAAGCTGGGGCAAGGAGCAGCCATGCAGAGGTTTATGATCGCCGACTCATCTGACGTCGTTCGGAAGGTGGGGAAGCGCATCCTTTCCGAACTCGACTTCATGGTCATCGAAGCCTCCAACGTTGTCGAAGCTCTCTCCAGTTGCCAGGTGGAACTTCCAGAATACCTGATCGTCGATTCTGGCATGGACCGCGCGCTCGAGTTGATTTCGGCGATCCGCGGCATGGAAGGCGGCAAGGACGTCAAAATCTACTATTGCGTGGTTGAGGCCGACCTCAAGAAGCTGATGATGGGCAAGCGGGCAGGGGCGACTGATTTCCTCCTCAAACCCTTCGATCGCAAGATTCTGACGGCCGTATTCGGCCACCGCGCTATCGCAGCATAATTGCGACTACCCGCCAACGATCGAAGCCGCCACGGGCGGCTTTTTCTATGTCACAACGAAAAAATCCCGCCACAGAGGACGGGATTTTCTCAGTCTTGGCAAAGGGGCTGACGTATCAGGCGGTCTCGGCGTACTCGGCGCCGTCCGGCTCGCGCAGAACATAGCCGCGGCCCCAGACGGTTTCGATGTAGTTTGCGCCACCGGCAGCATTTGCGAGCTTCTTGCGCAGTTTGCAGATGAAGACGTCGATGATCTTCAGTTCCGGCTCGTCCATGCCGCCATAGAGATGGTTCAGGAACATTTCCTTGGTGAGCGTGGTGCCCTTGCGGAGCGAAAGAAGCTCCAGCATCTGGTATTCCTTGCCCGTCAGGTGCACGCGCTGGCCACCAACTTCGACCGTCTTGGCGTCGAGGTTGACGATCAGTTCGCCGGTCATGATGACCGACTGGGCATGACCCTTGGAACGACGAACGATTGCATGTATGCGCGCAACCAGTTCGTCCTTGTGGAACGGCTTGGTCATGTAGTCGTCGGCGCCAAAGCCGAGACCGCGAACCTTGTCCTCGATACCGGCCATGCCCGAGAGAATCAGGATGGGTGTCTTGACCTTGGACAGGCGGAGAGTGCGGAGCACTTCATATCCGGACATGTCGGGAAGGTTCAAATCGAGAAGGATGATGTCGTAATCATACAACTTCCCTAGGTCCACGCCTTCTTCACCCAGATCGGTGGTGTAGACGTTAAAACTTTCTGATTTGAGCATCAATTCGATGCTCTGCGCTGTCGCGCTGTCGTCTTCAATGAGTAGTACCCGCATTATTATCCCCTTTACCGCCGCCGAAAGGTGGTCTGGCCCCTACGCGATACCGAATACATCATTGCGTGATTTGGAAGCTGCCACGAAATGGTTAACAAATTCTGATTCACTCTGGCAAGAGGTAACGAATTTATTAAATATTTTGTCCATTCCGCTGTTTTCCAACGAGAATTCGCAAAGCCAGATCTTAACTTTTACATTAAGAACGGCCGGTAAGCGATTCATTCGACTCACCAATGAAACAGTATCGGAAATCGCGTAGTTGTGTTTACCGACCCTTAAATCATCGGCACTATCATTAACGATGCCCGTAAACGAAAGGTTACCAGCGGTAGGTTTTTGTTAATACCGACGGAAATTTTTTAGCAGGCCGCGTCAAAGCGGCCGGCAAGGGCGATTTAAAGTGGAGCAGGGGTCTCGCATCACTGGAGTAATGCGTATGAAGTCGCGTGAGAGCCTAGTTCGCCTGAAGGAGTTTCAGGTGAACGAAAAACGTCGCCAACTGCAGCAATTGCAGATGATGATGTCCGAATTTGATAGGATGACGAAGGATCTGGAGAGCCAGATCGTCGTCGAGGAAAAGAAGTCCGGCATTTCCGACCCGAATCACTTCGCCTATCCGACCTTCGCAAAGGCAGCTCGCCAGCGCGCGGACAATCTTCAGGTCTCGATCAAGGAACTGAAGATGCAGGAAGAGGCGCTTGAACAGGCGCTGGAAGAGATACAGGCGGAATATGCACGTGCAGCCGCGCTCGAAGAGCGCGACGGCGCAGTCCGGGCAAGAGCCTAAGGCGGGAAACGGGTGCTGTCGGCACCTTGGGATCGCCTCGAAAAAAGCCATGCATGATGGGCCGTCACGTCCGTCATACATGGCTTTTGGCGTTATTGGGCTAACCGTTAATGACGTCGCGCCACTCCTCGTGGCGTTGCGCTTGCGCTTTGAAGAAGGGACATAACGGGAAGATCTTCCATCCCCCTTTGCGTGCCTCCTCGACGGCATGAAGAGCAA
Organism: Rhizobium sp. 01T417; assembly: GCF_056398905.1. Taxonomy (NCBI): domain Bacteria; kingdom Pseudomonadati; phylum Pseudomonadota; class Alphaproteobacteria; order Hyphomicrobiales; family Rhizobiaceae; genus Rhizobium; species Rhizobium sp. 01T417. The sequence goes on along the minus strand of NZ_JBFTQH010000023.1, from coordinate 78,064 downwards.
GTGCCTGGCCAACGCCCTTGCCGCGCAGCGCATCGGGTACGCCGGTGTGGTCAATAATGACAAGCGCCGGCGATGCGCGGGAATAGGTCATTTCGGCCTGATGGCCCTCGACCTCTGCAACGTAGCGGCCGCCGGAGGGATTCTCTTCATTCCTGATGTTCATTGCCATTCCTCGTCAACATTCAGCTGTCGGTCGGAAATTGGCATGTCATCCCGGCCGCGCCAAGGCGGGCGATGTGGACACAGTGTTCGATGAGAAGAGGCGGGGACAATTGCTGCCGGTACGAGGCCGGCAGCAATTCCGGCTCACCGACCGATTTTCCTGCCGAGTGGTCTATGGAGCAGGGAACTCGTGGTGAGGCTTGTCGCAGCATAAAAGCAGGGCGTCTGCAGGCTGCGTTAATGATTGCGGGCCGTCTGTATATCCCCCTCAGGACATGCAAGCGGCCCGAATCTGAAAATCGTTGCCCAGGATGGGCGTGTCAGTGGCGATACTGCTGAATACGCGTGGTGCGCAAACCGGCAAGGCCATGGCTGTTAATGGAAGACTGCCAGGACAAGAACTCTTCGACAGTCAGCGTGTAACGCTCGCACGCTTCTTCCAAGCTCAACAGGCCACCGCGAACCGCCGCTACAACCTCTGCTTTGCGACGGATAACCCAGCGCCTGGTATTCGGCGGTGGCAAATCCGCAATCGTCAGCGGGCTGCCATCGGGGCCGATGACATATTTTACTCGGGGACGTATCATTTCGGTCATTGGACTCTCTACACAACTCAAGACCACGGCCGTCACTCTAGCTTGTCACATTTAAGAATTGCCTAAGCGCATAGTAACACTTTGATAAGAAGTTTAGGCGTCGACTTCCTGGAAGCAATTTGCGCGCCCTCGTAGCCTTCCCCTGCGTAAATTTGTGATGAGCGCATAGGAGCCATGCGCAATGGCTAGTGGGCAATTGACGAACGTCAATTTATAAGCGCCGCAACATAGTTGTTAGTGCAAGACCGCGTCTCCGTTCTTTTCGTGGTGCCCGGAATAACTAAGGTTTGCTTCGTGTCCTTTTGATACGTGCCTTTGCTTTTCCTCTGCGGCGCGTGGCCATTCTGGTCGACGAAATGAAGAAGCTGAGGCGAAGCTAGCCGCCGAGGGACAGGAAAATGAAGAAGCAAGAACGCGCCGTCCGCGACGGCGTGGGGGATGCTGTTTTTTCGCGGATCGCGTCCGCGCAGAAAATGTCCTCGGAACGATTCAACGATTGCGTGGCTGAGATGGCAGTCGAGGCGGGATTCAACCACTACTTGTTTGCGGAGTTTCCGCGCGGGGACCGCAGTGGCTTCGCCAGCAACTATCTCGCTAGCAACTGGCCGCAAGAGCTCATTGATCTCTATGAGGAGGTTGACCTCTTCTATTGCAGCAAGCTGGTCTCGGCTCTCAAGACGACAGCGATGCCTGTCTTCTGTGACAAGGCGCCATTCGAAAGCGCGGCTGCAAACCAGGGAAACGACCGGCTGACGGCGCACTTCAGGGGCCATGGCCTCAAGGACACATTTGCCTTTGCCTTGCATGACATGTATTTGCGGCACTTCATATTCGCATTCTCGGGTGAGCGCGTGCGTCTCGCTCGCGAAGAGGCAATGCAGCAGGTTTTCCGGGCGATGGAGTTTCTGGAGCTGTTTGCGCAGCAGAACCCTGTTGAGCAACCGATGGAGAACCTCAGCAGCCGGGAAATCGAGTGCCTGCGTTGGTCGGCCGCCGGAAAGAGCAGTGAAGAGATCGCGATTATTCTCGATCTCTCCGCACATACGGTCATCGGCTACCTGAAGAGCGCGATGCGAAAGCTCGACTCTGTTAACCGCATGCAGGCAATCGCTCGCGCACTTCGCTATCGGCTGCTCTAGGCGTTTATCGAACCGATCTAGAGCAGTATTGCCGAAAGCCCGGTCTCTGCGGCTCCAAACTCATATTGTGCGCTTCCGTGATGCAGGAGCGCCAGCCAGTCTCCCTCGTTCAATGCGGCCACGGTGCAGGCAATATCGCGTGCTGCGCTGGTCGACGCGGAACCGACGAGAGAGGCGAGTTCCGTCGTACCATTTACCTCGATCGCAGTTTCGTGCCCGGAGGAGGAGAGGGTGCTTGCCGTCAATTGCAGGAGATAAAAGCCGGTCTCCGGGATAAGCAAGCGATTGCCAGCGCCTGTGGGCAGAGCCGAGCCAAGAGAAAAGCCGCCCTATGAGACGTGGACAGCGAAAGCCGCATCCCGCTGATTTTGCGTGTTTTTCCGACGAGGTTATGCCCGCTCCAAAGCGGATCTGGCGCCGCCCCAGGAAATGAAGTTCGGGTTGGCGAAGTCGCTGTCATGCATTTGAGACGTCTTGCCGTAGGTCAGCGGCAACCCGTCCAGCGTTACGGTGGAGCCGCCCGCAGCGCGCAGCACGGCATCCCCCGCGGCTGTATCCCACTCCATTGTCCGCGTGAAGCGCGGATAAACGTCGGCCAGGCCTTCAGCCAGCATGCAGAATTTCAGCGAGGAGCCGATGTTGGTGCAGTGGGAGATCGCGTTTGCGGCGAGAAAAACATCTGTCTGGGGGCTGTTGTGGGATCGGCTTGCCAAAGCCGTCCGGTCGGCCGGTTGCGGACGCACCTGGATGGGCGTCCGCCGTGTCACCTGAAAACGGTCGTCGACAAGGAGTTTCTCGGCCTTGCTGTCCTCGCCAGCGAAGGCGACGCCGAGGGCGGGGGCATAAACGATCCCTGCGAGAGGGCGTCCCCCGCTGATATAGGCAATGTTCACGGTGAACTCGCGTCGTCGCTCGACGAATTCCCGTGTGCCGTCGAGCGGATCCACAAGGAAGAAGGATCTGCCGATCGCAGGCACGTTTCCTGCTGCCACTGATTCTTCCGCGATAATCGGCGTATCGGGGAACGCGGCTTCAAGCTGTGCAATGATAATGCGCTCGGCGCGCTCGTCGGCGATGGTGACCGGGCTGTTGTCTGCTTTCCTGGCGGTCGGGCATCCCTCCCGATAGACCTTCATAATCGCTTTGCCCGCTTCGAGAGCGGCGCGCTCAAATGTTTCGAGCATTGCTCGCCTTCCGGATCTTTTTGTTGCGCTCACCTGAAGCGTTTCACCTTTATATAAGCAATTCCCTCGGCCAAGTGAAACTTGCCAAATTCAAGCGACAGTTTCTGGGACAGAATCCAGCCTGCCCCGTGCCGCGGCATTGTCCGAAAGCGGGATGGTGTTGCAGTTTGCACCATTCTAAAGTCAAAAAGCGCTTTCTGGGGCTTCACATGTTAAAAAAAGCGAATTGTTAGTCGCAAAAAAGTCATTTTCACCAAAACGGCAAAGAACTTTGGAGCTTTGCGATTTTGCGCTTCCCTTTTGGTTTGAAAGCGGTATGAAATCCTTAATCAAGGGCGCATCAAAAGCTCTAATAACAAGAGATGTTGGCTAAACCGGCTTGCATCCAGGGGAAATGGTATATGGAATATTTTGTCCAGCAGCTCGTTAATGGGCTGACTCTTGGATCCATCTATGGCCTTGTGGCTATTGGCTATACGATGGTTTACGGCATTATCGGCATGATCAACTTCGCCCATGGCGATATTTTCATGCTTGGCGGTTTCGCCGGCCTCATCGTTTTTCTCGTCCTCACCTCCATGTTTGCGGGTCTTCCGGTTGCAGTTTTGCTGCTGGTTATGCTCCTTATCGCAATGTTGATGACGAGCTTGTGGAACTGGACGATCGAGCGTGTTGCTTATCGTCCGCTACGCGGATCGTTCCGCCTGGCGCCGCTGATCACTGCGATCGGCATGTCGATCACGCTGTCGAACTTCATCCAGGTGACCCAGGGGCCGCGCAACAAGCCGATCCCGCCGCTGGTCAGCACTGTATACAACGTCGCCGGCATCTCCATCTCGCTGAAGCAGATCGTCATCATCCTTATCACGGTGGTGCTGCTAACGGTGTTCTGGTACCTCGTCAATCATACGTCGCTTGGGCGCGCTCAGCGTGCAACTGAGCAGGACCGCAAGATGGCGGCGCTGCTGGGCGTCAATGTCGATCAGACGATTTCCATCACCTTCATCATGGGCGCGGCGCTGGCTGCTGTCGCAGGTACCATGTATCTGATGTATTATGGTGTCGTGAACTTCAACGACGGCTTCGTACCGGGTGTGAAGGCGTTCACCGCGGCCGTTCTCGGCGGCATCGGTTCGCTTCCAGGCGCTGTCCTGGGTGGGCTGATGATCGGTTTGATCGAGTCGTTGTGGTCGGCTTACTTCACCATCGCGTACAAGGATGTGGCGACATTCGCCATCCTCGCTTTCGTGCTGATCTTCAAGCCGACAGGTATCCTGGGCCGGCCGGAAGTCGAGAAGGTTTAACGTCATGGAAAATGTTGTACGTTCCGCTGACAAGCCCGCCAAAGCCGGACTTGTTCAGACGGGTATTAAAGAAGCTCTGTTTGCTGCCCTGATCGCGTTCGGCATGTTCGTGCTGTACGTTGGCCTGAAGACCGATCAGAATATCAGCAACGAACTCATCATTGTTCAGCGCTGGGGCCTCCTGGCTATATTCGTAGCGATTGCAGCCGTCGGTCGCTTCCTGACCGTCGTCTTCCTGCGGCCGCACCTTGATGCACGCAAGTTGGCGAAGGCGCGTAGTGGCGAGCTGGATATCTCGGCCGAAAAGGGCTTTTTCCACACACATTTCTTGAAGATCGCGCTCGTCGCACTGCTGCTCTATCCGGTGTTCATCTACGCCGTCGCGGGTCCGCAGGGTTCGCTGAAGTGGGTGGATAACTTCGGTATCCAGATTCTGATCTACGTGATGCTGGCCTGGGGGCTGAACATCGTCGTTGGCCTGGCTGGCTTGCTCGATCTTGGCTACGTGGCGTTCTACGCGATCGGCGCCTACTCTTACGCGCTCCTGTCCAGCTATTTCGGCCTGTCGTTCTGGGTGCTCCTGCCTCTGTCCGGTATTCTGGCAGCGCTGTGGGGTGTGATTCTGGGCTTCCCGGTCCTGCGACTGCGCGGCGACTACCTCGCGATTGTCACGCTGGCCTTCGGTGAAATCATTCGCCTGGTCATCATCAACTGGACGGATCTCACCAAAGGCACGTTCGGTATCTCGGGCATTCCGAAGGCGACGCTTTTCGGCATCCCGTTCGATGCGAGCGCCGGTGGCTTTGCGAAGCTGTTCCACCTGCCGATGTCGTCGGCGTACTACAAGATCTTCCTTTTCTACCTGATCCTTGCCCTCTGCATGTTGACCGCCTATGTGACGATCCGCCTGCGCCGGATGCCGATCGGCCGTGCATGGGAGGCCATGCGCGAAGACGAAATTGCCTGCCGCTCGCTCGGGATCAATACGGTGACGACGAAACTCACGGCCTTTGCGACGGGCGCTATGTTCGGTGGTTTCGCAGGCTCCTTCTTTGCCGCTCGTCAGGGCTTCGTTTCCCCGGAATCGTTCGTCTTCCTGGAATCGGCTGTTATCCTCGCCATCGTCGTTCTCGGCGGCATGGGCTCGCTGACCGGTATCGCGATCGCTGCGATCGTCATGGTTGGCGGCACGGAAATGCTGCGTGAGATGGCCTTCCTGAAGATGATTTTCGGACCGGACTTCACGCCTGAGCTTTACCGCATGCTGCTGTTCGGCCTGGCGATGGTCGTCGTGATGCTGATCAAGCCGCGCGGCTTCGTGGGGTCGCGTGAACCGACAGCGTTCCTCAAGGAGCGCAAGGCAGTTTCCGGCAGCTTTACCAAGGAGGGCCACGGTTGATGAGCCCTCAGGAAACAAACATGACCAGCGATACTTTGCTGAAGGTCGAGCATCTGTCGATGAAGTTCGGTGGCCTGATGGCGATCAACGACTTCTCATTTGAAGCCAAGCGTGGCGACATTACCGCACTCATCGGCCCGAACGGCGCCGGCAAGACGACGGTCTTCAACTGCATCACCGGCTTCTATAAGCCGACGATGGGCATGATCACGCTGAAGCAGAAGGACGGCAAGGAGTTCTTGCTGGAGCGCCTTCCAGACTTCCGGATCACCAAGGAAGCCAAGGTTGCCCGCACGTTCCAGAACATCCGGCTGTTTTCCGGCCTGACGGTTCTCGAAAACCTGCTCGTCGCCCAGCACAACAAGCTGATGAAGGCGTCCGGGTTCACCGTGATGGGCCTCGTGGGCATCGGGCCGTATCGGGCAGAGGCGAAGAATGCCGTTGAACTGGCACGCCACTGGCTAGAGAAGGCTGATCTGATTGATCGCGCCGATGACCCGGCTGGTGATCTGCCTTATGGCGCACAGCGCCGGCTTGAGATCGCGCGCGCCATGTGTACGGAGCCGGAACTTCTGTGCCTGGACGAGCCTGCTGCTGGCCTCAATCCCCGCGAGTCGGCCGCGCTGAACGCGCTGCTGCGCAGCATTCGCAGCGAAAGCGGCACGTCGATCCTGCTGATTGAGCACGATATGTCGGTGGTCATGGAAATTTCCGACCATGTCGTCGTACTGGAATATGGTCAGAAGATTTCCGATGGCACGCCTGATGAAGTGAAGCAGGACCCGCGGGTTATCGCGGCCTATCTCGGTGTCGAGGACGAGGAAGTGGAAGAAGTGATTGCAGCCGTAGAGAACCTCGAAGGAGGCTCGCACTAATGACTGGCCAGCCACTTCTGAACGTTCAGGGCGTTGAAACCTACTATGGCAACATCCGGGCCCTGGCCGGAATCGATATCGAGGTCCATCGCGGCGAGATCGTCAGCCTGATCGGTGCCAACGGCGCCGGCAAGTCGACGCTGATGATGACGATTTGCGGAAGTCCGCAGGCGCGCAAGGGCTCGGTGGTTTTCGATGGCCAAGATATCACGCGTCTGCCGACGCATGAGATCGCCCGCCTTCGCATCGCGCAGTCGCCTGAAGGACGCCGTATCTTCCCGCGCATGACCGTCATGGAAAATCTCCAGATGGGCGCGGGCCTCGACAACCTGAAATATTTCAACGAGGACGTCGAGAAGGTCTTTGCGATGTTCCCGCGCCTCAAGGAGCGCCAGGGTCAACGCGGCGGTACGCTCTCGGGCGGCGAACAGCAGATGCTGTCGATCGGTCGCGCGCTGATGGCGCGTCCGAAGCTGCTGCTACTCGACGAGCCCTCGCTTGGTCTGGCACCGCTGATCGTTAAGGGCATTTTCGAGGCGATCAAGAAACTCAACAAGGAAGAAGGGCTGACCGTCTTCCTCGTAGAGCAGAACGCCTTCGCAGCTCTGCGTTTGTCGGACCGTGCCTATGTCATGGTCAACGGCAAGGTCACCATGAGCGGTTCCGGTATGGAACTTCTCGCGAATCCGGAAGTGCGTGCCGCTTATCTTGAAGGCGGACGTCATTGAGCATGACGAAGGGGAGACTTTGATATGCAGGGACTTTTCTTTGAGAGCGATACGGGCGTGCGCAGCGCCATTCGCTTGGTTGTCGTGCTGATTGGATTCTGGACGGCATGGAGGGCCGGCAGAGCCGCGGCCGAGAGCTGGAGCAACTATCCTCTGGTAATCGCCTATACGGTTCTGCTTGCTGGTGCGATGCAATTCCTGCATCACGCACTGTTCGATGGACCGGTTCTCAGCCTCTTTTACTATGTAATCGACCTGGTCTTGCTTCTGATCTTCTCGACGGCCGGCTATCGCTATCGCCGGACCAATCAGATGGTCAACAACTACTACTGGCTATACGAAAAGACGTCCCCCTTCTCTTGGAAGGCAAAACATTGACAGCCGGTTGAATCTAGGGACAGATGCCCCTCGGAGTGGAACAAGTTTCCTGGCGCAGTAAAGTGGGTAATGCGCTGGGTAGTGGAACGGAACCCGCTAAAAAATTGGGAGTAACAGAATGAAAAAGTCTCTCCTGTCGGCTGTGGCACTGACGGCGATGGTCGCCTTCAGCGGCAACGCATGGGCCGACATCATCGTTGGCGTTGCTGGTCCGCTGACTGGCCCGAACGCTGCGTTCGGCGCTCAGCTCCAGAAGGGCGCAGAGCAGGCGGCCGCTGACATCAACGCCGCTGGTGGCATCAACGGCGAGCAGGTCAAGATCGTGCTCGGCGACGACGTTTCCGACCCGAAGCAGGGCATCTCGGTTGCGAATAAGTTCGCTGCTGACGGCGTCAAGTTCGTAATCGGCCACTTCAACTCGGGCGTTTCGATCCCGGCTTCCGAAGTCTACGCTGAAAACGGCATGCTCGAAATCACCCCGGCCGCTACGAACCCGAAGTTCACCGAGCGCGGCCTCTGGAACACATTCCGTACTTGCGGCCGTGACGACCAGCAGGGTGCAATCGCCGGCAAGTATCTTGCTGACCACTTCAAGGACGCCAAGATCGCTGTCGTTCACGACAAGACGCCTTACGGCCAGGGTCTCGCTGACGAAACCAAGAAGGCTCTGAACGCTGCTGGCACGACGGAAGCCCTCTACGAAGGCATCAACGTTGGCGACAAGGACTTCTCGGCTCTCATCGCCAAGATGAAGGAAGCCGGCGTCACGATCATCTACTGGGGTGGCCTCCACACCGAAGCTGGTCTGATCATCCGTCAGGCTGCCGACCAGGGCCTCAAAGCTACGCTGGTTTCCGGTGACGGTATCGTTTCGAACGAACTGGCATCGATCGCTGGCGACGCAGTTGCCGGTACGCTGAACACCTTCGGCCCCGATCCGACGCTGAACCCGGCCAACAAGGACCTCGTTGCGAAGTTCAAGGCTGCCGGCTTCAACCCGGAAGCTTACACGCTCTACTCCTACGCTGCTCTGCAGTCGATCGCTGGCGGTGCAAAGGCTGCCGGTTCCAACGACGCTGAAGCCGTTGCTGCTGCAATGAAGGCAAAGGGCCCGTTCCCGACCGTTCTCGGCGACATGTCATTCGACGAAAAGGGCGACCCGAAGCTTCCCGGCTACATCATGTACGAGTGGAAGAAGGGTCCAGACGGCAAGTACAGCTACTTCCCGCAGGAAGCCAAGTAAGGGTTCATCCCCCGCTTGTGCGAAATTTGGAAGCCCGGTCGCAAGACCGGGCTTCTTCTGTTTGGCCCATCGGGCTTTTTGGGCTACTGGCTAGAAAGCCAACCAGCATTCGGAACAGGTCACCATGTCCAAACCACGCATTCTCGTTACGCGCCGCTGGCCGTCAGCCGTCGAACGCATCCTTTCGGAACGGTTCGATGTAACATTGAACCTGCGCGATGAAGCGATGAGCGTGGAGGCATTGCGCCAAGCGATGGATGAGTACGATGCCATCTTGCCGACGGTCTCCGACAAGTTGCCCGCAGCCGTTTTCGATGTCGTGACGCCGCGCACGCGCATACTCGGCAATTTCGGGGTCGGCTACAATCATATCGACACCAATGCCGCCAAGGGCCGCGGGATCGTCGTGACGAATACGCCCGACGTGCTGACCGATTGCACGGCTGACATCGCCATGCTGCTGCTACTGACAGTGGCCCGGCGCGGCGGCGAGGGCGAGCGTCAGGTCCGCTCCGGCGAGTGGGCCGGGTGGTGCCCGACGCACATGATCGGGACGAAGGTCACCGGCAAAACCGTCGGCATCATCGGCTTCGGGCGCATCGGCAGGGCGTTCGCACAACGTTGCCATTTCGGTTTTGGCATGGACGTGGTTTTCTACAACAGATCACCGGTCGATCCGTCGGAAGCGGCGCGCTACGGGGCACGGCAATTGCCGACGATTGAGGAGGTATTGGCGCTATCCGACTTCGTGTCCCTGCATTGCCCAGGTGGTGCGGTAAACCGACACCTGATGAATGTGGGTCGACTTGCGGCAATGAAGCCCGGCGCCTTCCTGATCAATACTGCACGCGGTGATGTCGTTGACGAGGTGGCTTTGATCGCCGCCCTGAAGGACGGCGTCATTCGTGGTGCCGGGCTCGACGTATATGCGGCCGAGCCGCACGTACCGGATGCGCTGAAAGTCATGGAGAATGTTGTTCTGCTGCCGCATCTCGGCAGCGCGACCGAGGAAACCCGCACGGCCATGGGGATAAAGGTGGTGGACAACGTCACTGCCTTCTTCGAGGGGCGGTCGCCGCCCGACCGCGTTGTTTGATCTGCCTCTTCCTCCGCGAGAGTTTTGCTAGAGGCTGAGTTCGAAGAGTAGCTCGCCGTCTCGATGGCCGATCAGGCGCCAGCCGGCGCGTCGGTAAAGCCTTTCGGCTCTCGTCGCGGGATCTGTCGTCAAGCGAATCCGCTCGAAGCCGGCGGATTTCAACGTTTGACACGCGCGTTCAAGCAGGGCACGCCCGATCCCGCGACCGCTGTACCCCGGCGCGGATTTCGACGATCCGGGCAATATTCTGATTTGTCGCCCTACGGATCAATGCTGCGCTCTCCGACTCTAGATCGTTCACGTCTCATGCAAGACATGAGCGGCCTTGACCGCCGCCGAGGCACGGTTTTCGACGCCGAGCTTCACATAGATCTGTTCGAGATGCTTGTTCACGGTGCGCGCCGACAGGCCGAGAATCTCGCCGATATCGCGGTTGGCCTTGCCTTTCGCAATCCATAACAACACTTCGGATTCCCTCTGTGTCAGCGAGAAATGCCGGCGCAGCACCTCGTCGTCGGCCCGCGCGTTGTTTGCCGTCAGGCGAAACAGATATTCATCCGGACCGATCGCGCCCAGGAAGGCCAGCTGAAGCACGTCCTTGCCGGCATGCGAAAGCGAGATCGCGCCCTCGCGCGCCGAGGCCGGGCGGGTCTTCATCCACTCTGCAATCCTGCCGACCACCGTGTCCATGGCATCATCTCGGTTCATCGCAGCGTTGGCGAGGCGTGTTGCCTGTGGCGTCGACCAATGAATGTCGCCGTCGCCCTTGACGGCGAGCAAATGTCGGCCGGCAGCGTCCAGCGCAACGCGCGCGCTCTGTGTGGAACGGGCGTTGCGCAGATGGACGCCGATCCGCGCTCGCAGCTCGTCGATATTGATCGGTTTCGTCAGGTAGTCGACGCCTCCGGATTCGAGTGCACGAACGACATGCTCGGTTTCTGTCAGGCCGGTCATGAAGATGACCGGTATCTGGCTGATTGCCGGGTTGGCTTTGAGTCTCCTACAAGTCTCAAAGCCGTCCATGGAGGGCATGACCGCATCCAGCAGAATGAGATCGGGCGTAATGCGCTCCACAATATTCAGGGCAGCCGAGCCTGACGTGGCGATCAGGACCGAGAATCCGGACTGCTCCAGAGCATCGGTCAGGAACCCCAAAGCCTCTGGCGAGTCATCCACCAGCAGAACAATGTCGCGCGGGAGCTCAGCCAAGGGTTTCTACCTTCTCGTCAAAACGGTGCAGGAAATTCATGAGGCCGTTCAGATCGAAGGAGGCCGCATAGGAGCGAAGTTCTTCTGTAAATGGCTGATTTGCTTCTACCTTGGCAAGGTCGCCGAGCTTTGCCTCGATGCCTCTGATGTAGCCGATTTCGGCGAGCCGCAACAATTCCTGAACATGGGAGTGTCCTGGACTGACCAGCGGCCGGTCGTGCTTGGCGGGGGCGGGCGGGATCGCCTCCGCATAGATCCACCTCAAACCCAGATGGAGCGCAAGCTTGTCACGCAGTTGCTTGATGTCGACAGGCTTGCCGATGGCATCATTGTGGCTGTCATCGCTATCGCGGTGTGCGGCGGCGTCGCCGATATTGGCGGACAGCATGACGATCGGGGCAGTCTGGCCGTTCGCGCGCAGGCGCGAAACGAGTTGCCAGCCATTCATGCCCGGCATCGAGATATCGACCAGGAAGAGATCGGGCTGGATGCCTTCGATCAAAGTCAGGCAATCGGCTCCGCTTGCCGCCGTCAGCACGACGAAATCAAGTGGGGCGAGCACCTCGCGCATCATCTCGCGGTGGTCCTCATTGTCGTCCACGACGACGATCGTGCGCCGAGGACCGTCGTAGCTGACGATCTTCTTCTCCTGTGGCGGGACCGTCATTTCGCGAAGCACGGCGGAAAGCATGAGGCGAACGCGGAAGACCGTTCCGCGATCCTTCTCGCTGCTCACCGAGATTTCGCCGCCCAGCGTGTTGGTCAAAAGCTGCGTGATCGTCAGACCGAGGCCAAGGCCCGGCATCGGCCGGACGCTGTCGGCTTCGCCACGCTGGAACGGCTCGTAGATACGGCTCAAGTCCTTCTCGGCAATGCCGCGACCGGTGTCGCTGACCGTGAAGGTGGCGACCTGGCTGCGATAGCCAACGTCGAAGGTGACGCTGCCTTCGTCAGTGAACTTGATGGCGTTGGAGAGCAGATTGACGAGGATCTGGCGCAACCGCTTCTCGTCGGTGCGTACGAAGTGGGGCAGGGCGGGTGAGCGGTCGTGATGGAACGTCAATCCCTTGGCCTGGGCCTGAGGGCGGAACATGTCGACGATTTGATCCAGGAAATCCTGAATGTTGATCTCGTTGGAATAGACCTGCAGGCGCCCGGCTTCGATCTTGGAGATATCGAGGAGACCGTCGATAAGACCGGAGAGATGCTCGGCGCTGCGGCGGATGACCTTGATCGACGACTGTCGTGGAGTGGGAATGGTTTCGTCGCGTTCGAGAATCTGCGCGTAGCCGAGCACGGCGTTCAGCGGCGTGCGCAATTCGTGACTAAGGCCGACGACATAACGGCTCTTCGCACGGTTGGCGGCTTCAGCCGTTTCCTTGGCGGTCTGAAGGGCGGCGTCGGTCTTCTTGTGCGCGGCGATTTCCTTCAGCAGCAGCGTATTCTGGCGAGAGGATTCTTCCTCGGCAACGACCCGGCTGTCATGCGCGAGCACGTAAAACCAGCAGACGACTCCCGCAATCACCGCGAAGACGAAGAAGACTACCAGGATCGTTCCGTTGACGACGTCGGCGGTTTCGGGTGACGCCGAGGAAACCTGATGGGCGATCATCGCGAGGATGGTTCCGACGGCCGTCAGGGCGAGCACGACGGCGATGCCATAGCGACCGAGGCGTGTGGTCAGCTTCTCAACGACGCTCCCCGGCAGTACTGCCTTGGCGACCGTGCCAACCTGTGCGTTGAAGCGCGCCTTCGGCTTGCACATGTCGTGGCAGCGGCTGTCGAGCGAACAGCAGAGCGAGCAGATCGGTGCCGCATAGGCCGGGCACCAGGCCATATCTTCAGGCTCGAATGGATGCTCGCAGACGGAACAGGTGATGTTGGTAAGGTTCTTCCAGCTGTGGCGCGGCTTGCGAGCGAGATAGAACCTGCCCTTCGTACTCCAGGCGATCAGCGGCGAGGCGATCAGCGCGACAACAAGCGTGATGTAAGGCGCGAGGGAGGCTGCGATGGAGCCGAAGACGCCGAAATGCGCGACCAGCGCGATGCCGGCCGATAGCGTCATGGCGCCGAGGCCGACGGGGTTGATGTCGTAGAGGTGAGCGCGCTTGAACTCGATGCCGGGAGGCGCAAGGCCGAGCGGCTTGTTGATGAAGAGGTCCGCGGAGATCGTGCAGAGCCAGGCCATGGCGATGATCGAGAAGATGCCGAGCGTTTCCTCAAGCAGCCTATAGATGCCAAGTTCCATCAGCAGAAGGGCGATCGCCACGTTGAAGACGAGCCAGATGACGCGGCCGGGATGGCTATGAGTGAGGCGGGAGAAGAAGTTCGACCAGGCGAGCGAGCCTGCATAGGCGTTCATCACATTGATCTTCAACTGCGATACGACCACGAAGGCAGCCATCAGCAGCAGGGCGGCGTTGTGCCAGGGGATCATGTATCCAAAGGCGGTCAGATACATCTGGGCGGGATCGGCGGCACGATCAACCGGCACGCCGGACGCGAACGTCAGCACGACGAGGAAGGAGCCGGCTAGCAGCTTCGGCGCCCCGATGATCACCCAGCCTGGGCCGGCGAGGAAGACCGCGAGGCGGTGGCGCCATTTCGTCTGCTTCTCCGGGGGTAGAAAGCGCAGAAAGTCGGCCTGTTCGCCGATCTGCGACATCAGCGCCAATATGACGGCTGAGGCGGCGCCGAATTCGACGAGATCGAAAGGTGCGACCGTGCCCGGCGGCCCCGAAGCATGCCGAATGCCGGCAAAGGCGCGCCACAGATCGAATTTCTCCCAGTCCATCACGGCGATGAAGAGGAAGGGCAGGACATTGAGGACGATCCAGAAAGGCTGGGTCAGCAACTGGAATCGGCTGATCAGCCGGACGCCGTGCGTCACCAGCGGAATGACCATGACGGCGCTGATGATGTAGCCGATCCACAGAGGGATGCCGAGCGTCAGCTCCAGCGCGCCGGACATGATCGAGGCTTCGATCGCAAACAGCATGAAGGTGAAACTGGCATAGATCAGGGACGTGACCGTGGAGCCGATATAGCCGAAGCTCGCACCGCGGGTCAGCAGGTCGATATCGACGCCGTGGCGGATCGCGTAGCGGCTGATCGGCAGGCCGATGGCGAGCATGGCGATCGAGGCGACGATGATGGCGTAGAAGGCGTTGGTCGTGCCGTAGGAGAGCGTGATGGCGCCACCGATCGCTTCCAGCGCCAGGAAGGAGATGGCACCGATTGCCGTCTGCGAGATGCGCTGCGAGGAGAACTGCCGGGCGCTCTTGGCGGTGAACCGCAGCGCATAGTCCTCCAGCGTCTGGTTCGCCACCCAGCGATTGTATTCGCGCCTGACCGGAATGATGCGTTGCCGCGCTGCCATGCGTTAGTGCCAGCCCCTTTGTTCCCCTTGTCATGCGTTCGTAACATGGAACCACGCGAGGCTTAAGAGTGCGGCGCAGCACAGAACTGCACATTTCGCCCCGTCACCTACGTCATATCACGTATACGCTTTCGCAGTGCAGCACCGGATAGTCCTTTAAGCAACAGTTAACTTCCGTTTTCGGCCTGTTGTCTAACAAGAAGAGGGGATCAACCAGATGAATCTCAAGTCCTATATCACGGGCGCCGCACTCGGCGCCGTCATGTCGGCCACGGCCGCATTCCACGGAGCCGTTGCGGCTGACGACACCATCAAGGTCGGCGTTCTGCACTCGCTGTCCGGCACGATGGCGATCTCCGAAACGACGCTGAAAGACGCCATGCTGATGCTCATCGACGAGCAGAACAAGAAGGGCGGCCTTCTCGGCAAGAAGCTCGAAGCTGTCGTCGTCGACCCGGCCTCCGACTGGCCGCTGTTTGCCGAAAAGGCACGCGAGCTGATCGAAAAGGACAAGGTCGCCGCCGTCTTCGGTTGCTGGACGTCCTCGTCGCGCAAGTCGGTCCTGCCGGTCTTCGAAGAGCTCAACTCGATCCTCTTCTACCCGGTTCAGTATGAAGGCGAAGAGTCCTCGCGCAACATCTTCTACACGGGTGCCGCTCCGAACCAGCAGGCGATTCCGGCCGTCGACTACCTGATGGAAAAGGAAGGCGTTAAGCGCTTCGTTCTCGAAGGCACCGACTACGTCTATCCGCGCACCACCAACAAGATCCTGGAAGCCTATCTCGTCTCGAAGGGCATTCCGAAGGAAGACATCATCATCAACTACACGCCGTTCGGCTTCTCCGACTGGCAGACGGAAGTGAAGAAGATCAAGGAATTCGGCGCGGCCGGCAAGAAGACGGCGGTGGTCTCGACCATCAACGGTGACGCCAACGTTCCGTTCTACAAGGAACTCGGCAACCAGGGCGTCAAGGCAACCGACATTCCCGTCGTCGCCTTCTCGGTCGGTGAAGAAGAGCTTGCCGGTCTCGACACCAAGCCGCTCGTCGGTCACCTCGCTGCCTGGAACTACTTCGAGTCGGTCGAAAGCCCGGCGAACAAGAAGTTCATCAAGCAGTGGCACGAGTTCACCAAGAACGACAAGCGCGTGACCAACGACCCGATGGAAGCTGCCTATATCGGCTTCAACGCATGGGTTAAGGCTGTTCAGGCTGCCGGCACGACCGACACGGACAAGGTTCTCGACACGATCATCGGCACCACGGTTCCGAACCTGTCGGGCGGCTATGCGACCGTCATGCCGAACCACCACATCACCAAGCCGGTTCTGATCGGTGAAATCCAGGCGAACGGCCAGTTCGAAATCGTTCAGCAGACCCCGGCGGTCGTTGGCGACGAATGGTCCGACTTCCTGCCGGACTCCAAGGACCTGATCTCCGATTGGCGCAAGCCCATGAACTGCGGCAACTTCAACGTTGCCTCGGGCAAGTGCGGCGGCAAGGGCTCCTGAGTGCGAACCACCCCGTCACTCTGACGCCTGAAGACTTCCGCCCGGTCTCTCCTGTCCGGGCGGAAGGTCCATCTCCGGAGCGCAGCCTTGATGCTTCGGACGGCGGCGGTTCCATGGTGGATCGATGCCGATTCAAGGGCTTATTTTTCCCGATTGCGCCGGAAGGCCAACGATAACCGAGGCAAGAGAGCCGATGTATCGCGCCATCAAGATTTTGCTTTTGACCCTATGCCTGGCCATGCCGGCTTTTGCGACCGCGCTCAAGGCACAGCAAGACATTCACCCCCTTATCGATGCGCTTGGCGTCGGCGATTTCCCTGAGCGCGAAGCCGCGATCAAGGTACTGGTCGCCTCCAAGGACCCGCGTGTCGGCGAGATCCTGCAGTTGCTGAGCGATGGTCAGCTTTACGTGAATTCCGAGACCGGCGGTCCTGTGCTGGTGCAGGGCGGCACCGAGGATGAGCCGACCTATGCCGACCCGATATCAGGCGCGGTCGTTTCCGACGTCGATCCGGACTATATGTCCAAGGTCAAGATCAACAACTCGCTGCGTACGGTGATTGCCACCGCCACCAGCCAGCTGACGCTCCTGAGCGCGGATCGGGGCGCGCGGCTTGCGGCAGCCCAAGGACTGCTCAAGGACGCCGATCCGGCAAATCTTGACCTCCTCACGTCGGCGCTGGCTGAAGAAAACGACGCCGAGGTCAAAAATGCGATGGAAGCGGCGCGCGCTGTCATCGTGCTGAAGAGCGATGTCAGCGCCGAAGAGAAGAAGGCCGCGATCGATACGGTCGCTGCGCGCGGCGGGCGCGATGCGCTGACCATCCTGAATTCCGCGATGGCGACCGCGCCTGAGGAACTGAAGGGTGCTATCCAGACCCATGTCAACGCGATCAACCGCAGCCTGGCGCTTTGGGATGTCGGGCAGAACATCTGGTACGGGCTGTCGCTTGGCTCGGTGCTGCTGCTGGCCGCGATCGGCCTTGCCATTACCTTCGGCGTCATGGGCGTCATCAACATGGCGCATGGCGAAATGGTGATGATCGGCGCTTACACGACGTACGTCGTGCAGGAGTACATCAGCTCCGCATTTCCCGAACTCGGAAACTATTCGCTGGCCTTCTCCGTGCCGGTGGCTTTCGTCTTCACCGGCTTTGTCGGTCTTGTCATCGAGCGGGTCGTCATCCGTTATCTCTATGGCCGGCCGCTCGAAACGCTGCTCGCCACCTGGGGCGCGTCGCTGATCCTGCAGCAGGCGGTTCGCACGATCTTCGGCCCGACGAATCGCGAGGTGCGCAATCCAAGCTGGATGTCCGGCGCATTTGAACTGGGCGGGCTCTCGATCACCTGGAACCGCCTCTGGATCATCGTTTTCTCGATGGCTGTGTTCTTCGCGCTGCTCGTTCTCCTGAAGCGCTCGGCCTTCGGCCTGCAAATGCGCGCGGTTACGCAGAACCGCCGCATGGCCTCGTCGATGGGCATCCGCACCGGCTGGGTCGATGCATTCACCTTCGCGCTCGGCTCCGGCATTGCCGGCATAGCGGGCGTCGCGCTCAGCCAGATCGACAACGTGTCGCCTAACCTCGGGCAGAGCTACATCATCGACAGCTTCATGGTCGTGGTCTTCGGTGGCGTGGGCAATCTCTGGGGCACGCTCGTCGGTGCGCTGTCGCTCGGTGTCCTCAACAAGTTCCTCGAGCCCTTCGCCGGTGCTGTGCTCGGCAAGATCCTGGTGCTCGTCCTCATCATTCTGTTCATCCAGAAGCGTCCGCGTGGGCTCTTCGCACTCAAAGGAAGGGCGGTGGAAGCATGATTACGGCCTTCCTGCTTCGGTCTCTCGACCATAAGATCGTCGCTGCGATCGTCATTCTGCTTGCAGTCGCCGTGCTGGTGCCGGTTCTCAACCTGATGACCGCGCCGACCAATCCGCTGCATATCCCGACCTATATCATGGCGCTGTTCGGCAAGTATCTCACCTACGCCCTGCTGGCGCTGGCGCTCGACCTTGTCTGGGGCTTCTGCGGCATTCTCTCACTTGGCCACGGCGCCTTTTTCGCGCTCGGCGGCTATGCGATGGGCATGTATCTGATGCGACAGATCGGCTCGCGCGGCGTCTATGGAGACCCGATCCTTCCGGATTTCATGGTGTTCCTGAACTGGAAGGAACTGCCGTGGTTCTGGTACGGCTTTGACAAGTTCTGGTTCGCGGCGCTGATGGTTCTGCTGGTGCCGGGACTGCTGGCCTTCGTGTTCGGCTGGTTCGCCTTCCGCTCACGCGTCAACGGCGTCTACCTGTCGATCATCACGCAGGCGATGACCTACGCGCTGCTGCTCGCCTTCTTCAGAAACGACATGGGCTTCGGCGGCAACAACGGCATGACCGACTTCAAGGAAATTCTCGGCTTCAACGTTCAGGCTGATGGCACGCGTGCTGCGCTGTTTGCAGCGACCGCCATCTTCCTTGCACTGTCGCTCATGATTGCCTCGGCCATCGTCCGCTCGAAGTTCGGCAAGGTGCTGGTCGGCGTGCGTGATGCGGAAAGCCGCACGCGCTTCCTCGGCTACCGCGTCGAGCACTTCAAGCTCTTCACCTTTGTCGTCTCCGCGATGATGGCGGGCATTGCCGGTGCGCTTTACGTGCCGCAGGTCGGCATCATCAACCCCGGCGAATTCGCGCCGGCCAACTCGATCGAAGTGGTCATCTGGACGGCAGTCGGCGGACGCTCGACGCTGATCGGGCCGATCATCGGCGCCATTCTGGTCAACGGCGGCAAGACGATCTTCACGGGCATTTTCCCCGAGTTCTGGCTGTTCGCGCTTGGCGGTCTCTTCGTGCTCGTCACGCTGTTCCTGCCAAAGGGGATCGTCGGGACCATCGGCCAGTACTTCACGCGCCGCAAGCCGAAGACGGAGGCGACCCCGCCCGCGCTTCAGGAAGAGGGTGTCGATGCAAAAATCCAGCCGGCGGAGTAAGCGATCATGATCCCTGACGTCAAACCAAACAGCGTTCTCTATCTCAACAACGTCTCGGTTTCCTTCGACGGCTTCAAGGCACTGAACTCGCTCTCGATCGTCATCGAGCCCGGCGAACTTCGGGCCATCATCGGCCCGAATGGTGCCGGCAAGACAACGATGATGGACATCATCACCGGCAAGACGCGACCGGATGAAGGCGAGGTGTTCTTCAACGGGCAGACCGATCTCACCAAACTCGACGAGGCCGACATCGCGCAGCTCGGGATTGGTCGCAAGTTCCAGAAACCGACGGTCTTCGAAAGTCACACGGTGTGGGACAACCTCGAACTCGCCTTGAACCGCAAGCGCGATGTCTTCTCGACGCTGTTCTACCGGCTCTCCGCGGAAGACAGGGCGCGCATCGAGGAGATCCTTGAGACCGTGCGGCTGACGCATCGGCGCGACGAACTCGCCGCCAACCTCTCGCACGGCCAGAAGCAGTGGCTGGAGATCGGCATGCTTCTGGCGCAGGAACCGATGCTTTTGTTGGTCGATGAGCCGGTCGCCGGCATGACGGACGCCGAAACCTCGGAAACGGCGATCCTCCTCAAGGAGATCGCCAAGACCCGCTCGGTCGTCGTCGTGGAGCATGACATGGGCTTCATCCGCGATCTCGGCGTCAAGGTGACCTGCCTTGCCGAAGGTTCGGTGCTGGCCGAAGGATCGATCGATTTCGTGAGCTCCGATCCGAAGGTGATCGAGAATTATCTGGGGCGCTGAGATGCTGACAGTCGAAAATGCAAACCTTCACTATGGCGCCGCTCAGGCGCTGCGCGGCATTTCCATCAAGGCGGAAATGGGCAAGATCACTTGCGTGCTGGGGCGTAACGGCGTGGGCAAGAGTTCTCTTCTCCGCGCCGTTACCGGCCAGCATCCGCTGTCGGCGGGAACGGTGACGTTCAACGACACCAGGCTCAACGGCCTGCCGCCCTATGCGCGCGCCAAGCAGGGCATCGGCTATGTGCCGCAGGGGCGTGAGATCTTTCCGTTGCTGACGGTAAAAGAAAATCTCGAGACCGGCTTTGCGCCGCTTTCACGGGGCAGCAAGAATATTCCCGACGATATCTTCAGCCTGTTTCCTGTGCTGCAGACCATGCTTGGACGTCGCGGCGGCGACCTTTCCGGCGGACAGCAGCAGCAGCTGGCGATCGGCCGGGCGATGGTAACGCGGCCGAAGATCCTCGTGCTCGACGAGCCGACCGAGGGCATCCAGCCGTCGATCATCAAGGATATCGGCCGGGCAATCCGGTATCTGCGCGACAGTGCCGGGATGGCGATCCTGCTGGTGGAACAGTATCTCGATTTCTGCCGCGAACTTGCCGACTACGTCTACATCATGGATCGCGGCGAGATCGTTCACGAGGGGCTTGCGGAAACGCTCGATACGCCGGAAGCGCGTCGTCATTTGACTGTATGATCCAGTGGTTATCTGTTGGGCAGATGCTGTTTTCCTCGGCAGTTTCTGAGGGATCTCGTTGCCGCCGGTCCGATCGTGGTGAGTGTGTCGGAGCGGCACGGGAATTGCTTGCTTTCTGCAAGTTAGTGACTTCAATGAAAACGGCCGGGGTCAACCGGCGGTCCATTGGGAAGGGACGGAATGACGAACGCGGGGGCAGCTACAAGACCGCAGAGAGCCGAGGGGCGCGGGCATCTGGCTGCGAGGATGCTCGACGGGCGTACGCGCCTGAAGGAACTCTACCAGGAAGGAGCGGGCAAGATCCGGCTTCCGGATACGTTCGATTCCTCCATGGAAGCCGTCATCATCAATACCGCGGGCGGCCTCACCGGCGGCGACCGAATGAACTGGAGCGTTACGGCTGGTCCCGGCGCCCGCATCGACGTCACCACGCAGGCCTGCGAGAAGATCTACAAGGCATCGGCAGGAACGGCTGAGGTCAACACCAGCATTACCGTGGGCGCAAA
The DNA here is from genome assembly GCF_056398905.1 of Rhizobium sp. 01T417. Classification (NCBI taxonomy): domain Bacteria; kingdom Pseudomonadati; phylum Pseudomonadota; class Alphaproteobacteria; order Hyphomicrobiales; family Rhizobiaceae; genus Rhizobium; species Rhizobium sp. 01T417. Next base: position 56,924 of record NZ_JBFTQH010000023.1, on the reverse strand, counting down.
CGCCCGGGTGGACTGGTTGCCGCAGGAAACCATCCTGTTCGATCGTTCATCGCTGTTTCGAAAGCTCGACGTTGATCTCGATGATGATGCCGAATTCCTGGCCGTCGAGGCCATCCTGCTTGGCCGGAAGGCGATGGGGGAGGCGGTGGAGAGCGGCCTCTTTCGCGACCGCTGGCGTATTCGCAAGGCAGGCCGGCTCTGCCACGCCGAGGACCTGGCGCTGCAGGGAAATGTTGCAATGTTTGCCGGTGCCGATGCCGTGCTGTCAGGCAAGGTCGCGTTTGCAACGCTGCTGTATGTCGGGCCGCGCGCCGAAGCCTACCTCGGTGCAGTGCGCTCGCTGCTTGAGGGCCATATGGGCGGCGCCAGCAGCTGGGCCGGCAAGCTTGTCGTGCGCCTTTCAGCGCCCGATGGTTTTGCCTTGAGAAAAATTCTCATCCCGATCATTTCGGCCTTGCGCGATGGAGCGCCGGTGCCGAAAGTCTGGAATCTCTAGTTGAAGCAGATGGATGCACGATGAACCTCACACCGAGAGAAAAAGACAAGCTGTTGATTTCGATGGCGGCGATGGTCGCGCGGCGGCGGCTGGAACGGGGCGTCAAGCTCAACCATCCCGAAGCGATCGCGTTGATCACCGATTTCGTCGTCGAAGGCGCGCGTGACGGGCGTCCGGTCGCCGAACTGATGGAGGCGGGGGCTCATGTCGTCGGCCGTGACCAAGTGATGGAAGGCATCGCGGAGATGATCCATGACGTCCAGGTCGAGGCAACCTTTCCTGATGGCACCAAGCTCGTCACCGTCCACGAACCGATCCGCTGAGGTTCCCATGCTGGAGCTGCGCCCCAATTGCGAATGCTGCGACAAGGATCTTCCGCCCGACAGTTCTGAGGCAATGATCTGCACATTCGAATGCACGTTCTGCGCCGATTGCGTTGCCGATGTTCTCGGCGGCATCTGCCCGAATTGCGGCGGCGAACTTGTGCGCCGCCCGGCGCGCCCCGCTGCCAAGCTTGCCAAGTACCCGGCGTCGACAAAGCGCGTTCTGAAAGCCGAGGGCTGCGGGCCCATCAAGGCTGCGTGAGGAGAAGATCATGATCCCAGGAGAAATCATTGCCGCAAGCGACGACATCGAGCTGAACGTCGGCGCGCCGACAGTGACACTTGAGGTCTCGAACACCGGCGATCGCCCCGTGCAGGTCGGCAGCCACTATCATTTCGCGGAAACGAATGCCGGTCTCTCTTTCGATCGGGAGAAGGCACACGGCATGCGGCTCGATATCCCGGCCGGCACGGCCGTACGTTTCGAGCCCGGTCAGACGCGCTCGGTGACGCTCATCCCTCTCTCCGGCAAGCGCGAAGTCTACGGTTTCCGCCAGCTGGTCATGGGCAAGCTCTAGAGTGGGCCGGGAGCAGACGATGCGTGCGAGCCTGCACCTTCTGGCCGCCGGTGCTGCGACGGTCTTTGCCTTCGGCGCCAACGCCGAGGATCTTGATTGCAAAAATCCGGTCACGCAAGCTGACATGACGGCTTGTGAACAGGCGCGCCAGCAGACCGCCGACAAGGCACTGAACGCACAATACAAGATCACGCGCGCGGCTCTCGCAGCATTCGACAAGGATCTCGATGCGGATATGCGGGGTGCCGAAGAGGCACTGGTGAAGGCGCAGCGCGCATGGGTGAATTTCCGTGATGCGGAGTGTGAGGCGGCAGGCTTTCAGGCGCGTGGCGGCACGATGGAGCCGATGCTCGTAGCAGGCTGCATTGCAGAGTTGACGGACGCGCGCACCAAGCAGCTCAAGGAACTCGCAGAGACGATGGGCAACTGACATGGTTGGCAGGATCATGGTCGTCGGCAACGGAGAGATCGGCGCACAGGCGGCGGCCGCAGTGGCGGATGCTGCGTTCGTTATCCGCTTTAACGAATGCCGCTCCTACGAAGCGAGCCCGGGGCGCACCGACGTCGTCGCCGTCTGCAATACCGGGCGGCCGGGCAAGGCAATGCTTGCTTCCGAGGCGTGGCGGGAGCATCCAGCCGTGCGTGAGGCGGCGGCGATCTGGAGCGTGCGCGATCCGCAAAAGTTCGCGGAACTGCGAGCGCCGCTGGCCGTATCGCATCCCGAGCTCGACGATTTCTGCGACGACTACACGAGTCAATTCAATGCGTTCTGTGCTGATGTTGGCAAGATGCATGTGGTCGTTGACAAAGTGATTCATGAAGCGGTGGACGAGGCGCTGGCTGCCTACCACCCGGCGCCCTACGTCGTGCCGAGCAGCGGCATGATCGTGATATCAGAAGTGATGAACAGATTTCCCGAGGCGACCATCGATCTCGCAGGCTTCGGCCACGCGGGATGGGAATGGCATCCTTTTGCTGCCGAGCGGCAGCTTGTCGATAGTTATGTCGCCGCTGGCCGCGTCACGCGGCTGCCGGCAAGCGCATCCCTTTCTTCCTCCCAAGGAGCCTGACATATGCCCTACAAGATTTCCCGCGCCGCCTATGCCGGCATGTTCGGCCCGACCACCGGCGACAAGGTGCGCCTTGCCGATACCGAGCTCTTCATCGAGATCGAGAAGGATTTCACCACATATGGCGAAGAGGTGAAATTTGGCGGCGGCAAGGTCATTCGCGACGGCATGGGCCAGAGCCAGGCGACGCGGGCGCAGGGTGCTGTCGATACCGTCATCACCAATGTCGTCATCATCGACCATACGGGCGTCGTCAAGGCCGATATAGGCCTAAAGAACGGCCGCATCGCGGCGATCGGCAAAGCCGGCAATCCGGACACGCAACCCGGCGTCAACATCATCGTCGGCCCCTCGACCGAGGCGATCGCTGGCGAAGGCAAGATCATCACTGCCGGCGGTATGGATGCGCATATTCACTACATCTGCCCGCAGCAGATCGAGGAAGCGCTGATGTCGGGCGTAACCTGCATGCTGGGCGGCGGCACCGGCCCGGCGCATGGCACGCTCGCCACGACCTGCACCGGTGCCTGGCACATCGAGCGGATGATCGAGAGCTTCGACGGCTTCCCGATGAACCTTGCGCTTGCCGGCAAGGGAAACGCCTCGCTGCCCGCCGCACTCGAAGAGATGGTGCTTGCGGGCGCATCGTCGCTGAAGCTCCACGAGGACTGGGGCACGACGCCGGCTGCGATCGACTGCTGCCTTTCGGTCGCCGACGACTATGACATCCAGGTGATGATCCACACCGACACGCTGAATGAAAGCGGCTTTGTCGAGGATACGATCGGCGCCATTAAGGGCCGCACCATCCACGCCTTCCACACGGAAGGAGCGGGCGGTGGCCACGCTCCTGACATTATCAAGATCTGCGGTCAGTCGAACGTCATCCCGTCGTCGACCAACCCGACGCGGCCCTACACGGTCAATACCGTCGCCGAGCATCTCGACATGCTGATGGTCTGCCACCATCTGTCACCGTCTATCCCCGAGGACATCGCATTTGCCGAAAGCCGCATCCGCAAGGAGACGATCGCGGCGGAAGACATCCTGCATGACATCGGCGCCTTCTCGATCATTTCGTCCGACAGCCAGGCCATGGGTCGTGTCGGGGAGGTAGCAATCCGTACTTGGCAGACTGCCGACAAGATGAAGCGTCAGCGCGGCCGCCTGAAGGAAGAGAAGGGCGAGAACGACAACTTCCGCGTCCGCCGCTATATTGCGAAATACACGATCAACCCGGCGATCGCGCAAGGTCTTTCACACGAAATCGGCTCGATCGAAGTCGGCAAGCGCGCCGATCTGGTTCTGTGGAACCCTGCCTTCTTCGGCGTCAAGCCTGAGATGGTATTGCTCGGCGGTTCGATTGCTGCGGCTCCCATGGGAGATCCGAATGCTTCGATCCCGACGCCGCAGCCGATGCATTACCGGCCGATGTTTGCCGCCCATGGCAAGCTGCGAACCAGTTCGTCTGTCACCTTCGTCTCGCAAGCGTCGCTCGATGCGGGTCTGAAGAGCCGTCTCGGCGTCGCTAAAAATCTTGTCGCTGTGAAGAACACCCGCGGCGGCCTTTCCAAGGCGTCGATGATTCACAACAGCCTGACGCCGCACATCGAGGTCGATCCGGAGACCTATGAGGTGCGGGCTGATGGCGAGTTGCTGACCTGCGAGCCGGCCACCGTCCTGCCGATGGCGCAGCGCTATTTCTTGTTTTGAGTGTTTGGGGCGGCCGCATGCGAGGTGGCGGCTCCTAAAGCCGCGCGTTAAGACTGAATCTCCTGTGGGTTGTTTTTTATTTTTGTATGTTCCACCTTGAGGCGTTCCTTCCGTAATAGGACATTCTCCTTGTTGGTGGTTATAAAACACAAGTAAAAACAAATTGTTACGCTTCAAACCTCGCTGGATGATTGATCGCGGAAAGCGTCACGTTTTTGGGCAGCTTTCAACCGCCGCTCAATTCACCAAACTCGTTCGAACTTTAACAGTTCACTTAAGAACTCAGCAGGAGGTGACCTCTAAGCAATGTGCCTAGCGGCGGGCAAGAAGGTCGATTCGCATGAGAATTTCACTCCAGGCGGAGCTTGGCGATTTTCGTGATCGCCGCGCAATTTATGTGTTTGCTCTCAAGATGAGCTTCCTTGCGGTGACGCTCTCGTCGATCGTCATTGTCCTGCTATTGCCGCCGCTCGACTGGGCGGGACTGATGCCTGTTCCGCTCGCTCATGGTGTTGTCTACGGCGTGTTACTGTCGTGGCTTATTGGCGGGGCGGTCTCAAGCGTGCTGTCGCTGATAGCCGGTCACGCGATGCACCAGCTCAGCGTCTCGCGCGCGGAGTTCGAGCAGTTGAGCCGCACCGATGTGCTTTCAGGTCTTCTCAACCGACGTGCCTTTACAGAGGCATTGGAGCAGGTCGATGGAAATGCCTGTCTCGCGATCTTCGACGTCGACCGGTTCAAGGCCATAAACGATCGCTTCGGCCATGCCTGCGGCGATTCCGTCATCGTGGCGGTCTCCGCCATCCTCGCGGCTGCCTTCGGCGGGCACTCCGTCGCGGCGAGGCTGGGCGGTGAAGAGTTCGGCGCGATCGTTGTCGGTGGCTCACAAGAGCAGCGGATCGAGAGAGTGCAGTCGGTCTGCGCCCGCCTGGCCGGGCATCCGGTCGTTGCCGACGATTGCGTGGTCGCACTGACTGTGTCGGCCGGTATTGCGGAGTTCGAGCCCGCACGGAGCAACGAGGCTGTTTATTCGGCGGCCGACAAGGCGCTCTACCTGGCAAAGGCGCTCGGTCGAAATCGCGTGGTGCATGAGAATGACGGGCTGCATCCTGGTTGGCGCAGACGTTTGCCGGAGGAGGCCGTGGCCGCGCACGCAATGAACATGGATTGCGATGAGGCGCGGCTGGCCTGACGAATTCGCGGAATTACACAGCGAATGCCTGCAACGACAAGTTGTAGCCGGCGGATAAGCGCCACGCGGCCTCGTTGATCCCACGCGACGGCGGAAATCATGCTTCGCCGCGTAGTTCTGTGTTACGCTTGTCATTGTCACTCATGCGATCGCTGGTTACTTGGAGAGCTTATGGCATGGACGCCCCTCAAGCGACGGCTGGCAGCAATCATGGCCACCGACGTAGTCGGCTATTCTCGTCTCATGGAGGCTGACGAGGAGGCGACGCTAGCTTCAGTCAAAGCGATGCAGGAAGAGCTGATAAGGCCGAATGTCGAGCGCGAAGGCGGCAGGGTTTTCAAACTCATGGGCGACGGCACCTTGGCCGTATTTGATTCCGTGAACGGTGCAGTGGAGTGCGCGATTGCAATCCAGGGCGAACTTATGCGCCAGCCGGAAGGGTCGCGCCTAATTCTTCGCATTGGAATCAATCTGGCCGATGTTTTGGTCGATGGTACCGACTTATTCGGCGACGGAGTGAACGTTGCCTCTCGCATTGAAGCAAGCGCATTCCCCGGCGGCATAAGCATCACCGATGGCGTCTATCACCAGATCGCCAAGAGGACTGGGACGGATTTTGTGGATGGCGGCGAAAGGGTTCTAAAGAATATCGATCGACCCGTGCGCGTTTGGCACTGGCAGCCACGTTACAACGGTTTCGTGGAAGAGGAGCGACCGCGCCCTGCTGACGGAGCAATCGCAAAGACCGCAGTTAGAATCACCGCCGCGCCGTCAACGGCCCCGCAGCAGCTGGACTTGGCGGAACTGGTTGTATCCTCCCTTGAAGACCTTCTTACCGAGCAGCGTTGGCTCGATGTCTCGCGTGTTGGATCCGCTTCCGCCGCACTGGATGGAAGTGCTATTCGCCCGTATGACTACACGGTCAAGATTGGTATTCATGGCGCAGGCCCGTTCCGGGTAAACGCCAAATTCCTGCATACGAACGTCACGCCTGTGATGTGGTCGCGAGCTTTCGATCTTCCGGAAAGTTACCATTTCGATGTCGTTGAACTGGTGGCGGCGGAGATAGGCTCGCTGGTTTAGGACAAGGTGTTGCTTGCAGCATCCGAGATGATCGCCAAGAAACCACAGTCGTCCTGGTCGGCCGACGAAAACTTCCTCTATGGCAGGATGCTTGATAGCAAGCATATGCTTCCCGAGGCGGAGGTTTTCTTCTTGAGGGCAACGGAACTGGATCCGGGGATGATTTATGCCCAGGCCAGCTATGCCATTGCCCTGACTTACAGTTTTGCCCAAACAGGCGACTTCGAGCACCTGCGCCGCGCCGACGAGATCGTACGGATCGCCTTGCGTATCGACAACAATGACGCCCTTTCCCACTATGCGGCAGCGCTGGTCCATCTGCTTTCACGCGACTACGACGAGGCCAGATCGCATTATGGCAAGGCGCGCGACCTTGCGCCCAGCGATCTGCAGATTCGCGCCGATCACGCGGAAATGCTCCACTACCTCGGCGACCTGGAACAAGCGGACGCCGAAATCGGTGAATGCTTCAGGTTGGCAAAATATCCCCCGGTGTGGTTCTGGGTGATCAGGGGAATTATCCGACTCCACCAGGGCCGCTTTGGTTCTGCAATTGAGGATTTTGAGAACATTCCATGGAGGTCGTGGCGAACGCTTATCTTGCTTGCTGCGGCCTATGCCCTGCACGGTGACGAAGTTCGACGTGGGCAGTACCAGACTGAGGCCTTGAGCCTTCAGCCCGCACTCGGACCTGAGCTTGTGCGAAACACTTTTCCCTATCGCGACCAGGACGCGCTTTCAAAACTTCTCTGTGCCTTTGTAGGAACTGCATAGGAATTCCGGGCGCAAACATCTGCTGCATATGCCTTTCCGGCAGGTTCCTTCTTGCATCGCATCAGGCTATTTTGCATGGTCGCAGTCTCAAGCGAATTGGACACGTCATGCAACGCGTTACTTCCTACCTGCCTGCGGGCACGCCTTCCTCGAACCCCATCGGAAAAGTGGTTTTGCCGCACGACCTGAGGCATTTGCGGCGAAAGCTGCTTCACCTCGACAACGGCGAGATGGTCATGCTCGACCTCAAGGAGCCGGTGCTTTTTGCCAGTGGTGATATGTTGGTTCTCGAGGATGGCGAGCTCATCGAAATTGTAGCCGCAGACGAGAAGCTCTTCGAGGTGAGGGGCAGGGATCGCGTGCACCTGATCGAGCTCGCGTGGCATCTCGGCAATCGGCATCTCGGCGCCCAGATCGAGGAAGACCGCATCCTTATCCTTCGTGATCATGTGATCCGCTCCATGCTCGAAGGGCTCGGTGCGACGATCCGCGAAGTTGCAGAGCCGTTCCAGCCGGTACGCGGTGCGTATCATTCACATGGCCATGCGCACGGTCATGACCAAGCGCATCATCATCACTCGCACGACTGATCCGATATGACTGATGATGCCGACCTGCAGGCGTTGTTGAGGATGATGACCTGGCTGTCGCCAGCTTTCCCCGTCGGGTCCTTCGCCTATTCAGGCGGTCTGGAGCGCGCCGTTCATGATCGGCTGGTCCCCGATGCTCATTCGCTTACTGCGTGGGCGTCGAACCTGATGGAGCGTGGGCCTGTATGGAACGACGTGGTTCTCCTTGCCGAGAGCCACCGCTGTCACCGACAGTCGGAGCGGCTCGGCGAACTGGCGGAGCTCGCCGAAGCGCTTGCCGGCTCGCGCGAGCGTCATCAGGAGACGATGCTGCTCGGCGATGCGTTCCTGTCCGCCGCCGGTGCGTGGCCAGACGAGGTTTTCGATCGATTGCCGCGACATGTGGCCTACCCGGTGGCGATCGGTGCCGTGGCGGGTGCCCATGGGGTGGCGTTGGAGAAGGCGATTGCGGCATTCCTGCATGCCTATCTCTCGCAGGCAGTTTCCGCAGGTATCCGTCTCGGCGTGGCCGGGCAAAAGGATGGCGTTGCCATTCTGTCGCGGCTTGAAGGCGACATAACCTCGGTTGTGAAACGGGCGGCAGCTTCAACACTCGACGATCTCGGATCGGCGACCATCCAGGCCGACATCATGTCGCTGCGCCATGAAACGCAGTCGACCAGGCTCTTTCGATCGTGACTTGTCCGCAGACGCGCGGCCACCCGTCGCCACCTGCGTCATTTGCCGGTGGTCGCCCTTCAGGCGGCACGCTATCATCGGCCGTTATTGGAGTTCAGAATATGAAATCAGGAAACGGACCCTTGCGCGTGGGCATCGGTGGGCCGGTCGGCTCCGGCAAGACGGCGCTGACGGAGAAGCTCTGCAAGGCCATGCGCGACGACTATTCGGTGGCTGTCGTCACGAACGACATCTACACGACCGAGGATGCCGAGGCGCTCATGCGCATGCAAGCTTTGCCATCGGATCGGATCGTTGGCGTGGAGACCGGCGGTTGCCCGCACACGGCGATCCGTGAGGACGCGACGATCAATCTGCAGGCCATCGCGGGCCTGAATGAGCGGATTCCCGATCTCGATGTAGTTTTCATCGAGTCGGGCGGTGACAATCTGGCCGCCACCTTCTCCCCTGATCTGGCTGATATCACGATCTACGTTATCTCGGTTTGCCAGGGCGAGGAAATCCCGCGCAAGGGTGGCCCAGGCATTACCAAATCGGACCTTCTCGTCATCAACAAGAAGGATCTGGCTCCCTATGTCGGCGCGGACCTCGAGGTCATGGACCGCGACGCGACACGGATGCGCCAGGCACGCCCCTTCGTATTCTCCGACATGAAGCGTGGCGATGGCGTTAGCTCCATCGTCAGCTTCCTGAAGGAACATGGCGGCCTGTAGTCAAACCTGCCTCAGCGCGTTGACATCCTCGATCGCGATGGCGCGGCCGCTGACGCGTACGCCTGATGTGCGCAAGGCGGAGAAGGCACGTGACAGCGCTTCCGGCGCAAGGCCGAGCTTTCGTGCCAGCAGGCGCTTTTGGAACGGCAGGCGCAGGGAAGCCCGCGCACCCTCACTCGTACAATGCGTCAGCAGATAGTGGGCGACGCGCTGCTGGCTGGTCTGCATGCGATCGCGCGCCAGACACTCCATGGTCGACAGCAAATGCCGCGAGAGGCTGCGCGCGATCGCGCTGCCAATCCGCGGGTGTTGAGCGAGCAACGCCTTGACCTCAGCGAGATCAAAGCGGGTGAGGATGACGTGCTCCATCGCCTGTGCGCTATAATTGTATGCGTCGCCGGCAAGCACCAGGCATTCACCGAAGCTGTCGCCCGGCTCGCAGATGCTGACATCCGCTTCGCGTTCCTCAGAGCCGCGATAGAGCCTGACGTAGCCACTTAGCACGCAATAGAAGTAGTGCGCCTTCTCGTGTTCACGGAAGAGAACATCCTGTGGACCGTAGCGCACCGCCACCGCGCAGGACAGCAGAGCGTCTCGCTCGTGTCGGTCAAGGTTGGAGGTGATCAACGCACCGCCAAGCATCGCCTGCTGCGCGCTGCTCAGTTTAAAAGCTCCGGACATCTGTTTCTCCCTGTGGCGCGGCGGGTGCCGTTCCCTACCTGATATTTGGAAGGATAACCGGGAGACGCGGTTCAGAACTTGAGCTTGATCAAATGTCAGCTAATAAAAAAGCCGGGGTGTTGCCCCGGCTCTTGGCTCGAGCGGCTACTCTGCCGCGAACGGCGGCAGGCGTACGACATTGCCAGATTTGCCGCGCTTGCTTTCCGGGGTCTCGATTGCCGTTACCCGGCCCTCGAGCGCACCCAGCGCTTGTGTGAGTTCTTCGCGGGACATGGCCAGATCTTCCTTGTCCTTCTTGCCCACGAGACGACCGAACATCCAGGCAAGCAAGCGGGACAGATCGTCCATGATCAGGAAGAACGAAGGCACGACGACCAGCGAAAGCACGGTCGACACGATAATGCCGCCGATCACCGCAATCGCCATCGGCGCACGGAACGAACCGCCTTCGCCGACGCCGAGCGCTGATGGCAGCATACCTGCTGACATGGCAATAGACGTCATGATGATCGGCCGGGCGCGCTTGCGACCTGCTTCGACCATGGCTTCGACACGCTCCATGCCGCGATGACGCATCTCGATGGCGAAGTCGACGAGCAGGATCGCGTTCTTCGTCACGATGCCCATCAGCATCAGGATGCCGATCATCACGGGCATCGAGAGCGGATTCTGGGTGACCAGCAGCCCGACTGCCACGCCGCCGATCGCAAGCGGCAGCGAGAACAGGATGGTGAAGGGCTGGATCACGTCCTTGAAGAGGAGGATCAGCACCGTCAGCACCAGCATCAGGCCCATCAACATGGCGTTGACGAAGCTCTGCTGCATTTCGGTCTGCACCTTCGTGTCGCCACTTTCGGCAAGCTGTACCGTCGGCGGAATGTTGGCTTCCTTGACGATCTGGCGGAACCGTGCCGAGGCAGTGTCGAGTGCCACGCCCTGCGGCAGGTCCGAGCCGATCGATACGACGCGGTAGCGGTTGTTGCGCTTGATCGAGCTGACGCCTTCCGAATAGTCGATATCGGCGACAGTGGAGAGCGGTACGGTGCTGCCGCTTGCCGTCTGGATCTTCATTGCCCGCAAGGCGGCAAGATCGCGACGCATGTCGAGCGAGGCCTGCACGCGGATCGGGATCTGGCGATCGTCCAGGTTGATCTTGGCGAGCGCCGCATCAATATCGCCGATGGTGGCAACGCGGATGGTTTCGGAGATCTGCTGCGGCGTGATGCCGAGGCGAGCCGCCTGATCCTTGCGCGGACGGATCTGGAGTTCCGGACGGGGCAGGGCGCCTTCGGCGCTGACGTTCGCCAGCAGCGGATCGGCTCGCAGTTTCGCTTCCAGGATACCGACAGCATCGTTCAGATCCTTCTCGTTCTTGGAGAGGAAGTTGAACGACAGGTCACGTTCGCCGCGATCGTTGAGCTTCAGGATGCGAACGTCTGGGATATCATGGAGTTTGGCAAAGACCTCCTTTTCGATATCCCACTGCGGACGAACGCGTCCCTTTGGTTCCACCTTGGGCAGATAGGATCCAATGACCGGGACCTTAACGAGCATGTCGTCCAGCTTCTTTAAAAGCCTCTGGTCAAGCTTGTGGAGCGTGAGCGTTACCGTCGCACGGCGCAGTTCGAGGTCGCCCTTCGGAGACGCGCCACCAAGCACGAAGACGCTTTCGACGCCGTCGATATCCTTCACGTCCTTGTAGATCGCGTTCGTGGTCGCTTCCGTGTCGTCGAGCGTCGCATTCGGCGGTAGCTCGACGGACAGGACGATGCGCGATGCGTCCTCCGGCGGCAGGAAGCTGCCGGGCACCTGCGCAAGCAACATCACGGAGCCGACAAGGAAGGCGATCGCCGCAATCAGTGTCGCATAGCGGGTCCACCACCGGCGGGTCGTAGCGCGCACGAGGCGCGTATATCCGCGGAAAAAGAGGCCGTCGTTGTCGTGATGATCTTCGATGCCGTCTTCCGCGCGCATCAGATATGCGGCCATCATCGGCGTGATGAGGCGCGCCACCATGAGCGAGAAGAAGACCGAGAAGGCAACTGTCAGGCCGAACTGAATGAAGTACTGACCGGGGATGCCAGGCATGAACGACACCGGCACGAACACAGCGATGATCGTGAAGGTCGTCGCGATAACCGCGAGGCCGATTTCGTCTGCCGCCTCGATCGCCGCGCGGTAGGGCGTCTTGCCCATCTTGATATGTCGGGCGATGTTCTCGATCTCGACGATCGCGTCATCGACGAGAATACCGGTCGCGAGCGTCAGGGCGAGGAAGCTGACAAGGTTCAGCGAGAAACCCATCAGGTCCATGATCCAGAAAGTCGGGATCGCCGACAACGGCAGCGCGATGGCCGAGATAAGCGTTGCACGCCAGTTCCGGAGGAAGAGGAAGACAACGATGATCGCAAGCAGCGCGCCCTCGATCAGCGTATCGATGGCCGCTTCATAGTTGCCATAGGTGAAATAAACGGAGTCGCTGATCAGCTCGATGCCGACGTTCGGGTTTTCCGCACGCACCTTGTCGAGGCTCTTTGCCACGGTTTCGGCGACGCTGACCTCACTGGCACCCTTCGAGCGGAAGACGCCGAAGGTCACGACAGGGGTATCATCGAAGCGCGAGAAGGATTTCGGCTCCTGATAGGTGTCCTTGATGACGCCGAGATCGGAAACCTTGACGAAGCGGCCGTTCGGCAATGCGATCGTGGTGTTGGCAAGTTCGGCGACGTTGCGGGCGTCGCCGAGCACACGGATCGCCTGTTCGCTGCCTGCCACCTGGCCACGGCCGGAGCCGAGGTCGACGTTGGTGCCGCGCAGTTGTTGGTTCACGCTTGCCGCGGTAATGCCGTGGGCGTTCAGCTTGTCGGGATTGAGCTCGATACGCACTTCGCGGTCTGCACCGCCGTAACGGTCGACACGGCCGATGCCGGCCTGCCCCTGCAAGGCGCGCTTGACCGTATCATCGACGAACCAGGAGAGCTCTTCGAGCGTCATGTCGGGGGAGGAGACGGCAAAGGTCTGGATCGCCTGACCCTCGACGTCGATCTTCGAGACGATCGGTTCTTCGACGTTGGCAGGCAGGTCGCTGCGGATGCGGTCGATCGCGTCCTTGGTGTCCTGAACGGCCTGCTCGGTCGGCACTTCCATGCGGAACATGACGACCGTCTGCGACTGGCCGTCCGTCACCGTCGATTGGATTTCATCGATGCCGTTGATACTGGCGACGGCATCCTCGATCTCCTTCGTCACCTGCATCTCGAGCTCGGCCGGCGAAGCGCCGCTCTGCGTTACGACAATGGAGACGAGCGGAACGTCAATGTTCGGAAACCGCGTGATCGGCAGCCTATTGAAGGACTGGATGCCGACGAAAAGCAGAAGTGCGAACGCCAGAAGCGAGGCGACGGGATTTCGGATAGACCAGGCTGAAAAGTTCATCGGCCGTCTCTCAGTTGGAAACCGGTGGCTGTTCACGAACCGGCGTGATGCGGTCGCCGTCACGGACATAGGCGCCCGCTTTGGTTACGACCTCATCGCCAGCTTTCAATCCATTGACGATCTCGACATAGGCTCCGTCCTGAATGCCGGTTTCGACCTTGGCAAACTTGACGACGTTATTCTCGACCTTACGGGCCGAGGATCCTTCATTGCCCGACAGCACGGCCGAGACGGGGAGCGCTACGTTTTCCGTTGTGCGCACGACGATGTCGGCGCTGCCGTACATGCCCGAACGCGCCTTGCTGGAATCGTCGATCAAAATGTGGACCAAACCGAGGCGCGTGAGCGGATCGACTGTCGGCGAGACCAGACGCACGGAGCCGCTAATCTTTTCGCGACTACCAGAGAGCAAGATGGTGGCCTTCTGGCCGGGTTGAACCTTCACAATCTCGCTCTCACCCACTTCCGCCACAAGCTCGATCTCGTCATCGCGAATGACCGTGAAAAGCGGATCGCCGGTGGCGAGCGCAATTGCTCCGATCCTGGCGTTCTTGGCTGCGACAGTACCGGCGACCGGCGTCTTGACGTCGGTGCGTGCGAGCTTCAGATCAGCGTCCGCGATCTGGCTCTCCGTGACCTTGATCTCCGCGACGGCTACCTGGATTGCCTGCTTTGCCGAGTCGACACGGGCGTTGGCGGAAGCTGCAGCGGCATCCGCCTGTTCGACCGTTGCTGTCGAGACAGTGCCCTTCTTGCCCATTTCCTGGGCGCGGACCTGCTGCTGTCGTGCCTGCTCCGCATTAGCCTCTGCTTCAATCAGTTGTGCGCGAAGCTGGGCAAGGCTCGCCTCGTTCTTGGCCTTCGTGGCCTGCATCTGGCTCTTCTGCAGGATGATTGCGTCGTCGTTCAGGGTCGCCAGCGTGCTATCGGCCTGGACCCTGTCGCCGATATCCGCGTTGAGCGCACGGATCGACAAGCCTTCGACCTGCGGCTGGATATAGACTTCCTCGACTGGCTTAACCGTACCGGTCGCGACAACACGATCGACGAGCGTGCGGGTGGAGGCTTTCGTCACGACGATGGCCGGCAGGTTTTGTTGCGGCTTTGCGACCGGCTGTTCCTGGGCAAATGTCGTTGAAGCTACAACCGCCGCGATCAGCAGAGTTGAGGCGCGAAGTATCTTAACAGGCGTACGTGCCATGCGTCGTCATCCAGTTTTTGCTCGGCCTAGCTTGCGCGTTGTCATCAGCGCGCCCATGACCGGTTCCCGTATTGGTATTCTCAGAAGTATTTTCGTTCATTTGCCGACTCTTACTTAAGAAGTCCCTCATCCGGCAAACTCGGCTTGTACGTGGTAGCTATTTGCCCATCGCGCAAGTCCGGCAGAAAATAATTCCTCGTTCGAACACAATAATTACCAATGTGATGCAGATCAATCACTGTGCGGTTATGCAAGCATTCCGTTAGTTGATCCTGCGTCGTTGTTATGACGTGCGAGCACCGCTCGATGCGACATCGATCGCGAAATTTCTTCGATAAAAACAGCAAAAAAATGAAAAAACGCGCGGAGGGTCCGCGCGTTTCGTGTCTTGTCGTTACCGAATTACTTGGAAGCAGCGTCCGTTACGTCGTGAGTCCACGCTCCGGTCGGTTCCTTGTTGATGATCTTTTGGTCAAGGAGTGCCTTGGCCGTGCGATCATAGAGGGTCGTGTCGAGCTTGCCGGTGCCATCGCCGATCAACTTGGCAACTTCGCCCATCATACGCTTCTGGTGGTTTTCGTCCTGGCCGCCGGCGTCAACGACGATTCCGGCAGCTTCATCCGGGTTCTCGGTTGCGTACTTCCAGCCCTTCATCGAAGCCTTGACGAACTTGACCATCTTTTCCTTGAAGGCCGGGTCCTTGAGCTTGTCTTCCATGGCATAGAGGCCGTCTTCGAGAAGGTCGTTGCCCATGGCGGTATAGTTGAAGACGATCAGGTCTTCGGGCTTGAAGCCGGCATCGATCGCCTGCCAGTATTCGTTATAGGTCATGACGGAGATGCAGTCGGCCTGCTTCTGCAGCAGCGGCTGCACGTCGAAGCTCTGCTTCAACACGGTCACGCCATCGGCACCGCCTTCGGTCTTCAGGCCAAGCTTGTTCATCCAGGCGAAGAACGGATATTCGTTGCCGAAGAACCAGACGCCGAGCGTATGGCCCTTGAAATCGGCTTCGGTCTTGATCGGGCCGTCCTTGCGGCAGACCATTTCCATGCCTGATTTCTGGTAGGGCTGGGCGATGTTGACGAGCGGAACGCCCTTCTCACGAGCAACAAGCGCGCCGCCCATCCAGTCGACGATGACGTCAGCGCCGCCGCCGGCGATCACCTGTTCCGGCGCAGTGTCAGGGCCGCCCGGCTTGATGGTGACGTCGAGGCCTTCTTCCTCGTAGTAGCCCTTTTCCTTGGCGACGTAATAACCGGCGAACTGCGACTGCGTCACCCACTTGAGCTGCAGCGTCACCTTGTCGGCAGCCATCGCTTGGGTTGCCGCGAGCGACATCGCGCTCGCCATCATCGCAATAATCAGTTTTTTCATTTTCTTTTTTCCCTCTGAAGTTATGCCCTAATCCCATTCGCGGGAATAAAGCGACGCCTAGCCACCACGGATAGACGGATGCCAGAAAGTCACCGCCCTTTCGGCGAGGGCGACGACGCCATAGAAGACCGAGCCTACCAGCGCCGCAATGGCGATTTCGGCCCAGACCATGTCGACATTCATGCGCCCGATCTCGGTGGAGATACGGAAGCCCATGCCGACGATCGGCGTACCAAAGAACTCCGCAACGATGGCACCGATCAGCGCCAGCGTCGAGTTGATCTTCAATGCATTGAAAATGAAGGGCATCGCCGCCGGAAGCCGGAGCTTCAGCAGCGTCTGCCAATAGTTGGAGGCATACGTCTGCATCAGGTCGCGCTCCATCGCGCCGGATGCGGTGAGGCCGGCGACGGTGTTCACCAACATCGGGAAGAACGTCATGATGATGACGACGGCTGCCTTCGACTGCCAGTCGAAGCCGAACCACATCACCATGATCGGCGCGACGCCGATAATCGGGAGCGCCGACACCATATTGCCGATCGGCAGAAGGCCCCGGCGCAGGAAATCGACGCGATCGGCGAGGATCGCGACGGCAAAGCCTGCGCTACAGCCGATGATGTAACCGGCGAATACTGCCTTGAAGATCGTCTGACGTACGTCGTCGGCCAGGATCGGCAGCGAGCCGGCGATCCTGGCTCCAATGGCGCTAGGTGGCGGCAGCAGGACGAAGGGAATGCCGGCGCCGCGCGTCAGCGCCTCCCAGAGTATCAGGATCCAGGCACCGAAGATTGCCGGGATCAGCAGCCGCAGGCACGAGCGGCCCACATTCGAGGCCGGCGTCATGGCCGAAAGCTCGGTGACGCATCGCCAGGCAAGCAGCCAGCAGGCGGCCATCAGTAGGAAGAAGGATTTCGTCGCCAGGCCTTCGTTGCCGGTCACACCAGCGAGCAGGACCCATGCCGCCCAGTGCGCGCCGATCAGCAGAACGGCGGCGACATACAGCTTCGGCAATGGCGAGAAGGAAACGAGGGCGACCGCGACGATCAACGCGATCGTAAGGCCCGCGGTTATCGACGACACCGGGTCCGGTGCGCCCTCGGCCATGATCGGCAAGGTGATCATCGCAATCGCGGTCAGCACCAGGGCAAGAATACCCTGCCAGGAAAAGGCCATCTGCTTCATGCCGACCTCCCGCCCATCGAACGGTCGACGAACTTTGCGACAAGGCCGACGATGGCGACCAAGCTTGCGGCCAACACCGAGCCCGCGACAAGCGCTGCCCAGATGTCGATCGTCTGGCTGTAATAGGAGCCGGCGAGCAGTTTCGAGCCGATGCCGGCGACGGCGCCGGTCGGAAGCTCGCCGACAATGGCGCCGACAAGGCTTGCGGCGATCGCGACCTTCATCGAGGTGAAGAGGAACGGCACGGATGCCGGAACACGCAGCTTCCAGAATGTCTGGGCGGGTGTCGCGTTATAGGTTCGCATCAGGTCGAGGAACATGACCTCGGGCGACCGCAGGCCCTTCACCATGCCAACAGTGACCGGGAAGAAGGAGAGGTAGGTCGAGATCAGCGCCTTCGGGATCAGCCCGGTGATGTTGATGGCGCCGAGGACGACGATCACCATCGGTGCGATTGCCAGGATCGGTACGGTCTGCGAAGCAATGACCCACGGCATGAGGCTGCGGTCGAGCGCCTTGATATGAACGATCCCGACAGCGATCAGGATCCCGAGCAGCGTGCCGAAGCCGAAGCCAAGCAGCGTCGAGGAAAGCGTGACCCAGCTGTGGTAGACGAGGCTGCGGTTGCTCGAGAGCTTCCGCAGAAACGTGTTTTCGAAGACGTTTTGCACTACCTGATGGGGCGCGGGCAGCAACGGCTTCGGTTGCGAGAGCGTTTTCTCGATGAATTCGATGGTGTCAGGCGTCTGGTTGGCGCGCTGATCCATGTCCCGCTGGAAGGAGGCGTTCATCAGGACCGCCGCAACGTACCAGATCGCGATCAGGACCACGAGGATCGTGACGACGGGGACGATCCTGTCTTTGAGAGTGTCGGGCTTCATGAGCGCCCCCGCGCAACGGTTCCAACGCTAAGTGCCTTAGTGCTCATAGCTGTGCCCCGCTCTCAGGCCCTCGCGCACGCGGTGGGCGATTTCGAGGAACTCGGGCGCCTCGCGGATGTCCAGCGGTCGCTCCCTGGGAAGCGGCGAGTCGATGACATCAGTCACGCGGCCGGGGCGAGGCGACATCACGACAATCTTGGTGGAGAGGTAGACCGCCTCGGGGATCGAGTGGGTGACGAAGCAGATCGTCTTGTTGGTGCGCGCCCAGAGCTTCAGAAGCTCCTCGTTCAGGTGGTCGCGGACGATTTCGTCAAGCGCGCCGAAGGGTTCGTCCATCAGGAGCAAGTCGGCATCGAAGGCGAGCGCGCGGGCGATGGAGGCACGCTGCTGCATGCCGCCGGAAAGCTGCCAGGGGAACTTCTTCTCGAAGCCGGTAAGATTGACGAGATCGAGCGCATCGGCGATGCGCTTCTTCTGATCGGCCGACGCATAGCCCATGATCTCGAGCGGCAGGGCGATATTCTTCTCGATGGTCCGCCAGGGATAGAGCGCCGGCGCCTGGAAGACATAGCCGTAGGCGCGGGCCTTGCGGGCCTCCTCAGGCGTCATGCCGTTGACGGTGATTTCGCCCGATGTTTTCTTTTCCAGATCGGCAATAACGCGCAGAAATGTCGTCTTTCCGCAGCCGGAAGGGCCAATGAACGAGACGAAGTCGCCCTTGCGCACGTCGAGATTGACGTTGGTCAGCGCATGCACAGGAGCGTCGCTGGCATCGTAGGTCAGACAGAGGTCCTTGGCGGATACGACTGAGGTAGCTTGCGTCAACGCTTGTGTATCCTGTTTTCCCCGCGCTTCCGCGGTTTGCGTGATAGTATGAGTAGCTGTTTTCATTGTTCCGGCAAGGTCCATGGAGGATGACGATGGACGCGACATCAAAGCCCACCTGTCACATTGTGCACCCCAGTCATGCCTATGATGGCAAGCAGGGGCTCAGTTACTTCGAAGGCATCGCGGCCGAGACGGTCGGCGCCAAGGGTATCTGCATGCATTTGCTGACGATTCCGCCCGGCGTTCGCGCCAAGGCGCATCTGCACGAGTCGCATGAAACGGCGATCTACATGCTCTCCGGCGAGGCTCACACCTGGTACGGCGACGAGCTGGAGCATCATGTCGTCGTCCACGCCGGCGAGTTGTTCTACATCCCCGCCGGAGTGCCGCATCTGCCAGCCAACCTCAGCAGCACCCCTTGCACCGCGATCATCGCCCGCACGGACCCGAATGAGCAGGAAAGCGTCGTTTTGCTTCCGGAGCTTGATCGGCTGGTGAAGGAGTGATGCCAAGGATCAGACCCCCGTCGCCGGGATGCCTGACCGTTCGACCTTGCGCGGCGCCACGAGCTCCTTCCATGTCGAAAGCGCCTTGTTAACCGCCTGGAACGGCTCGCGCTTCACGAACTGGCCGTGTCCTTCCTTCGTCTTGACGGTGCTTTCCTCGATCGCGACTTCGCCGCGCGTCAGCGTGTAGCGCGGCAGGCCGGTGACCTGCTTGCCCTCGAAGACGTTGTAGTCGATCGATGATTGCTGGGTCTTGGCCGAGATCGTCTTCGAGCGCTTGGGATCCCAGACGACGATATCGGCATCGGCGCCGACGAGGATCGCGCCCTTCTTCGGATAGACGTTGAGGATCTTGGCAATGTTGGTCGAGGTGACCGCAACGAACTCGTTCATCGTCAGGCGGCCGGTGTTGACGCCGTGGGTCCACAACATCGGCAGTCGGTCTTCGAGGCCGCCAGTGCCATTCGGGATCTTGGAGAAATCACCAACGCCGAAGCGCTTCTGATCGGTGGTGAAGGCGCAATGGTCCGTCGCCACGACCGAGAGCGATCCGGATTGCAGGCCGGCCCAGAGGCTGTCCTGATGCTGTTTGTTGCGGAAGGGCGGGGACATGACACGGCGGGCAGCATGGTCCCAGTCCTTGTTGAAATATTCGCTTTCATCGAGCGTCAGATGCTGGATCAGTGGTTCACCGTAGACGCGCATGCCCTTCTGGCGGGCGCGACGGATCGCTTCATGCGCCTGTTCGCAGGAGGTATGCACGACGTAGAGCGGCACACCCGCCATGTCGGCCAGCATGATGGCGCGATTGGTTGCCTCGCCTTCGACCTCGGGCGGACGGGAGTAGGCGTGCGCCTCCGGACCGTTGTTGCCTTCGGCAAGAAGCTTTGCGGTCATCGAGGCAACGACGTCGCCGTTTTCGGCATGCACCAGCGGCAGCGCGCCGAGTTCGGCACAGCGCTGGAAGGAGGCGAACATTTCGTCGTCGTTCACCATCAGCGCGCCCTTGTAGGCCATGAAGTGCTTAAAGGTGTTGATGCCCTTGTCCTTGACCACTATCTCCATCTCGTTGAAGACGCGCTCGTTCCAGCCGGTGATCGCCATGTGGAACGAGTAGTCGGCGTTGGCGCGGCTCGTCTTGTTGTCCCACATCTGCAGCGCTTCGAGCAGCGATTGCTCCGGCCCCGGCAGGCAGAAATCGACGACCATGGTCGTGCCGCCGGCGAGACCGGCGCGCGTGCCGCTTTCGAAGTCGTCGGAGGAATAGGTGCCCATGAACGGCATTTCGAGGTGAACGTGCGGGTCGATGCCACCCGGCATCACGTAGCAGCCCGTCGCATCGAGCGTTTCGGTGCCGGAGAGGTTCGGGCCGATCTCGACGATCTTGCTGCCCTCGATCTTCACGTCCGCCTTGTAGGTCAGGTCGGCGGTGACGATGGTTCCGCCCTTGATGACTTTGCTCATGATCAGTTCCCTTGCATTGATTGCTCGCGGCTCTTCGTCCGCTGGTAAAAGAAAAGGCGGGAATGACCCCGCCCTTGATTATGCAACGATTTCAGCGGTCTCGACGACGGCGTGGAAGAGGACGTCAGCGCCGGCCGTCGCCCATTCCTTGGAGATGTCCTCCGCCTCGTTGTGCGAGAGGCCCCCGACGCAGGGGCACATGACCATCGTTGTAGGGGCCACCTTCGCGGCCCAGCAGGCGTCGTGGCCCGCACCCGAGATGAGGTTCATGTGGCTATAGCCGAGCCGTTCGGCAGCACCGCGCACGCGGGAAACAAGCGTGGGATCGAAGGTGACGGGCGCGAAGTGGCCGATCGCCTCGATCGCGCAGCCGACGCCCAGCGCCTCGCAAATCTTGGGTGCATCCGCCTCGATCCTGCTACGCATGCCGTCGAGTTTCGCCTGATCCGGCGAGCGGATGTCGACGGTGAAGACGACCTTGCCCGGCAGGACGTTGCGGGAGTTCGGCGTGAAAAACACCTGGCCGACGCCGCCGACGGCGCCCGGCTGGTTTTCCATCGCCACGGTCTGCACCATTTCCATGATGCGCGACATCGCAAGGCCGGCGTTGACGCGCATGTTCATCGGGGTCGAACCGGTATGGGCCTCCCTGCCGGTCAGCGTGAACTCCAGCCACCACAGGCCCTGACAGTGCGTGACCACGCCGATCTGCTTGTTCTCGACCTCAAGGATCGGACCCTGCTCGATGTGATACTCGAAATAGGCGTGCATCTTGCGCGCGCCGACCTCTTCGTCGCCAACCCAGCCGATGCGCTTCAGTTCCTCGCCGAACGTCTTGCCTTCGGGATCCTTGCGGTCATAGGCATATTCCAGCGTATGGGCGCCGGCGAAAACGCCGGAGGCGAGCATGGCGGGCGCAAAGCGGGCGCCTTCCTCGTTGGTCCAGTTGGTGACGACAACAGGGTGCTTGGTCTTGATGCCGAGGTCGTTCATGGTGCGGACGGCCTCGAGTGCGCCAAGCACGCCGAGTACGCCGTCATACTTACCGCCGGTCGGCTGCGTGTCGAGGTGCGAGCCGACATAAACAGGCAGCGCGTCCGGATCGGTGCCCGGCCGGGTCGCGAACATCGTGCCCATCTTGTCGACGCCCAGCGTCATGCCTGCGTCTTCGCACCATGTCCGGAAGAGGCTGCGCCCTTCGGCATCGGAATCCGTTAAGGTCTGGCGATTGTTACCGCCAGCAATTCCCGGGCCGATCTTTGCCATCTCCATGAGGCTGTCCCAAAGACGGTCCCCGTTGACGCGCATGTTCTCGCCTGGTGCTGCCACCATGTCTAAAGTCCTCACCTGTTTTCTGCGGTCATGCAATGCACATGGCCGCCTGTTCCCGTGGTCAGTATCCGAGCGCTCTTGTTTGTTTTGTTAGCGCCGGAAAATCGCCAGTTGCCTTTGTTTAGCATCTGATCGATAATTTGACCGATTGGTAAACATTACAACTTCCGGCGCTGGGCTCAAGACGAAAATCAGGAAAAATACAGACAAAATTACCGGCATCTGCTCATTTTTGTAGCACGGTGCCGCGCCGGTTCAATCTTGAGTGAAACGGTTGAATTTGAAGGGAAAACAAGATCGACATGGCAATCCCGAGAGCAGCCAAGACCCAGCGCCGCACGCGCATTCAAGAAGAGAAGGAAGAGCAAATTCTTGAAGCCGCGCTCGATGTGTTTTCGGTCAACGGCTTTCGTGGCTCCACTATTGATCAGATTGCCGAAGTTGCCGGCATGTCGAAGCCGAACTTGCTTTATTACTTTCGCACCAAGGAAGCGATCCACCGGGCGCTGATCGACCGCGTGCTCTTTACCTGGCTGGAGCCGTTGAGAGCCTTTGACGCCGATGGCAATCCGGAAAGCGAGATCCGCAGCTACATCAGACGCAAACTCGAAATGGCCCGCGATTTCCCGCGCGAGAGCCGGCTTTTCGCCAACGAGATGCTGCAGGGTGCACCGCATGTCGAAGACGAACTGAAGGGTCCGCTGAAGGAACTCGTCGACGAGAAGGCCGAGGTCATCCGAGCCTGGGCGAAAGCCGGGAAGATCGCCAGGTGTGATCCATACCACCTGATCTTCTCGATCTGGTCGACAACGCAGCACTATGCCGACTTCGATGTTCAGGTGCGGGCGGTGCTCGGGCAGGAGCATGCAGGTGCCGGCCGCTTCGAGGATGCCGCGCGCTTTCTCGAACAGCTGTTCATCGACGGACTGAAGGTTAAGCCGGTGCCAGGCGCCTCCTGACGTCGCGCAATCATTCGTCGAAATCCAAGAGCCTGCCGATAGCGGCGCGTGCCTTGGCATGGCGGGTTCTATAGGCTTGCCGGATCGCCTTCCGTCTTGCTTCCAGGGCGGGCTCTGGCGACATCGCCGCCAACCACGCCAATGCGGTCGGTACAAACTCGCCGCCCGAGTGGATCAGCAGATCGTTTTCGTCGAGCTGTTTCCTGATGCAGCCGCGGTCGCTGGAGATGACCGCGTTTCCGGCGGCCTTTGCTTCGAAGATCACCAGCGGCTGGGCCTCGTTGTCATAGGCTGTGGGAAAAACGAAGACGTCAAGTTCGCTATAGAAGGCAGCCTTCGCGTCGTCATAGAGGGCGCCCCGATAATCCAGGGTATCGCCAAGTTCCGCGACGGCGGCATCGATGGCCACGCGCTCGCTAGCGCCAGCCGGCCCCGCAAGGATCGCCCTAATCGGCACGTTCTCGCTTCGCGCTTGCCTTGCGAGATGAAGAAACGTTTCGAGACCTTTCTCGGTGGTGAGATTGCTAAGCATGCCGATCACGAGATGCGCGCGGTCCTTCGGCTCGTCCCCTTCGTCTTGCGGGGTCACGTAGGCCGCATTGGAGATCAGGCTGCTACGGACGCGTCGGCCGTAAGTCTCGGTGAATCGCTCGAGCATGATGTCGCATAGGAAGATGTGTTGCAGTTGTCGGCCGCCGAGCGTCAGGATGGCCTGCATTAGTAAACTTGGCCTGTCGATGTAGCTGAAACTGTGATGGTGCAGGTAGATGGAGTAGGCGACCAGTCTCGCGACTAGAACAAGCAGCAAGGTGTAGACTAAACCCAGCCCTCCTTCGCAGGCGAGATAGCAGATCCTGTCGTGATGTTTGCGGTCGCGAAACAGCGGGAGGCAGGCACGGAGGACACGGCTGAATTTGATCGGATGCCTCAGCAGCGAGGGACTGCCGGCCGCTGGAGCGATGTTGCACACGGTGACGCTCATTGCTTCCGAAAGAAGCGCGATCATGCTCTTGGTCGCGAACGAGAAGCCGTTGAGCGGCGGAGGCAACTGACCGATCGCAACGATATGACGTGTCATGCGGGAGGCTACCTCTTTGCGCCTCCCGACTATCGCACCGGCGTTAGAAAATTCAATCTCCCGTGCAGGCCATGCAGCGAACGTTTCGTCAGGCCGCGGCTGTCGCCGGGCTGCTCTCGAAGGAAAACCCTTCGTCTGCCCAGCCGGTCATTCCGCCGATCATGACCTTCACTTGTAGCCCTAGCCGGGCAAGGCGCAGGGCTGCCTTGTCGGTCCCGTTGCAATGCGGGCCGGAGCAATAAACGACGAAGAGCGTATCTGCCGGCCATTTCGACATGTGATGGGCCGTCATTTTGCCGTGCGGGAGGTTGATCGCGCCCGGAATGTGGGCGGCGGCGTAATGGGTCGGAGAGCGGACATCCAACAGCACGAAGTCGCCGTGGCCGGCGGTGAGCGATGCGTGGACGTCCCAGCAATCGGTCTCGAAGGCGAGCTTGCGGGCATAGTAGGCGGCAGTGGCTTCGGGAGAGGCGGCAGGGACTTCGGCGACGAAGCTCGGCATGACGTTTCCTTTCGGTTCGAGTTGCCGCCAACCATCGCCGATGTTATGGCTTTGCGAAATTGGCCATAATGACGGTTAGCGTAAAGATCATGCCAAATGCGTTGAGAGGACCCCATGTTGTTGTGCTCGCCTATGACGGGCTCTGCACCTTCGAATTCGGCATCGCTTACGAGGTTTTCGGCCTGCCGCGTCCGGAAATGGGCGAGGGCTGGTATCGCTATTCGGTCTGCGGGGTCGAGCCTGGGCCGCTTCGCGCTGCTGGCGGCTTGACCGTCTCCGTCGATCATGGACTGGACGTGCTGGAGAAGGCGGATCTGATCGTCGTGCCCGGCTGGCGCTCGATCGATGCGGAGGTTCCGGGTGCCCTGATCGATGCGCTGTGCGCGGCCCACCAGCGCGGTGCGCGGATCATGTCTCTCTGCTCGGGTGTCGCGGTGCTTGCCGCAACAGGGCTTCTTCGCCATCGCCGCGCCACCACGCATTGGCGATATGTCGCCTCGATCTCGAAACGCTATCCCGACATCAACTTCGATGCTGATGTGCTTTACATGGATGAGGGCCCCATCCTGACGGCAGCCGGGAGTGCTGCCGGTATTGATCTCTGCCTGCATGTGGTCCGTGGTGACTTCGGCGCCGAGGCCGCCAACAGTGTTGCGCGTCGCCTGGTTTTGCCGCCGCATCGCGAGGGCGGGCAGGCGCAGTTCATCCAGGCGCCGGTGCCGCTGGAGCGTGAAGGCATCCGGCTAAGCCCGCTCATGGACTGGATGCGGCAGCGGCTGGACGAGGAGCAGCCGATCAGCCTGCTTGCCGCGAAAGCTGGGATGAGCCACCGGACCTTTCAGCGCCGGTTCGAAAGCACGACCGGGCTCAGCGTCGGCGAATGGCTGCTCAAGGAGAGGCTTCGCCATGCACGCGAATTGCTGGAAAAGGAGATCAGCGGGTCTCTCGACGATATCGCGGTCGCCAGCGGCTTTGGAACGCTGGCGACGATGCGGCACCATTTTCGCAAACGGTTGGGCACGAGTCCCAGGGCATACCGGAAGACTTTTGCGGGGTAAAAGAGGTAGGTCGGGTGCCTCACCCGCCACCCTCATTCCTGTGCTTGTCACAGGAATCCAGCAGCCTTGCGTCGGCACGGCAGAAGACTCATAGGCTGTGCAGAAAAGATGAAATATCCTCCCGTTCGGGGTTCGTCGCTTCGATCAGGTTGAGTTTCCACTGCCCCGCGGCCATTTTTAATGGTCTTCTCCCGCGTGATCGCCGTCGTCAGCAGATCATGCTCCTCGAACCACACCAGCATCTTCACGCCGTATCGAGACGTGAAACCTCCTGGTAGCTCGCTCTGATGCCCGAAAAGCTGGGCTGAGAGATCGCGGGTCACGCCGGTATAAAGCGTGCCGTTTCGCGGGGATGCGAGAATATCGACGCAACCCTTCATGGTTGAAGAATGGCGAAAATGCCCGCATTGAGCAAGAGTCATTCACGGCGCCGACGCGCCGTGGCTGGATTCCTGTGACGAGCACAGGAATGAGGGAGGGGGTGCCGCACGGAGTTTTGCGGCACCCTTGATCTTACTCCGCTGCCTGGCGAGCCATCGGGTTGTTCGGGTGCGTCGTCCAGTTTGCATAATTCGGATCGACGATCTTTCCGGTGCGCTTGTCGAGGTCGCCGACGGGGAGCTGCTCCATGGTGATGCAGTTCTCGACAGGGCAGACGTTGACGCAAAGATTGCAGCCGACGCATTCCTCTTCCATCACCTCGAAATGCCTGACGCCGTTGACGAACTGGGTGATCGCCTGGTGCGAGGTGTCCTCACAGGCGATGTGACAGCGACCGCACTTGATGCAGGCATCCTGATCGATCTTCGCCTTGGCGATGTAGTTCAGGTTGAGATACTGCCAGTCGGAAACATTCGGCACTGCGCGGCCGGTGATGTCGTCGAGGTTGCGGTGACCCTTGGCGTCCATCCAGTCGGAAAGCCCCGTGATCATCTCCTGGACGATCTTGAAGCCGTAGGTCATCGCCGCCGTGCAGACTTGCACGTTGCCGGCGCCGAGCGCCAGGAACTCAGCCGCATCGCGCCAGGTGGTGATGCCGCCGATACCTGATATCGGCAGGCCGTAGGTCTCCGGATCGCGGGCGATCTCGGCGACCATGTTGAGGGCGATCGGCTTCACCGCCGGGCCGCAATAGCCGCCGTGGCTGCCGCGCCCGTCGATCGACGGTTCCGGCGAGAAGGTGTCGAGATTGACCGAGGTGATCGAATTGATCGTGTTGATCAGCGACACGGCATCGGTGCCGCCGGCCTTGGCAGCACGGGCTGGCTTGCGGATATCGGTGATATTTGGTGTCAGCTTCGTGATGACGGGCATGCGCGTGTACTGCTTGCACCAGCGCACGACCATTTCGATATACTCAGGCACCTGTCCGACCGCGGAGCCCATACCGCGTTCCGACATGCCGTGCGGACAGCCGAAGTTGAGTTCGATGCCGTCGGCACCGGTCTCCTCGACCAGCGGCAGGATTGCCTTCCAGGCATTCTCCTCGCAGGGAACCATGATCGAAGCGATCAAGGCCCGGTCGGGCCAGTTCATCTTCACCTGCTTCATTTCGCGCAGGTTGGTGTAGAGGTCGCGGTCTGTGATGAGCTCGATGTTGTTCAAGCCGAGCAGGCGGCGGTCGGCGCCCCAGATCGCGCCGTAGCGCGGGCCGTTGACGTTCACGACCGGGGGGCCTTCCTCACCAAGCGTCTTCCAGACGACGCCGCCCCATCCGGCCTTGAAGGCACGTTCGACGTTGTAGGCCTTGTCGGTTGGCGGTGCCGAGGCCAGCCAGAACGGGTTGGGCGACTTGATGCCGACGAAATTATTGCGGAGATCAGCCATTGTTCATTCTCCCCTTCACGCGACGGCAACGGCCGGCTGCGCACCGGCAGCAAGCATGCGGTTGATGGATTCAGCGGCATCGCGGCCCTGCGCGACCGCCGAGACGGTTAGGTCGTCACCGCCGAAGACGCAGTCGCCGCCGGCCCAGACGCCGTCGAGCGAGGTCTTGCCATCAGTATCGACGGCGATGCGGCCGGATTCCAAGCGCAGCGCGCCGAGGCTGGAGGTGTCGAGAGTCTGACCGATCGCCTTGAAGATCTGATCAGCGGCGATGACGCCAGTCTCGCCCGTCGTCGACAAGCGACCGTCGACCAGCTTGGTGTATTCCACCTCGATCGCGGCGACTTTGCCGTCCTGCGCGAGAATGGATTTCGGCGCCAGCCAGTGACGAATGATGACGCCCCTGGAGGTCGCGAGATCCTGCTCGAATTCCGAGGCGTTCATATGCTCCTTGCCGCGGCGATAGCAGATCGTCACTTCCTCGGCGCCGAGCAGCTTGGCTTGCACGGCCGCGTCGATCGCCGTCATACCGCCGCCGAGAACGACGACGCGGCGACCGACCGCAATGTCGCCCTTGTCAGCAGCCTGCCGAAGGCCGGCGATGAAGTCCACGGCATCATCGACGCCCGGCAAGTTTTCGCCTTCGACCCGCAGCGCGTTGACGCCTGAAAGGCCGATGCTGAGGAAGACCGCATCATATTGCGACTGCAGATCGGCGAGGGAGAAATTACGGCCGAGCTGCTGGTTGTGGCGAACTTCAATGCCGCCGATGGCCAGGACGTAGTCCACTTCCTTTTGCGCGAAGTCGTCAACGGCCTTGTAGGTGGCGATGCCGTATTCGTTGAGGCCGCCAGACTTCGGCTTTGCGTCATAGATGACGACATCATGGCCCTTGACCGCGAGGCGATGGGCCGCGGCGAGGCCAGCCGGGCCGGCGCCCACGACGGCGATCTTCCTTCCGGTCGAGGCGGCGCGGCTGTAGAACTGCTTGTCCGCCTCCATGGCCGTATCGGTCGCATATCGCTGCAGGCGACCGATTTCGACAGGGCGTTCCTCTGCCGTGTTGCGCACGCAGGCTTGCTCGCACAGATCTTCGGTGGGACAGACGCGGGCGCACATGCCGCCCAGAATATTCTGGTCAAAGATCGTCTTCGCCGATCCGATCGGATTTCCGGTGGCGATCTGCCGGATGAAGAGCGGGATGTCGATGGAGGTGGGACAGGCCGTCATGCAAGGCGCGTCGTAGCAGAAATAACAGCGGTCGGCTGCGACCAGCGCCTCGTGTTTGTCGAGGCGCGGATTAAGATCGGAGAAGTTCGAATCGTATTCGGCGGGCGAAAGCCGGCCAGCACGAATCCCAGTTCCCAGTCGTTCCATTGAAGTTCCCTCATTATTGGTAAACGGCCAGTAAGAGGAAGCGTAACTCAGCTTCAAAAATTTATCAAACGGTAAAATTTTTGCCTGATATCGCCGTTATCACATTGTTTTAATGGAATTAATTTCTGCGCGGCGGATGGCCGTGCACCGGTGACTTCGGCCTGAAAATAAAAAAGTAAAAAAATCGACTTTTTCTCACTGGTTCCCGGAACCATTCGGATACTTGCCCGTTACTGCGATATCCGAACGATGACCGCATCGACCCAACATGCGCGCCCCCAACCCATCGTTCGGATGTACTCACGGTCCCCTCCCGGTGAGTGAAAGAACAGCCGGTGCGCCGCCCTCGCACTGGCTGTTCTTCGTTTAGCGTGTAGCTGCCTTTTGAGAGGGGTGCCGGAGGATCTCGAACTCGGCGTCGGGGATAACCAGATGATATTCGATCCGTCCCGGCACCAGCGTCAGTTCGGCCTTGCCGTTGACCGACGAGGGAACGACGCGCTCAAGCACAGTCTTGCCAAAGCTGTTTTCACTGAATTCGTGAACCTCTGTCGGATCGCATAGCGTCTCCGCCCATGAAACCTCGATTGCCTTTCGCCCGTCAGCGGCCACTTCATGACAGCTCAGAGTGACCGCAGGCGTGCTGCCGGCAATCGCTCCGTAGGAGGCCGAGTTGACGATCAATTCATGCAGCGCGAGCCCGACGTGCACGGCGGCATTGGGTGTCAAGTGGACGTTTATCCCGGAGATCGGCAGCGGTCCCGCCGTCTCGGGCCAGTAGGGCGCGAATTGCTTTTCAGCGAGTTCGAAAAGGAACGCACCGCGCCAGCTGGAATCGGTAATCAGGTCTTGTGAATTCGACAGGGATTGCAGTCGCCCGCGGAATTTCACCAGGAAGCTATTCAGCGATATGGTGTTGCGGGCTGTTTGTGTGGCGATTCCTTGAATAATGGCCAGAAGGTTCTTCGAGCGATGCGAGAGCTCGCGAAGAAGGGACTTCAGCACCTTTTCGCGATGCCGGGCCTCCGTCACCTCGGCGACCACGGAAAGGATGCCCATGGCGTGATCGGTACCGACGCGCTGGATCTTCAATTCGTAGGTGCGCATTTCTCCGTCGATCGAAATGTCGATCTCGGTTGTCGTCGGCTTTCCGGTTTCGAATACCTGCTGCTTCAGCTTCTCCAACTCGCGTCCATGCGCTTCGCCGAAGAGATCGACGTCAGTACCGCCCGGTATTGCAAGCGGCTGAAAATGCGGAGGAAGGTTGTCGGCATAGATGATCGATAGCCTAGGGTCCTGGTAGATCACGGAGATTCCGGCGCTCGCCAGTGCGCTCTCCAGCAACACCGCTCTGCCTTCCAGCGCGAAGGGCACTCCGGGCACTGGTCCGTTCCTGTTCACTAGTCGCCTTTCCCATTTTTGATCTTTCCTCACGGGGAGGAAGGTGCCCATTCGGGAAGCTCATCCTAGAAGAAAGCACGAAAAAAAACCTTAAGGTCGGAATAGCGCTCCAGATTGACCGAAACGCATTTCCGCTCCCTTTGTTCCTAGGCGACCGCCATTTCCCTTAGGCAGCGGCCTTGGTGGATTCGTTGAAGAAAAGTGCCTGACTGATCAGTGCCTTGACCATGTCCGGATTGAACGGCTTCGTGACCAGGAATGTCGGCTCGGGCCGTTCGCCGGTCAGCAGCCTTTCGGGGAAGGCGGTGATGAAGATTACCGGCACGCTTGCGGTCTTGAGAATGTCGTTGACGGCATCGATGCCGGAGCTTCCATCCGCAAGCTGGATATCCGCAAGAACCATGCCTGGCCGGGTCCTGTTATAAAGTGCAACCGCTTCGGCGTGGGTACGGGCAATGCCGGTGACGCGATGGCCGAGGCTCTCCACCATCTGTTCGATGTCCATCGCGATCAGCGGTTCGTCTTCGATGATCATGACATCAGTGGCGACCTGGCGAGAGATCTCGCGTGATGCGTTGTCGAGCAGGCTGACGACTTCGTCCTCTTCCACGCCCAGGATCTCGGAAATTTCTCCCACCCGAAAGTTCTCGACGGAGGCGAGTATGAAAGCCTGGCGGGCACGCGGCGAAACCTTGGCAAGGTTCAGCGTTGCGCGCTGTTCCCATATGTAGGGCGAGGCAGGTTCCGGAATCTGGACGGTGACGGAACCAAAAAGCGTAGTGAAAAGTTTGTACAATGCGACGCGGTCATCCGCGGTATCCGGGAAAATGGATATGTCGGTAATGATCGCCTCGAGTACGGCGGCTACATAGGCGTCGCCTGAAGTCTGCGTTCCAGTAAGCGCGCGGGAATAGCGACGCAGGTAAGGAAGATGCGGCGCAATTCGAGTCGAAAGTGTCATGTAAAGCTCCCACTATAGGCCGGTGAACGGCCCCAATGGCGATTAAAACGCGACGGATTGTAAAAATGTTCCTCGCATGTAGGAACTTTTTTTTCTCAACGGCATTATCGTGGCTACCAACAGAGGGCTTATCGCATTTGTTTCATGGCACGCGACGGGATGTTCGCCAATCGGCCGGGACAAGCGGCTGTTTTATTGAGGCGAACTTAATCAAGGCGACGTGGCAGAGCACGTGGATAACAAAAGCAAAGTGACGATTGATGACGACACGGAAGAATGAAAAGGATCGGCAGCGGCTGGAAATGCGCGCAAGCGATATCCTTGACCCCAACAGCCAGATCGGCGTGAAGTTACGATCGCTTTATGCTGCCGTGCAGGAAGAGGCGATTCCCGACCGCTTTCTCGATCTGCTCGAGAAGCTTGACCAGGCTGAGCTCGTCGCGTCGGCAAAAGCTGTGAAGTAAGGTGGCTCCATGGAAAAGCAGCAACCAAGCTTCAAGCGCGAGCTCCTCGCGTCGCTCCCTAGCCTCCGCGCCTTCGCCATCTCGCTGATTGGCCGGCACGACCGGGCGGATGATCTTGTCCAGGACACCATCATGAAAGCCTGGGCAAAGCAGGATCATTTCGAGATGGGCACGAACATGAAAGCCTGGCTCTTCACGATTCTGCGCAACGAACTCTACAGCCAGATGCGCAAGAGCGGGCGCGAGATTCAGGACAGCGATGGCCTGT
The DNA here is from genome assembly GCF_056398905.1 of Rhizobium sp. 01T417. Classification (NCBI taxonomy): domain Bacteria; kingdom Pseudomonadati; phylum Pseudomonadota; class Alphaproteobacteria; order Hyphomicrobiales; family Rhizobiaceae; genus Rhizobium; species Rhizobium sp. 01T417. The sequence continues at coordinate 24,932 of NZ_JBFTQH010000023.1, read as the reverse complement.
TCACCGAGTCCATGGCTATGCACCCGGCCCAATACGGGGCGCTCGATCTTCAGGACTTCAAGAAGGCGCTCGATCAGCTGCCGCCGGACCAGCGTGAAGCGATCATCCTGGTCGGCGCTTCCGGTTTTTCCTACGAGGAAGCGGCGGAAATCTGCGGATGTGCAGTCGGAACGATCAAGAGCCGCGTCAATCGCGCTCGCCAGCGTCTCCAGGAACTGCTTCAAATATCCGGTGAAGCCGATTTTGGTCCGGATGCGACATCCTCGCCGCTGACGTCCAAGGCCTTCGCCTTCTGATATAATAGTCTCGTTCGATCCATAGGAGAGGCCGGCTGCCCAACAGGGCGCCGGCCTTTTCCTTGAGCTACGCGAAAATTGAGAGGTCAGTCGTCGCGCTTGGAACCGACGAGGTTGGCCGCCACGATTGCTGCAAGAACGCCAGCCGTCAACAAGGGCTGAGCTCGGACAAGACCAATGCCGACCGCTGCAAGCGATTCCAATGCCTGCTTGCGTTCTTTGGCACGGCGCGCCTCCTGGGCGTTGATCACCATCATGATGACGAGAACGACGATCGCCACCAGCAGGGCTGCGGCTGCCAGGAACAGCGCTGCGCCGATCGGACCGTAGATGCCTGAGAGCCAGATGGCACCGGCGACGACCGCGAGCGTATAAGCGGTCAACAAGAGCACGACGGCAATGGCAACGAAAATACCGTTGCGCTTCGTCCGCGCAACGGTTCGGTGAACACTCGTGCCTACCAACAGGCTGAGGAGCGGGAAGAGCATTTAGCCTCCTTAACGGCGGGCAAGAAGGGCGAGGACGAGCCCAAAGGCTGCTGCCGCCCCGACGGTGGCGATTGGGTGACGGCGCACGGTATTGCGCACTTCGTTGGCGCCGCGAAGGTAGCTTTCCTGCAATTCATGCATCAGGTCTTCGCTGCGAGAGAGCAGATCGTCGTAGCTGGCGGCTGCCTGATAGCGCATGCGATCGCTCGACTTTCGTGACTGCTTTCCGGCAATCTTCGTCAGTGCTGCGATCTCTTCACGAAGAGACTCGATCTGTTCTTCGATGGTGGATTCGATGTTGTGAAGCGTGCCGCCATTGCGCCGGCTGCGAATGGGGTGGAGGAGCGAAGAGGCCACGATTTTCTCCATCGGTGAGGCGCGCTCTTAGCGGCCTGATTCAACACAGGGCCGCTGCCGAAGTTTGCATGAAGATTATCGCCCGGCAATGACCCACATCATCAATTGCTTAACGCGGTCACCCTGCAAAAGTTCCGCTACGCTGGATTGTATCCGGTTTGGATCGCACTGTGCGCAAGCACGAAGGGCGTACCGTCGGCCGGAACCTGATTGATCCGCAGGGCACAGCCGAAGACAGATTCCATTGTCTCGTCGGTCAGCACATCGCGGACGCTACCGCTTGCAGCCAGTTGGCCGGATTTCATGAGAATGATCCGGTCGGCGAAAAGCGCGGTCAGGTTGAGGTCGTGCATGACGGCGATGACGCCGCCACCGGCCTCGCAGAAATTGTGCGCCAGAGTCATGATCGTCAGCTGGTGGCTGATGTCGAGGCTGGATACCGGCTCGTCGAGCAGAAGCCAGCAGGGCTTGCCGTCGACGACCGGCTCGGCGATCTGGCAGAGCACGCGGGCGAGTTGAACGCGCTGCTGCTCGCCACCCGAAAGTTCCTGATAGAAGCGGCCTTCGAAGCCCCCCAGGTCGACGGAGGCCAGTGCATTCGCCGCGGTCTGCTCGGCTTTCTCAGGATTGCGATTGACGCCGGTGGTCAGGCCCATCCGCACCACTTCGCGCACCGTGAAGGGAAAGGAGATCGAGCTTGCCTGCGGCAGCACCGCCCGCATCGTCGCCAGCCGCCACGGCTGCAGCGCGTTCACTTCCTGACCATTGAGACGAATGGAGCCGGAGTAGGGGAGTTCGCCGGAGACCGCTTTCATCGTCGTTGTCTTGCCCGAGCCGTTCGGACCGGCAATCGCGGTCAACTGGCCTGCCTCGGCGGAGAAGCCGACCTGACTAACAATGGTCTTGCCGGAAAGGCGCACGGAAACGCCGGATACCTCAATCATTGCTCAATACTCAAAGGGCAAGGCGTGCGCGATGCCGCAACAGAATCCAAAGGAAGAACGGGCCGCCGACGGCGGCCGTAATGATGCCGATCGGCAGTTCGGCCGGCGCGACGATGGTCCTGGCAAGAACATCGGCAAAAATCAGCAGCGAGCCGCCGAGAAGCGCCGAAGCTGGCAGCAGGAAGCGGTGATCGGGGCCGATCGACATGCGCAGAACATGCGGAACGACGATGCCGACGAAGCCGATGCCGCCGCTGACTGCGACCGAAGCACCCGTCGCCCCGGCGACGGTGACGATGGCGATGTTCTTCAGCCGCTGAACAGGGACGCCCATGTGAAAGGCTGTAGCCTCACCGAGAGTGATGGCATTCAGGCCAGGGGCCATGAAGGGTATCGCCGCAAAGGAGAGAAGAATGATCGGGCCGGCGGCGGCGATCTTTGCCCATGTCGCCCCGGCAAGCGATCCCATCCCCCAGAAGGTGAGGTCGCGGAGTTGCTGATCGTTGGCCATGTAGATCAGGAGGCCCGTGAGCGCGCCGGCAAGCGAGCCGAGCGCGATGCCGGCAAGCAGCATCGTGGCAACTGAGGTCTGGCCGTTCCCGGTTGCGATCCGGTAGAGCAGCCACGTGCTGGCAAGTCCGCCGCAGAAGGCTGCGATCGGCAGCGCGTAGATGCCGAGCAGCGTGTAAAGCGGCGCGGCAAAGGTGCTGGCGAGCACGATGATCACCACGGCACCGAGGCTCGCGCCGGAGGACACGCCGACGAGCCCGGGATCCGCAAGCGGATTGCGGAACAAGCCCTGCATGATGGCGCCTGAGACGGCAAGCGAGCCGCCCACCAGGAAACCCAGGATCGCGCGGGGCATTCGGATATCGAAGATGATGATCCGGTCTCTGGCGTTCAGCGCATCGTCCGAGCCGGCCATGTTGGCGATGACGTCGAGGAACGAGGCGTTGGAAGCACCCGTTGTCACTGAGAATAACAGGGACAGGACGGACCCGACGGCAAGCAGAACGATTGCCAGCAGCGCGAGGCGACTGCGATCACCCGCCCTTTGAAGCTCCCGCAGACCTGTCAGCGAAAACATGGAGCGCTTCTGTCCGATGGCGTCCTGCAGAGCCATTATCAGCTTCCGTAGATCGCTGCGTTCAACTCACGGACGGCGCTCGCGGTGCGCGGGCCGAACCCGAGCAGGTGGAGGCCGTCCATGCGAATGATTGCCTTGTTTTGCGCCGCGGGTGTCAGGGCCAGCGCGGGCTGCTTCAGAAGATCTTCATCCTTGGTGGCTGACCCGTCGCCGCGGTTCATCATCAAGATGACGTCAGGCTTGGCTTCCACGATCGCCTCGTCGGTTAGCGGCTTGTAGCCCGGGAAATTGCCGACGGCATTGACGGAACCGGACAGCTTGATGATGCCATCGGCTGCCGTGCCGGTTCCGGAGGCCATGATCTTTCCTCCTTGCATACTCAGAATGAAGAGGATGCGCTTCCGCTCGCCTTCGGGGCGCTTGGCGGCGTCGGCGATTGCCACGTCAAGATCCACACCCACCCTTTCCTCTAGCGCCTTTGCCTTGTCGGGCTGGCCGAGGAGATCGCCGACCCGGTCGATCTTGGCGAGGATGCCTTCGCGGGTATAGGCGTTGGGCACGGTCTCGAAGGGGACGCTCGCGCTCTTGAGCACGTTCAGCGCTTCCGGTGGCCCGGATCCCTCGATGGCGATGATCGCCGTCGGGTTCATGGCGAGGATGCCCTCCGGCGATAGCGCGCGCATGTAGCCTACGTCGGGCAGCTTTGTTGCCGCTTCGGGATACAGGCTGGTCGTGTCGCGCGCGATCAACCGGTCCTGCTCACCGAGCGCGTAGATGATCTCGGTGACATCGCCGCCAACGGACACAAGGCGCGTCGTATTCAGTTTTTCAGCGGCCGGGGCATTCGAGACCGGAGCCAGCGACAGCACAATAACCGTGGCTGAAAACGCCATCGCCCGAAGCCGCTTGCTGCGCGGTGCCTTACGCATCGTTATCCCCTTGCTCATGCCGCGACGCTGGTTCCTGCGCGCGGCAGGTTTTCCATGATCGAGCGCCAATCGTCGCGCTCATCGGTGCCTTCCTTGCGCTTGCCGAAGAACTGGATGATCATTTCGCCCTCGGCATTGTAGGCCTCGAGCGAGGTTACATGGCCGTCCTTTGTCGGCTTGCGTACCGCCCAGGTCTCGGCGATGTGATCCTGCCGAAGATGCAGGTGGAAGGTCGGGTCGAAGATATTGATCCACGGACCCATCGGCTGCAGGTTGAATATCGGGCCGGAATGGATCTGCACGATGCCGTTGTTTGCCACGAAGCACATGACCGGCAGACCGGCCTTGACCGAAGCGTGCATCATCTCCGCCGTTGCCGTGTTGTCGAGTTGCCACGCGTAGTCGTCGCCGACGGTGCGAACGGCGGCTCGGCGGCCGATCTTCAGCTTGCGCAGCATGCCGAAGAACTCGTGCGTGTCGGTGAGCTTGCTCCAGTGCTCCCGCAGTTCATCGCGGGTGACCTCGCCGCTCTCATCCATCGATGAGGGCGTCGGATCAGCGTTGAATTCTTGCGACTGATCGTCGAGCGTCAGATCCCGGACGATGGCGCGATAGGCTTCGACATTCGAGTCCGGGCGAAGATGGATCTTGTGAACCGCGTTGCCTGCCTTGTCGAAATACTGCAGGCTGAGTCGCTCCTGGTCGCCGTCCTTCTTAGAGACGGCAAAAGCATGCGCCCAGCGGTTTGGAAAAATGCGCAGGTCGATGTTTTCCCCGAGCACGATCGAGGCGTGCGGCCCGGCGGTGATGTTCTCGTAAACGCCGATCTTTTCGTGAACGGCGCTTTCGTTACGGGAAAGGGCCATGACTTCGCCGAGTTCAGCGACCCGCTCCAGGAGCTTCACGGCGCTGCCGTCGATGCGGGTTGCGGTGATGCCGACTTCGGCCGCAACGAGAGCAGCTTCCGAAATCTGAAGCTGTGCGGCGATATCGCGCTCGCGCATCTTCGGATTCTCCGCGCGAAATGCGCGTATGTCGGCGGGAGCCGGTTTCGTGGTTTCAGTCATGTCCTAGCCCTACTTGTTGAGAATGAGTTTGCCCTGACGGGTGATTTTCATGCGGTAGACCACGCCGTCGTGACGGATCATGATCTCGGTCGCTCCGCGAAAAATGTCCGCACTTTCCAGAACGCGCATTTCTGCCGTTGGTTCGCGCTGCGGCGACGCGTGACTAAAGCTATCTGGCTTCTCAACCATCATTTCGATCGGCTATTTCCGCTCGATCCGCGGCGTCCAAACGCCCGGAAAATCCATAATTATCTTGACTTTCATAGTCATCATTTTTTAATGACGCAATAGCGGAGTTTAGAAGTCAAGTTTTAGAGTTTATTGATGGAAGGAATGGCAGTGAGCAAGGTTGCAGCGCTTTTGACGAGCGGTCTGATCGTGGTTGCGAGCGCATCGCAGGTTTTTGCTCAGGACGCTGCTGCAGCGTCGCCGGCCAAGGGCCTTGAGGTCGAGTTGAACGGTCTGGCGCCATCACAGAAGGGCTGCATGATGACCTTCGTTGCGCTCAACAATCTTGCCGCGCCAATCAGCAAAATCTCCTTCGAGCTTGCTTTCTTCAACGACAAGAACGCGGTCGACCGGGTTACCGTGCTGGACTTCCGCGATCTGCCGCAAGGCAAGAAGCGTGTGCGCCAGTTCGACATGCCGAACGTCAACTGCGAGAGCGTGACGCGCTTGCTGATCAACGACGCGCCAGTCTGCGACGGGCCGGCCTCGGGAGAGTGCATGAAGGGCCTTGTCACTCGTTCACAGGTTTCCGTTCCCTTCGAGGGTTGAGTGGTTCGCCGGCATGACAGCCGACGGTTTTCTGTTTCAACTGGCCGAGGCAGGCACAAATGGCAGTTTCAGCAAAATCCAAATCGAGAGTCATTCTCGTCGAGGAACCGGTCGCTGACGGCGGAATGAACGACAACAATCCCGGCATGCATCCCGGGCATGAATTGTCCGATCTTCGCAATGTGCCACGCCAGCCAGCCGCCGAAGCTTCCATACACTACGCGCGCCTGGCGTTGATCGAATCCTTCCCGCAGGCTCCGCAGAGTGCGAGCAGCACCGTCGCAACCGCGCCGTCGCTGGAGGCGAGCGCCGAAAGGGAAGAGAACGCGAAACCACCTCAGCGCAATGTGGTGATGGCTTGCCTCAGTTCCTTTGCCTGCCATGCGGCCGTCATCGCGATGCTGGTGGTCGGATTTGTGGTCACACCGCACGATCCGGTCGAAGAGGCCGGCGAAGTCGTGAGCGTCATTATCCTTGGCGATTCGGAAGCGGACCAAGCGGCGGCGGGCGAGAAGGCTGAGGAGCAGCAGCCCGAGCAGATCGTAGCCGAGACCGCGCAGACTCAGACGGTCCAGCCGACGGCGGCGACGCCGACGGAAACGGTGACCACCGAGCCGGTAACCGTTGCGCCTACACAAGAGGTTACGCGCGTTTCACCGGAGAACATCGTTGCCGCGGAACCGGAGGTTTTGACTTCGCTCTCATCGGCCGAGACGTCCTTCGTGCAGCCGATGGCGACCGAAGTGCCGCTCGAGGTGCCTGCGGAAACGCCTCCGGTTGCTCAAGCGGCGCCGGAAGAGATCAAGCCGGTTCAGCCGGTGGAAACGGCGGCGGTCGCTCCCGAGCCGGATAAACCAACACCGGAGCCGAAGCTGAAAGCGGAAAAGCCCGTCAAGAAGCCGATCGAGAAGAAGGAGCCGCCGAAGAAGGTTCAACCATCCGCAGGATCCGGCGGTGAAAACGAGCAGGATTCCAAGAGAGGGTCCGCCGACGGGACCGAGACGGCAACATCGAACCAGAATTCGCGTGGGGCTGGCAGCAGTGGCGGTGCGGGGAGCGCGGCCGTCGCCAATTATCCCGGCAAGGTACAATCCCGGATTCGTCGCTCGGTCAGGGTGCCGTCGGAGTACAAGCGCATGAGCACATCCATGAGCGTTCGCGTTCGCCTGACAATCGGCGCCAGCGGCGATCTGAGCGGTCTTTCGATCGCGCGCAGCTCCGGTATTCCGGAGCTGGATCAGGCTGTTGTCGAGGGCATCCGCCGCGCTGCTCCGTTCCCTCCGCTCCCTGTCGAGTGGGGCAAGCCGGTCTGGTCGTTCAGCCAGGACGTCCAGGTGACGGGTCATTGATAAAATATGACTTCTATAATCAACTTTATACTTTACTCTAAAAATCAAGTTTAATAAGGTCCCCCGGCACACGCAGGAATCGTGTGACGATCAACGAGCGAACGGGTGGGCAATGGCTCGAAAGACGAAGAAGGGTTCCAACCGCGAGATCCGCGTTAACGCTGATGCTCAGACGGTTCAGGAAACGTCGGGGCGGTCCAAACTTGATGGACGCAGTTTCCTGTATGTCGGCGGACGGGACTGCCAGGTGGCGCATCTTCGCCAGATCGCAAGCGATTTCGGGGCAGAGCTGATCCATCACGACGGCGGTTTGCGCGAGGCGGTCTCCCGCATCGACACCGTACTTCCCTCGGTCGACTGCGTCTTTTGCCCGATCGACTGTATCAGCCACGATGCCTGCCTGCGCGTGAAGACCGGCTGCAAGAAGTTCGGCAAGGCCTTCATCCCGCTTCGAAACGGCAGCAAGTCCAGTCTGGAACGTGCGTTGCAGACAATGAACGAACGAGACAATTCCCGATGAATGAAGAACGCCCCGGTGGGGTCATGATGATCGGCCTGCACAAGATCGCCGCTCAAAGAGGCGACGGCCTTGTGCCGGAGCTTTACGAACTGCTGCTCCGGAATGCCGAGCGGCGCAAGGACTATCCCAACGTATCGGAGTTTCCCCTCTGGGAGGCACGGTTGCCTGGCCAACAGCCTGAAAAGCCGCTTGGTCTGGAGGCCGCAAACGGCAATAATGTTGTAGCCTTCGCGCCTTCGCGCGTCGCTGCGAAAAGCAAAGCGTAGGGATCACCCATGTATATTGCAATGAACCGCTTCAAGGTTGCGATTGGATCCGAGGCAGACTTCGAGAATGTATGGCGCTACCGCGATTCCAGCCTCTCGCAGGTTCCTGGCTTTGTTGAATTCCGGCTGCTGCGGGGCAAGACTAATGCGGAAGAGGACTACACGCTGTTTTCCTCGCACACGCTCTGGCAAAGCGAGGACGACTTCCTGAACTGGACGAAGTCCGAAAACTTCCGCGCCGCGCACCGCAACGCTGGTGAACGCAAGGCAATGTATAAGGGGCCTCCGGTTTTTGAAGGCTTCACCGTGGTTGCTGGCATCTGAAATGACCGAACAGGATCCGGATCGTGTCGAAGTCCTTCCGGTCTTGCCATCGCTTGATCTCGATGAAACGCTGGCCTTTTATCGCGACCAGCTCGGCTTCGACCGGATCATCCACCAATCTCCGGACTATCTGATCCTCCGCCGGAACGAGATGGAGTTGCATTTCTGGCTGGCGCGCGACCGGGCGTTATGCGAAGCGACGTCCGTCTATCTGCGTGGCCGTCGGATCGCTGCGCTCCATGCGGAGTATCAGGAGAAGCGGGTGGCGCGTCTGACCGCACTTGAGCGACGGCCGTGGGGCATGGAAGAGTTCTATATCCATGACCCGCATGGCAACCTGCTGCGGTTTGGGCGCATCCCCGTCAGCTGATCGATCAGCCTCGGCGAATGAAAGCGCCCACGGCGATCGCCAGCCAGCCGAACATCATGGCAAATCCGCCGGAGGGGGCCGCCAGCGGAAACAGGCCGGAGCCAGCGTAGCGCAAAACAACGAGATCCCCGGCAAACAGAAGCGTGCCGACCCCTATCAGTATGCCGGCAAGCCACGCCGTCTTAAGTTTTTCGGCGCCGATCGCGAGGGCGAACAGGGTGGGGGCGTGCGCCAGGCACATTGCCGAAGCCGAAGCGAGAAGATGCGCGTCGCCGCCGCCATGCGCTGCGGCCGCGGCCAGCGCCACGCCGGCAAAACCGAACAAGCCGGCAAGCAGATAAAACAGCGGCGCAATACGCGCGTTCAGCGTCATGGTCATCCGTGTTCCTTGTTCTGCATGTGATATGCGAGGCGTTCGATGGGGGGCAGGATGATCTCGCGCAGCTTCGGATTGGCGATGGTTTCCTCGAGCGCGCGACGGAAGCAATGTAGCCACTCGTCGCGTTCCACCGGACCGATCTCGGCAACGAAATGCCGGCTCTTGAGGCGTGGGTGACCGCGCTTGTCGGTGTAGAGCGGCGGGCCGCCGAAATATCCAGTCAGGTATTCGTAGAATTTCTCCTCGCTGCCTTCCAGCGTCGGCGGATGGACGGCGCGAACGTGCTGTGCCTCCGGCAGCGTATCCATCAGCTCATAGAAGCGGCGACACAGGGCGCGGACGGCCTCGTCGCCGCCAATCGCCTCATAAAGCGTAATGACATTTTCCGTCACGGTTCCATTCCTCGAAATCGGACTCTTAATGCACTGCGGGGAGCGGGACTGCAACCGCTTGGATCAGCACGCGGCAATTCGCCATCCGCACAGACAGTCGAATATGAGTTGGCTTGACAAAACCGTCTGGACGGTATCTTCTGTTGGCATGTCACTCGCTCATCATCGCCGCAAACAGCCCCTTGTCGTGCGCCAGCAGCTGCTGGACGTGGCCGCTCGCCTCACGATGGAGCAGGGCATGGCCGCACTGACACTGGATGCCGTATCCGGCGCATCAGGCGTCAGCAAGGGTGGGCTACTGCACCATTTCCCGACGAAGAACGCGTTGCTGGACGCCCTTTTCGAAAGTCTCCTGGATCGCTTCGACGCCGATATTGACGAGCGCATGCGCGAAGACCCTACCCCGCATGGCCGCTTCAGCCGGGCCTATCTGCATGCTGTCGCCGATCTTAGGGATAAGCCCGACGAGGCCGCCCATTGGGCTCAGGTCACCATGGCGCTGCTCGCCGAGCCAAGGCTTCGGCAGCGCTGGCGCGAGTGGGTGCAGGAGCGGACGGAGGAATATGTCGGCACGGATTCGTCCGTCGATGCGCAGATCGTTCGATTTGCGGCCGATGGGCTCTGGCTTGCCGACATGCTCGGCAGTCATGACAGCGGCGGCGACCGCCAGGCGCTCATCTCCCGTCTCGTCGAATTGGCCAACAAGTAGGGTAGGTCCACCATGGCTCCAGCTGCCGTCTATGCGCTGCTCTTTGCTGCGATCGCGCTCGAGGTCATCGGCACGACGGCGCTGCAGTTGTCGCAGCAGTTCACCCGCGTAGGACCGACGGTCGTGGTGGTCGTCTGCTACGCGACAGCATTCTATTGCCTGTCTATGACCTTGAAGATCATCCCCGTCGGGATCGCCTATGCGATCTGGAGCGCGCTCGGCATCGTGCTGATATCCGGGGTCGGCCTCGTCTATTTCAAGCAGCGGCTCGATGCGCCGGCGATCGTAGGGCTCGGGCTGATTATCACCGGCGTGCTCGTGGTCAACCTCTTCTCGAAGTCCATCTCGCATTGATCTTGCCCGAAGGCGGGCAGATGCGGGTAAATGTCCTGCGCCGCGGGTCCCCTATATGTCGTCGCGACATTTGACCTCATCCTGCGCGATCTTGCGAAACATGCGGTCCTGTCCATATTTCTTTGAGCTTTGGGCCGCTTGTTCCACGCATTGGACCACTCATGACCGACCGCACCACCGATTCAGGTCTTTCCGGCAAACCTACCCAGTCCAGGGACCAATCCCTTAACACTGCCGGCATCACGCCGATGGGTCGACCAAGCGCAATTACGCGCTTCTTCATGGGTATCGTCGCGTGGGCGGAAAAGCTGAACTTCAAATATGCCAGGCTCGGCAACCCGCCGGTCTATGATACCGCGACATTCCCTTGGGTCGCCGAGGTTGAGAAGGCGTGGCCGGAGATACGGTCCGAGCTGGACCGCGTGCTCGTGCGGCAGAGTGAACTGCCGTCATTCCAGGACATCTCGACTGATGTGAAGACGATCTCAAGCGATAGTGGCTGGAAGACCTTCTTCCTCGTCGGGTTTGGCGTGATGTCGGAACAGAATATCAGGGCATGCCCGCAAACCTGGGAGGCGGTGCAGAAGATCCCGGGATTGAAAACCGCCATGTTCTCGATCTTCGAGCCCGGAAAGCATCTGCCGGCTCATCGCGGACCTTACAATGGCGTGCTTCGCCTGCATCTCGGGATGATCGTACCGGAGCCTGCCGACAAGCTTGCCATCCGGGTCAAGGATCAGATCTGCCGTTGGCAGGAAGGAAAGGCGCTGATCTTCGACGACGCCTACGAGCATGAGGCGTGGAACCATACCGACGAGACGCGCGTGGTGCTCTTTATCGATTTCGTGAAGCCGTTGAAGTTCCCGGCGCGCTTTGTGAACTGGACGCTGATGAACCTTGCCGTTTTCACGCCCTTCATTCGTGAGGGGTTGGACAATCACAAGGCATGGGAAAAGAAGTTCTACGCGGAAGCGGAAGCCTTCAGAAACACGCCGCAGAACTAACCTTTCGCCTGCATCGCCGATCAATTGAGCCGTAGAATTGCGCAGGCTTTGCTGCGGTGCCAAGCTTCGTTCAATTGTTGTTGGCTGCCATCAATCGGCGCTGCGCGCTTATGGCCAGATACATCACGTAGTCTTCTGCGGCGTCTGCGAGATGAAGAGCAATTTCCTCTTCCCGCCATCCCGCCGCGACCGCGCGACGGACAACTTCGGTGATTGCCATATTGCAGGCAGCTTCGCATTCCCGCGAGCGTCCCATATCGTCGGCGCTATATTTCGGAGTTCGGATGTTTGTCATGGCTGCAACGTGCCACAATCCCCTGCGTTTTCAATGGGATGCTAATGGAGTGGTTAGCCGGTAAGGTTAAGTGCAGTGCGGTTGCGTCAAAAAGAAAAACGGCGGCTTCGCATGCGCTAATATGGCACTTCCGGCGCTGCTAATATGTGCCGATTTCGCCAAGAATGCCGAATGAAGTTTGCTCCTCAGCGAGCGAGCCTAGCTCGCAAATGACATTTCCGTGTGAGCTACCTTGCCTAGCCTTCGGGCATGCAATGTCGGCGTCGCGGCAAATTATGATTGGTCGCCGGCAGTGACGAGCAGAAAGTCCCGCAATTGCTGGGCAAAAAAACGATCCGCTAACCACAATCGTCATGCGCCCAACAATATCATTGAATTCTAATCGATAGGATGTTATCTAATTCCATGACAACGAATCAGACACAAACCTGGGCCGAGTTCGCACCATTGCTTATGATCTGCGGGCGCGGGTGGCGTCGCGCTTTGAACGCCATTCTGACCGAGCACAATCTATCCGATGCCAGCGCGGCGCCGTTGATTGCGCTGCTTCGGCATGGCGACCGGATCCCACAGGGTGTTCTGGCCGAACGGGTCGGTGTGGAAGGGCCGACGCTCGTGCGGGTTCTTGATAGTTTGGAAAATGACGGCTTGATCCGCCGGGTCCCCGATGAGGCGGACCGTCGCATCAAGCTGGTGCAACTCACCGGAGGAGGCACAGCGGTCGCCGAGCGCGCCGAAAGCTGTGCGGCGGAGCTGCGAGCACAGATCCTTGGCGACCTCGATCCTGAACAGGTCGGGGCCGCCCTGGAAGTCCTGCGCGCCATCGCGGCGAAAACCGCGGCCCTATCCGGAATACAGGAAAATGACGAGTAGCAAGAACGCGACCGATCCCAGTCTGGGAGACGTCGTTTTTTCCATCAAGACCTTCGCCGCCGCAATGCTGGCGCTTGGCCTTGCGCTTTGCTTCGACCTGCCAAACCCATACTGGGCGGTCGGCACGGTTTACATCGTGGCCCATCCGCTGTCCGGGGCGAGTACGTCGAAGGCGCTCTACCGACTGATTGGCACCGCACTCGGCGGTACGGTCACGGTGATCCTGATCCCCAACCTCGTCAATTCGCCTGAATTGCTGACGCTTGCGATTGCGCTGTGGATGGCCTTTTGCCTCGGCGTCAGTCTGCTCGACCGGACGCCACGGAGCTACAGCTTCATGCTGGCGGGCTACACGACCGCTCTCACCGGATTCCCGATCGTCGCAAATCCGGACACGGCCTTTACCTATGCAACTGCCCGCGTCGAGGAAATCGCGCTCGGCATCATCTGTGCGGCGATTGTCAATCGTATCTTCTTTCCCCGGCATGCAGGGCCGGTTCTGGCCGCGCGCATCAATGCCTGGCTGCGAGACGGCGCCGAGCTCGCCATTGGCACGCTGGAGGGCAGGGGACGCGATCCTTCGCTTCTGGCGGCAGCCCGACGGCTGGCTGCCGACGCAGTCGACCTCCACGGCTTTACCACTCACGTGGCCTACGACACTTCGGCACTGCGCGATATGGTCGGTCGCACCCGAATGCTGCAGCAGCGCATGGTTGCGATGCTGCCTGTCGTTTCAGGGTTGGCTGACGTGCTGCACGCGCTCGACAAGGCGACGCCGGGCAAATTCACACCCGCGATCACTGCACTCGTAACCGAAGTCAGCGCGTTGCTCGAAAACGGTGCGCCTCTTGCCGAGGATAAGCGCCAGCAGCTCCTTGCCCTGATAGCGAAGTCTGAGGAGGAGGGACACGAGCAACAGGAGTGGAATGGGCTTCTTGCTCACAACTTCACCGCTCGCATCCGCGATCTGGTGCAGATCTGGGGCGACTGTCTCAGTCTGCGCGAGGATATCCAATCCGGATCGCATCACGATCTTCGTTGGCGCCGCTTCGGCACGTCGTTCGATCGCGCGCCGATCCACAAGGACTACGGCATGGCCGTTCACTCCGGCCTATCCGTGATGCTGGCGACGTTCATTGCCACAGCCCTCTGGATCTATACCGGCTGGCCGCAAGGCAGCGCCGCCGCGATGATGGCAGGTGTGCTCTGCTGCATCTTTTCATCGATGGACGATCCCGCGCCGATGATGATCAAGTTCGTCAATGTGGCGATCGTCACCGTGATCGCAGCGTTTGTTTTCGAGTTCGGCCTGATGCCGTTGGTCCATACCTATGTCGAGCTTGCCGCAGCACTTGGATTGGTCCTGGTGCCGGCGGGGTTGTTGATGACCAAGCCATCGCTCGCTCTCTACGGCATGGGCTTCTGCGTGAACCTGCCGAACATGCTGACGCTGCAGGATCGCTTGAGCCTGGATCTCGCCTCCTTCCTCAATTCGAACGCGGCCATGATCATCGGCATGGTGATCGCCTGCGGAACGACCGTTCTTGTTCGTTCTGTCGGTGCAGAATGGACCGCCTACCGGCTGCTGCGCTCGGGCTGGACCGATATCGTCGCTGCGGCGCGTCGCCCTGAGGACGTCGACTTCACGAAGTTGCTTTACCGGATGGTCGACCGGTTTGGCCTGGTTGCCCCGCGCCTGGCGATGATCCCGGCCGAGTCCGCCGTCGCTCAGACCGATATCCTGCGGGATCTGCGGAACGGCCTCAATACGCTGGAGCTCCAACGCCACAAGCAGCTTGTCTCGCGCGACAAGCGCGAGCCGATCGAGAACGTGCTGTCGGGCGTTGCGGCTTATTATCAGCAGAAGCAGAAGAGCCGGGATGCTCAACCCGACGGCAACCTGCTGACGACACTGGACCAGTCGCTCGCAGCACTGATTGAGGCCGGCCGGTCGTCGGCGATCGAGGGCGCGCGCCGCTCGATGACAGCGCTCAGATACACTCTCTACCCGGATGCAGCCTCCCTCGCTCAGGCTGTCACGGGCGCGACAGCCGGAACTGCAAAGGAACATGCGGCATGAGGCCGGATATCGATATTTACGGGGTCTTTCTCCCAACGCTCGGCGCGATCGCATTCGCCGCTTACCTCCTCAACGCCATCCTGCGGAGTGCACTGGCGTATGTCGGCTTCTATCGTTTGGTCTGGCATCGACCGCTCTTCGACACGGCCATGTATTTCTGCCTGCTCGGCGCCATCGCGCTATCTTTGAATAAGGTGTCACTATGAAATCGCTTTTCGCTCATTCCGGTCGCTTCCTGGTTACCGGCGTCATGGTCGCTTTGGCGGGAGTGCTCGGCTGGCATTTGTGGGACTACTACATGGACGAACCATGGACCCGCGATGGCAAAGTTCGCGCGGACGTCGTACGCCTAGCCGCCGATGTCTCCGGGATCGTCAGTGAAGTCGATGCAAAGGACAATCAGACTGTTCGCAAGGGCGACGTGATCTTCCGTATCGATCAGGCGCGTTTTACGCTCGCCTTGCGCCAGGCCGAAGCGCAGATGGAAAGCAGCAAGGCGGCTCTCGACCTGGCGAGAAGCGACCTCGAGCTCTATCGCAAACTTGGCGAGAGCTCGGTGACACGGCAGAAGATCCAGCAGGCTGAGACGACAGTCCAGCAGGACGAGGCCGCCTACAACCAGGCCGTGATCAGCCGTGACACTGCTCAGCTCAATCTCGACCGTTCCGTGGTGCGGGCGCCGGTCAACGGCGTGCTCACCAACTTCTCCATGCAGCCGGGCAATTATGTTACTGCGGGCACCGCCGTTACCGCCCTGATCGACAGCGATTCCTACTACGTCGCCGGCTATTTCGAAGAAAACAAGCTGGACCGCATCAAGGTCGGCGATCCTGCGCTCGTCTATCTGATGGGCAGCAAAACGCCTCTTAAGGGGCATGTCGATGGCGTCGCGGGCGGCATAGAGGATCGCGAACGCAGCGATACCAGCGCGCAGCTCGCTAACGTAACTCCGACTTTCACTTGGGTGCGGCTGGCTCAGCGCGTCCCCGTACGCGTGGCGCTCGATGCGCTGCCCGACGACACGGCGCTTGTCGCCGGTCGCACTGCAAGCGTCACCATCGTTAATTGACCCGAGGCGGCTTCAAGAGCCGCCTTCGCAAAACTGTAAGTTCACCGGTCTGGGCGTCCCGCGATGACCGGATACGCAGCCATTCGGCTTGAGAAAAGCAAAATGACGCCCGGTTCTAGGAGACAGCCGTGGACGACCGTCACGTCATAGAAATCACTACCTGGCTGATGCAGAGCGGGCTCAAGGGCGTGGCCGAAGCGGACCTGCTCGCCGGCTTCTGTGAACGGTGTGGTGCGAACGGACTGCCGGTCGAGCGTTCCGTTGCCGTCATGGACACTCTGCATCCGGTCTATGAACGCCGAGCTTTCCGCTGGGACAGCCGAGAGCCGATCGAGCGGGTGTCGGAATACGGCTTTTCCGGTGCCGGAGCGATCGCCGACAACTGGCTCCGCTCCGCATTCCATCATTTGGAGACGACGGGGTCCGTAGAGGTCCGCAGAAGCCTGAGCAATGGTGACGCGACCGATTTCTACCTGCTGGACGATCTGAAGGCTGCTGGTTTCACAGACTTCATCGCCATTGCGCATCGCTTCGGCGATGGTGGTAYGATCGGAGACATCGACTGCTTCTTCTCCCACTTTGCCACGCGAGCGAAGGATGGATTCTCCGATCGTGACGTCGCGGTATTGCGCGATCTGCTTCCCTGCCTGGCGCTGGCCGTCAAATGCGTGACGATTAGCGGCGTTGCCGGCACGATTGCCAAGGTCTATCTGGGGCAGGATGCGGCCAACCAGGTACTGCACGGCAAGATCACCCGCGGTCAAAGCGACCGCATATCGGCCGCGCTGTGGTTTTCCGACCTTGCCAACTTCACGCACATCTCGGACACAGTCGATCCGGAAGAGATTATTCCGATGCTCAACGACTATGCGGATGCAGTGATCTCGTCGGTGCAGGAAGCGGGCGGCGAAGTGCTCAAGCTGATGGGCGACGGCACGTTGGCGATTTTCAAGGGCAGGCGGCCGAGCGAGGCCTGCTCGGCGGCGTTGAATGCCCGGTCGCTGCTCGATAAACGCCTGCTCGACCTCAATGCGCAGCGCCGTATCGAGGGGAGGCCGGTGACCGACGTCTATCTCGGGCTCCATCTCGGCGAGGTCTTTTACGGCAACATCGGGAGTGCAGATCGCCTCGATTTTACGGTCATCGGGCCTGCCGTCAACGAAGTCAGCCGAATTGTCTCGCTCTGTCGGTCGCTGCAGAGCCGCTTGCTGATGTCGGCGAGTTTCGCGGCAATCGTTGCACCCACACAAATGGACAGCCTGCATTCGATCGGCCAGCATGTCTTGCGCGGCGTCAATCGTGCTCAGGAACTGTTCACGCTGATGCCGCTCATTTGAACTGATCCCGGCCGCGTGACCATACAGGCCCAATTTGCAGCACTCTTGTTGCGTTCCAGGCGGGTACGGAACGTAAATGCCAAGGTAACAAGGCTTGGTGGCCGCTATTAACGCGGGTCTGTTACCGTTGCGTACTTCCGCCAAGCCACTGGCTCGCTAAGATCGTTCAAACGAAGCCGACTGAGGCCGGGGTGGTCTTCATGGGCAAGGAAAACGACGGGCTAAGAACGCCTTCCGATGCCGAGCGGCGAGGGTTACACCGCTTGATGCTGAAGCTGCCCTCGGTCCGCGGGCGGCTTCAACTGATCGGGGAGAAGTCGGAATCTCTTGGCAGCCTCTGCGAGGCCTATGAGGATGCTAGCTCCACCCTCGACCGGCTGAGGAGCAGTGCCGGCGACATGAACCATGCGATGGTCCATGAGTATGAAATGGTCTGCGCAGAGATCGAGGCAGACGTGATCAAGTACTGTCGTGAGCGCGGAGGCGGCGGCCTGGAATAGGACCGACCAGCTCGCACCAATGTCGGTCACGTTTTGGTTTTGTTAGCGTTTTGTGTTGCAACCCCTTGTTTTCTGCGAGGCAAGCCCATCTGTTCTACTTGGCATTGAGCATTGCGTAGCGGGGCGGCAATGAAGGCTAAGGAATACGAAGGCTGGGCTCATGACGTTTCATGCTCGGAAGCCAGCGCAGAACTGGAGCGTCTGCTCGCCGACGAGCGGTTCAGGGCCACCGAAAGAAGCCGCAGCATCCTTAAATATATCGCGGAACAGCAATTCGCTGGGCACGCCGAGGGCGTGAAGGCCTATTCTATCGCCATTGACGTGCTTGGCCGACAAAGCAATTTCGATCCGTCACTCGATCCCATTGTTCGCATCGAGCTCAGCCGATTGCGATCCTCGCTCAGCCAGTATTACGAGGCTTTCGGTGAAGATGGTGGGGTCACGGTTCAATTGCCGAGAGGGCGCTATATTGCGATTTTCACGCGGTCCACCGGTGCATCCCCAGGCATCGATGATCGAGAGCATCCCGCAACGACCTGGGGCGAACCCGTAAAGCTGGTTCCTCAGTTGCCCGTTTCTACGGTTGCGCCGAAAGTCCAAGGCGCCTTCTGGGCGACCTTGCGGCTCGCTGCAACCCTGGCGCTGCTGATGGTCGTGGTCGTAGGCACCGGTATCACCGTTTATGCGGCGCGTACCGTCACAACAACGGCCAAGCCTACAGTCGCACTCACGCTGACTGCGGTGGATGAGGGGCTGCGTGACGAGGCCGCTGTTACTCGGGACATGTTGCTGACCGCCCTCACGCAATTTCAGACTCTGACGGTTTCGCAAGCCGACCGGCGCGAGAGGCCGCTTGCCTCGGTGCTTCGCCCGGCCAGATCGAACGCCTACGCAATCGATATGAAATATTACGGTGATGGTGACGATCGCAGTATCTGGTGGCAGGTCGTCGACACGGCGACGGGCGATCTTCTCAAATCCGGTTTGGAGAGGGTCGATACCAGCGGCAGGACGGTTGCGTCGGTCCGGGAGGAATTGGTCGCGCAACTCTCGCGCCGCTTTGCTGCTACACGTGGGATCATCAACAACATCGAAGCACACGATATGGCTGAGGGCTCGCTTGGCAACGCATGCGTCCTTCAGGCCGAACACGAGTTGGACGACGGCCCGGCATCGGCCCTCGCGCGTACAATCAATTGCCTGGAAAGAACGATTGCGGCAAACCGCTACGATGCCGACGCAACCGCAGCGCTGGCAATGCTGCTAGCGGCGGGGCAGGCGGAGATCACCGACAACAGCAAGCTCGCGCGTGCGCTCGAGCTTGCCAACCGGGCAGTCTCATTGTCGCCGCTTTCGGACCGGGCGCACCTGGCGCTGATGTTGTCGCAATTCTACAGTGGAAGGATCGACGCGGCAATCGCCGCGGGCAACCGCGCGCTCGCGCTCAATCCCAACAACCCCGATGTGGCTGCAAAGCTTGGTCTTGCACTGTTCGCGCTGGGCTATTTTGATGCGGGCGTTTCTCTTGCGCGCGATGCCGGTAGATTAGTCGATGTCGTTCCGCGTGATGCGGTCCTGGTTCTCGCACTCGACGCTTACCGCCGAAGAGATTGGTCGGAGGCTTCGCTGCTTGCCGAGCAGGCAAGTGACAGGAATTTCCTGATCAGCGTCTTGCGCGTTGCCGCACTCGGG
Organism: Rhizobium sp. 01T417; assembly: GCF_056398905.1. NCBI lineage: Bacteria > Pseudomonadati > Pseudomonadota > Alphaproteobacteria > Hyphomicrobiales > Rhizobiaceae > Rhizobium > Rhizobium sp. 01T417. Next base: position 5,474 of record NZ_JBFTQH010000023.1, on the reverse strand, counting down.
CAACTCGGGTCGGATGAAGCGGCGCAGCGGCTTACAGAGCTCCGGCAGCTCACGCCGGATTTCGAGACGACCTTCCGCGAGAGAATGGCGCAGCGACGCTATCAACCGCTGCTTTCCGCCTCCATCGAAGAAGGACTGACGAAAGCGGGCGCCCGCTTCACAGCGGAGGGGCTAGCGACTGCCTTTTAGCCGGCGCTGCAGCGTGTAGTGAGTCCGCGTCGGTAGCGCAGCGAGTTCCGTAAGAGTGTTTCGCTGCGTGCGACCGGCGGCAAGGGCCGCGCATTTGCGCGCGGCTCGCCCGGGCCGATATTGCATGTAGGTTTACAGTCGTGGCTGGTATCGATCGCCGTCTAACTTTGGTTGGCTGCCCCTTTGGCAGTCGTTCGGCGTTTGGCTGGCTTGGCGGGCGCTTCGTCTGAGCCTCCTGAGAGTGCCTTGCGCAGGTTCTCCTCCTGATCCGGCGCTAACGAGGTTTTCAGTACGCGGCCACGCAGCCCCTGGAACTCTGCCAGGACTTTTTCCGGCTGCACCTTGCGTATGAGCACGAAGAGAGCGGAGGAGGAGTTCGGTATGGTTCCGCCAAGAGACTTGATGAATTCGTCGTTGATGCCGTAGTCGGAAAGCGAACCGGAGATCGCGCCAGTGCCTGCACCGACGAGCCCGCCGATCGCAAAGCCGGCGAGCGGATTGAGGAATAGCAGACCAACCAGGGCGCCCCAGAGTGAGCCGGACAAAAGCCCCGATGTGGCCCCGATTGCTGCCAGGTTGAGGCTCTGCTTGAGATGGACCTTGCCGGCTTCATCTCTCACGACGACCACCGCGTCCTCGAGGTCGACCAGATATTCCTTCTTCAGGTTGTGAAGTTTCAACAACACCTTATCTGCTTCATCCATGGCATCGAAGCCGATCACAACGAGTTCCGACATTGTTCGTTCCTTTCGTTTGATAGCAGGGGTACAGAGCGGTTGAACGGCTGGAAAACGCCAGCCGGGAGGCTATTGATCAAACGCGTAAATCTTCTTCCAATCGGCTTTCATATCGACGAGCAGCCAGTTGCGGCTCTCCGCCTCGTCGAGCGCCTTGTCCAGCTTCCCGAAGTCCGATTTGCGATCATAGGCGTATTCGCGATCTGCGTCGGTATGATGAATGATCATTGCAAAGTGCGGTCCCTGGCCAGCCATTACCCAGCGCAGCATCTCGTAGTCGCCGTCCGAATTGCCTGCGGCAAGGATCGGTCGCCTGCCTATGAATTTGTTGATGCCCACCGGCTTGCCCGGGCCATCGTCAACGAAATCGACTTTCGGAAGGCGGTTTAGAACCGGGATGTCGCCGACGAGCGCGTATTGCGTCGTGATCGTGCTTCCGACGACTTGTTCAGGCGGAATGCCGTATGCTTTCTCGGTCATCGGGCGCATGAACTCGACGCCGCCACCCGAAACAATGAAGGTCTTGAAGCCATTGGCGCGCAGGTAATCCAGCAGTTCGCGCATGGGCAGAAATGTCATCTCGTTGTAAGGCTTGCCGGTCTTCGGGTGTCTCGCCGTGGCGAACCAGTCGATGACGATGTTGCGGAAATCGTCGGTCGTCAGACCGGCGTGGGTCTCCATCACAAGCTCGACGAGGCCTCGTTCGCCGCTCTTTGCGATACCCTTGAGATCGCCGGCCAGAATCGACTTGAAGGGTTCCTTTTCCTTCCACTCGGGGTGCTGTGGAGCGAGCGCCTTGACCCGATCCAGTATGAAGCCAAGTTGGAAGTAGAACGGCTGCTCGGTCCAGAGCGTACCGTCGTTGTCGAATACGGCGATGCGGTCCTCGGGCGCCACGTAGTCGGCGCCGCCTTGCGTTGTCACTTTCTTGATGAAGTCGACAATTGCCTGCTTCGATTTGCCATCGTTCCAGGAAGGAAGCTCCTGCGCGAATGCGCTCACCGGCAGCAGCAAGAAAAGCAGGAGGAAGCGCACAGACCGGGACATCGGATACTCCTGATCAGGTTGCAACGCGTTTAATGCAGCGAAAGCCGACGTGACTAGTGGACGTGTCTTCTGGCTCGGCGTGGCGCGCTGCCGGGCGATAGCGCCGGCAGTAGTTCGGGGCGCAAAGATGCGAGCCGCCCTTCAATACTCGCCTCGGGATAAGAATGTTCGGCTGATTGGGATCGTAACTTGCCTCTTTTCCGCCGCCGCGCGGGTTCTCGGGGATGCAGCACGCCTTTGCCGCAGGCTGCGGATGTCGCGTCGACCAATAGTCCTGCGTCCACTCCCAGACATTGCCGATCATGTCATAGGCGCCGTAACCGTTTGGCGCAAACGACCGCACGGGTGTCGTCCGGTCCTTGCCGTCAGGTTTCGTGCTGTGGGTCGGGAAGGTGCCCTGCCAGGTGTTGGCCATGGCAACACCACCGGGCATAAGCTCGTCGCCCCAGGCAAATTCAGTGTCGTCAAGCCCACCACGTGCCGCCAGTTCCCACTCGGCCTCTGTCGGCAGATCCATTCCGGCCCATTCAGCATAGGCCTTCGCGTCGGAGTAGGCGACATGGACAACCGGGTGATCGAGCTTGCCGCGGAGGTCGCTGAGGCCGCCGTAGGGTCGCCGCCAGTTGGCCCCGAACTTGAATTTCCACCACTGAGCGATATCCGCGCCACTCACCGATTTCGGCGGTGTGAAGACAAGAGATCCGGCCCGAAGCATGTTCGGTAGGGCGCCCGGATAGTCCTTCGGGTCGGGCGCCTTCTCGGCCAATGTTACGTGGCCGGTCGCCTTGACGAATTCCTGGAATTTGCGGTTCGTGACAGGCGTCGCCTCGATCCAGAAGCCATCGACGGCAACAGGATGAGCCGGGGCCTCTTCCGGATAATGGTCGTTGGACCCCATCACGAAGGTCCGGCCGGCTATCCAGACTAGGTCGCCATTGTCGTCGCCCTGACGTTGCGGCCGGTGTTCTGCGTCAAATGCCAGTGCCATCGTCGCCTCCGAAAGCCTGCCCTTAATATTCCGCGTCTTGCCTTACCCGTAAGTACGTTACGGTAACACGGCTTCCACAAAACGTTACATCAGGCGTAAATCTGCTGCTGTGGGCCATGAATTCAACTCGGCCAATGGATTTCCGCGCGTCGAAGGGGGCGGGTGTTGCAGTGTTGGGCCGATGCGGCTGCCCGCGCGGCCAATCGAGTGCATCTTCAGGTGCTGCAGGGCCGTTCGGCAGCTTTTGTTGCCACCTGACCTGACTGGAGAGTTCGCCACCGGAAGGCTGTCGCCAGGGGCTTGGCCGTCCGGTGAATCGCTGGCGCGGCGGCTGCTTGAAAAGCAAAGCCGCCCGCCGCCGCTTTGCTATTTTCCTGACGCTGGGCTCTCCAGCGAGCGCATCAAGGCGTCGACCATCTGATCGATGCTGAAGCTCGCGGAACGCTGGCTTGGAGGATAGTCCTTGAACGTCTGCAAGAAGGGGGCGACTCGGTAGACGCCGTACTGGATGAGATAGGCATTCTTCGCCAGCCAGTCATAATACTGGTCAGAGACGACGTCGGCGCGCTCGAAGGGGTCCATGCGCAGATTGAAGACCTTCGGCGCACGCAAACAAGTAAAGGGGTTTGCCCATACCACGAAGCCGCCCGGCTCCCTCTGTTCACAGAACACGATCTTCCAATTGCCATAGCGATAAGCGACGACCTCTCCATCATCGTTGAAATAGTAGAAATCTTCGCGTCCGGACTTCGGCTGCTGTCCTGTCAGGTAAGGAAGCTGGTTGTAACCGTCGAGATGGACCTTGAACTGATTGCCGTTGATGCTTGCGCCATTGAGGAGCTGTTCCTTGATGCCGGGATCGCCGGCTGCGGCAAGCAAGGTCGGAAACCAGTCAAGTCCGGACATCATCTCATTGGACACCTCGCCCGCCGTGATGTGGCCGGGCCAACGAACCATCGCCGGAACGCGGAAGGCGCCTTCCCAGTTGGTATCCTTCTCGCTTCGGAAAGAGGTCGTCGCCGCATCTGGCCAAGACCACTGGTTCGGGCCATTGTCCGTCGTGTAGACGACGATCGTATTGTCGGCGATCTTGAGATCGTCCAACGCCTTGAGGAGCTTCCCGACATCGCCGTCATGCTCGATCATGCCATCCGCATATTCGTTGCCGGGCATGCCGCTTTGCCCCTGCATCGAATCCCGAACATGGGTAAAAGCGTGCATGCGCGTGGTATTCATCCAGGTGAAGAAGGGCTTTCCTTCCTTGGCCTGACGCTGGATGAAATCGATCGCCGCAGCGGTCGTTTCATCGTCGATCGTTTCCATACGCTTGCGATTAAGAGCGCCAGTATCTTGGACCCGTCCGTCAGCGAACGAATGCAAGACGCCGCGCGGCGAATTCGCTTTCACGAACGCCTGGTCGTTCTTTGGATAATAGGGACGCTCAGGCTCTTCTTCGGCATTCAAGTGATAGAGGTTGCCGAAGAACTCGTCGAAGCCATGCTGCGTTGGCAGGAACTCGTCGCGATCGCCGAGGTGGTTCTTGCCGAACTGGCCGGTTGCATAGCCGAGTGGCTTCAGCGCCTGCGCGATGGTAATGTCACGCGCCTGCAAGCCGACCGTTGCTCCGGGAATGCCGACCTTGCAGAGACCCGTACGGAGGCAGACCTGGCCGGTAATGAATGTCGAGCGGCCGGCAGTGCAGCTGTTTTCGGCGTAATAGTCGGTGAACAGCATGCCTTCCTTGGCAATACGATCAATATTGGGCGTCTTGTAGCCCACGACGCCCATCGAATAGGCGCTGATGTTTGTCTGGCCGATGTCGTCACCGAAGATGACGAGTATATTCGGTTTGGTCGTATCTTGAGCCGGCGTCGCCTGCTGCGCATGGGCGATCCCATAGCTGAGGGATGTCGAGGCCAGCGCCAATGCCAAAGCTGCGCCGGCGTGCCGAAGCCGTTTTGAGAGAGATGCACTCATTGCGCTCTCCCTTGTCCATGCAGGTGATTCAACATCTACGCTCTCCTGATTGTAGGTAGGCCAAACTCGGCCGCAGATTCCCACTGAAAAGCGTTGGTCGGTAAGTACGTTACGGTAACAAACGAGGGTCACGACGTAACAGCGCACAGAATGCCTGATTGCTACTGGGTCAACTGCTGTGGTTTGAGATCGCCTTGCAGGGTTTCGTCGACAGGGCGCTTCTTGGCCCGCATCGGCTGTTCAAGCACCGTCACCGGCGCGGCGACAGCCGTGGCTGCGACGTTACCGATGGTCGTCACTGTTCCGCCGACGACAGCGGTAAGTCCTTGGCCGAGCGTGACGTTGGAATCCGTCAGCGTCTGACCGGTGACGATCCGCTGGCCAATCAGCTGAACGATTTCAGGACTTTCGGCGAACTTGCCGTGGTTCAGGCCTTCGCCTTTGACCTTGGTGAGATCGATGGCGGTAATGCCGGCGGCTTCGAGTTTCGAGCGATAGGGCTCAACGGTCGGATCGATCGCGCCCAAACGCGAGAC
>NZ_JBFTQH010000022.1:0-96109 GCF_056398905.1 Rhizobium sp. 01T417 | reverse complement strand
GAAAGGAGGAACGTCTCACCAGCAGGACACCCCGACAAACAGCCCCAATCAGGGGGCGGCATCATCTCGGAACAAGGGGGCGGTTAATTCTCGGAATTGGGGGGCGGCATCATTTCGGAATGCGGGGGCGGATTGCCTCGGAATCCGCAGGCGATGGGCCTCTAGCCAGAGCCAGCTTGAGCGCCCTACGGTCTTGGTGGGGTTCTTCTTTGCCATAAGGTTTCGGCGCCTTTGATTATTTGGACGGCGCACAGAGCGCTCGACTCTTCCGCAGTTCTAATGCAAGCTGAGATTGATTACGCGCTGTGGGGGATGCAGCATGTGGGACGCCATTCAGTACGTCGGAGGCGCAATGACGCTTGTTGCGTTTATTGTAGCCGCGACCCTTCAGGCCTATAACTCGCGTTTGAAAAGCGTTCGCAAAACGCTTGAATCTGTTCCTGCTGAACAGCGCCTTGAAGCTACGAAAGTAGCGGCGGAGTACATCAACGTTAATACGTCAGAGCTTCCTGCAGGGAAAAAGTTCGACATTGTTATGCAGCAACTTCGGTTGAAAGAACAGCGACAATGGCAAGTAACAATATCGGCACTTGTAGTCGCTTTTCTTTTGAGCGGCTTAACCCTCGCCGCCATCTTGAGAGGTCCGACCAACATCCCATCGACACCCCCCGCCCCGAGTCCCGATCCCGCACCGACTGTTCAGGAATTCGTGGTTTGCAACGTTGACGTTGACAACGTTGACAAATGTCCACCTTACGACTTCGTACGACATATAGGCCATTCTGCCAGTCAGGCCGACATCGGCAACTTGGCGAACGAACTGTGCCCGCAGCGAGGCCTCAAGGTTGCCTCTCCCTATGGCTTCATGCGCTCTGATCGCGGCGGAGGCCAATGGGGCGTAAACGAAATCGTCATCCGGTGTGAAGGCTGATCGTTCGTCCGGCTGTCCCCGCAACCCAAATTTGGACGGACCGAACTCTGTGGATTGTGCGGTTTGCAATCTGCGAGCCTTGCGACTCACGGTTATCAATCGTTTGCTGCGCCCTCCAAGCAAGAAGGAGACAAAGATGAAAACGACTGAAGACTGCATTATGATAGCGGCTGCAGGCGGGGGGCTTGATCTTACCAATGCCGGCAAGACAACCGAAGATTTGATACGCATAGCCGCAGCTGCCTCTGGCAAAGGAGCTGTGATCTGGGTTCCAGGTTCGAAGACAACCCAAGATCTGATCAGAATTTCTTCTGCGGGCAAAGGCTGCGTAATGGTCCGCTTTGACTGAATGACGGTAGCTGGAGCATACCAGCTACCGCTTCACTCTCCCGCCACCCAGCAGTACCTGCACACCTCCGGAGAGCGGCTGCGACTATAAGTGGGCTCCTAAGCGGGGTACCGCTGTTTCCCCTTTGCTGACCTGCATTTAGTGGCCTCGACTCTTTCAGGTTTAGGATGCAAGCTGCGATTGCTGCTTTTCTCCCTTGGGATTGTGGGCGTGGGGGAGTCGACGGGGGCGAGTGCAATGGACGAAGATGTTCAACTGCAGGCAGTGGTTCCGGCAGAACCAGCGCAAGCAAAGGGGATTTTTGCTCGCCTAACGTCTTGGATTGCAGAAAATTGGTTCAAAGTTTTACAGGGCACAGGCGCGATTGCATTCATTTTCACAGCTGTAGTGACAGGCGCCAACAGGATCTGGACGACACGCGAGTTCGCTCTGATCAACTACAATGACGTCCCGTTCTTTGTGGGCTCGGCGATTGTTCCGTTTCGTCATCCAAATGACTGCATCTCTGCCGTAGATGATTGGGCTAAGATGGGGAACGCTGAAGTTTCTGCTCATCCTATGAACACCTTAACCCGGGTCCTTCGGCTGGACGGCACCTGGATGCAGGTGACTTGCATAGGCGGTCAGGAAGAGCATTCATTTGCAGTTATTGCCGCCCTCAACCAGGACAACAGCAATTTGATCCGCGACGCGCAGGACCTCCAAAGCAGTATAAGCAAGGCCGATACAGAGAGCAGTTTCTCGTATGCTCCGACTAAACCCTGGCTTAGGCCCAATATTGGGTCCTCTACCTTCGAGGCTTCAATCGCGCTAACCGACCCTGAGCTACAGGAACTTAATCAGATGGGGACCCTTCCCCTGAAAGTTAGAAGGCACTTTTCCCAAAACGGCTTCAACCAAGCCCAATGCTTCCAGGGAACTTGCAGTTTTTTTAAGCCGGGCTTCTCGATAATTGTCTCGACAAAGAGGCTTGAAGACAAAAATGCGCTTCAGCTTGACGCCTTCATCGTTGCAACCTCAGAAATTATCGGGACAAGTTCACTTGGGATGAATCTCGAAAGCACTTTTTCGTTCTTGCAGGCTATGCCGGGAATCCAAAACTTGCAGGCAATTGGCAGAGACGACCGAGACTTCTAGGCGCATTTCTTCCATCGCGCGGTTTGCTGGGGAACCGCGGTGGACCGTCGCTCTGCGCACTGTACATCCACCAAATCAGTGCGCAGATATTACCAAACAGTTATGCGTTTGCAAGCGGATCACCCGAGTTTCAACAATTGATCCATTGTTTGCATAACCAAAGCGCGGGATGACGGTGCCCTGAGGCTCCGATTTAGGCCGCCGGCCAACTCGGAATACTGGGCATTGCGGATCTTGCGGCTTGCTCTCGATGCAGCCTTCTTGATCTCCATCATCTCTCGATCGACTTCCTCCTGGCGCATCCGCAAGGCCTTCTCCAGCAGGTACTTCTGGTCCTCCTCCCAGACCATGTAGCGGAGGCGATCAATCACTTCTTGCGGGAAGCTGAAAGGCTCGGGAGCGTCGCCGTAGGTCCGGCTGTACTTCAGAAGCTTCCCAACGCCTTCGACAGCCTCGACCGGGACGAAGCGCTGGGTCGGCAGGTTCACGAACACATACCCGGTGAAGATCGGGAAGCGCCGCTCGATCAACTTCTTGTTCCGATGGTGCTTCACGACGATCCGGTAGGTCGGCATGAAGGATTCGAAGCCCGCATTGGCGAGGTTGCGCTCGATGAGGCTCAGGCACGGGGCCCTTTCGTCGCCGGCGGGTGCCGATGGCGAGCGCTGAGATCCTGGCGCTGCCTTGACCGCGAACCAAAGATCAGCGACTGGCCCCCACTGGCCGGCCTGGCCTTCATCGTGGCGAGCTTTACGGAACCTAAGTTCCTCGGCCCGCGTCTCCTTCGCCAACTGGTCTTCCTTGTACGGATTGAAGGCTCGACTGAGGGTCTGCATGTTCAAATCTTGATATCCTTCAGCTGGTTCATGATTGAGCTGCGGCGCTGTTGTCCAGCCGCTCGGGCTTGCTCGCGCTGAGCCTTTGTAGGTTGGAGGCCCATCGTCACCTGTCGCACCGTGAAGCCCTTGCGCTTCAGCGCTTCGACTTCAGCCATGCAGTCCTCGCTGTCGGCGTGCGCGAGGTGATGGTCTTTTCGGCCGTTCTCGATGCGATCGATCCGCCAGTTCCTGAAAAGCTGCCCTGGCATTTGATAGTACTCGTAGGCGACTCGGACAGGCATCGGCCGGAAACCCTTGGTCGCCGTCTTGATGCGCTCGGCATTCACCTTGCCGAGCAGCTTTTCCATCATGCGCTGCTGCACGTCCTCGGGGAGCTCGTCGACCATAGACATCAATGTTCACCTCGCGTGGCCTTCTCGGCCAAGTAGGTTGCAGGATCGATACGTTTGACGTCAGAGGCGGCACCAAACGTACCAAGCTTGTAGTCTCGGAACTTCCGCTCGCCTTCCGGATCGAACTTCGCGGCCGCGATACTACGAACCCAACCAGCAGCCTTGCCGGCATTCGCCATTATCTGACGATCCTGGCGCTCCTGCTGACGTTTGGCCTTACGGCGCCCCTTCTTCGACTTCGGCGTTTCTGGCTTTCCCCACAGCACACGCTTGTTGCTCTTCGGCTTGGCCGGTCGATTGGCTTCGTTGTCGAGGCGATCGAGAGCCTTCCAGGCGGCGGCGTTAGTGTCGAAAGGACCGTCCACCACCTTGCCGCGCTGGTCGGTGATTTCGAATTGGCCATCGTCGTTGCGGGTGACGTTCAGGATCATGCGTCTCTCCCGTGGCTCTTCAGGAAGTCAGGCAAGGTCCAATCGGATCGCCCGCCCTCGCTCATGCTCTGGGCAAACTCTTCGCTCGTCGGCTCGTTCATGGCGCGCGGCACTTTCGTCTCGATGGCACGCTTGACCTCCTCCCGCATTTCCTCGGGCCAAAGCAGGTGCACAGGCTCGCCGCGCATCGCAGCATCAACGAAGGCGTCGACGGTCGGCTGATTGCCGATCACATCGCGAAACCGCTTGTCGATAGCCTTGGCCGTATTGCTGTTGGGGTGGTGCTTCTTTCGGTCCACTACAGTCCAACCGAAGATCCGAAAGCCAACGAAATCGAGATACTGATAGGCTTCTGCCTCGGTCATTTTTGGAAGGGCGGAAATGCTCATATCGCACCGCCGGTCGACCGAACGCTTAGTAGAAAGAATTTTGCTACAATATAACTATACACACCTCTCTCCTTTTCTCTGTGCCTCTGTCATCACAGCAGTCTCACAATCGGGGGATCGTTCTTTCCTCTTCCCCCCGGGTGGACGATTTCTAGAAAACCTCGACCAACGAGGACATCGCGTGCAGCGCGAAAGGTCGGAACACTCACGCCCATCGCCTTTGCCATGCCTTGACCAAGCTGGAACGGGCCGCCGTCGCGGTACGAGTTTTCCATTCGTAAGGTAATCAGCAGGGAGAGCGCGAGCGGAACATCCCACAGGTGATCCTTGTCGCTCCTGAAGATGACCGCCGATGCTTCGCCGCCGCTCACCATGAGACGGCCGGCCAATTTGTACTTCCAAGCCGAGTTGGCGACGCTGAGGACCTCATCCGAATGCATCGGCTCGGCGAACTGTAGATTTGCCTGGGAAACCATCTGGATTAGTTCCTCCTGGGTAGTGGCGTTTCGGGCTTGGCGCAGCGCGCGGCGAAAGAGCGAATTGTTGCGCCCATCACCGTCCCGCATGGTGTTTGAGCGAAGGCTGGGCTTGTCGCTACGTTCAGCCGTCTTCGGATCGATCCGGAAAGTGAGCGCTGGCTTGATGACGTTGGCCATCGTCGGCAGGTTATCGAGATCATCCATCTTTCCTTGAATGATCTGATACCGACCTCGGGCGCCGATCGAGGGCGGGGCAACGACATACCCATCACCAAGGATATCAACCGGTCGCTCTGGGTCTGGACGGATATGACGGCTTTCCCCGCTGTTGCGGTACCACGCCTGAAAGTGGCCGGACCCGCTTCGAACGATGAATGGCGTTTGCCCGTGGCGGGAAAGCCCGTCGGCAAGCTCACGCTCGTCTGTCGTATCAACGTCGAGGATCGTGAGCCCGTTGCGTTTACACGCAATCCCCAGCGCGTTATGCGCCGGGAACTTCAGTGCGAGTTGGCTGCTGGTGGGGAGACCTATCTTGAGGTAGCCTTTCACCGCTGGCTTTTTGTGCTTCTCGTCGACAACAACGGGGAAAGAACTGATCCCGTGAGCAGCATACTGGGGTTGCCATTCCGCAAACGCACCCATTACGCAGCGCCGCCCTCCAGTACGCGCAGGTCAGAGCATAAACGATACTTCGCATGTGTCCCTGGGAAGTCGCCGCCGTGAGGCTCATGTTCGGTCTCTATCGCGAAGCCGGCACCCCGCAAGCGATACACGTAGTGCGCCCATCGGGGGCCAGGATGAGTGAGAGGGGTGCATCCGTTCTTGCCGGCCTTGATGAGATTTTTCAACGCCCACGCGTTGCGCCCAACAACAGTAATCGGTTGACCAACCGACTCTCCGTTATCAATGATCTCGACTCGTATGCATGTACGTGCTTTAGATTGGCTGCTCATCGGCGCTCCTGTAATGCTGATGGGAGAGGAGAGGTCCCCTTCGGGGTGATTTCGAAAAACAGCGGCATGGGTTTTCTGAGTTTGGCGACCGTTAACCCATGCCGTTTTTCGTTGAGTGGTTTATTCATGCAGCTCCTTTCGTTGGCGTCTCGGGGAGCGAGTTAAGCCAATCATCAGCGTCTACCTTTCTGATCAAGGTCCGCTTTCCAGCCTTCCTCACTCGAAGACGCCCCGCCCCTATTTCCTCGTACGTGAACGTTCGCCCGATACCATAGAGCGTGCAGAACTCGGGTATGGTTAGGGCAGCTTTGTCAGGTTCCATGTCATCTCCATTAAAACCCAGTGACTGTCTCAAAGTGGCCCAGGCGACTAAGTACGAACCTGAACTCTACTTCGAACAATGACGTACAATACTGTATTCATGCGCCCACATAGGAGCTAACCGCCGGTTCATCCACAAGGAATTTTGTTCTCGTTATGTTTCCATTTATTCCTATGATTTTGTCAACACACCCTTTTTAGCGGCACAACAGCGCAACTGCGATCTATTGAGCAGTAATTAGCCCACGCTCTCATCAACTTACGACGCTTATCTAATGCGTCACTTCGGCGATAAGCTGCTTCGACTTTGTTCCCAACAACATGTGCGAGCGCAGCCTCTGCGAGGTCGCGTGGGAAGCTAGTTGAATCCCCGGCCCAATCGCGAAAACTGGATCGAAATCCGTGTACTGTCACATCTACTTTCATTCTTCTCAAAAGCATTTCCATCGACATGTTCGACAGTGGTCGACGCGGACGCTGTCCAAAGAAAACAAAATCCCCGATGCGCACCTCCAACAGGCTTTTGATGATTGCTAACGCTTGTGGAGATAGCGGCACCCGATGCTCCTCCCTCGCCTTCATACGACTTGCCGGAACAATCCAGACCGCGGCTTCGAGGTCGAACTCCTCCCATCGCGCCCCGAGCACTTCGTTCGATCGAGAAGCCGTGAGGATTAGGAACCGAAGGGCCTTGGCGGCCATGGCGTCCGAGAGCGACTTATAAAAGGCCGGAAGGTCTCGATAATCCATCGCGTCGTGATGCTTCACGCTTTCTTTTTTTCGCATCGGCAGCGCGTTCTTCAGATGACCATTCCACCTTGCAGGATTGTCCCCAGACCGCCATCCTTTAGCCTTTGCGTAGTCGAGGACCTTTTCTATGCGTCCACGTAGCCTAGAGGCGGTCTCCGGTTTTTTCTGCCATATCGGTGTCAGGACCTGCAGCACGTGCTCGGTGTCGATTTCCTGCACCGCAAGCTTGCGCAGCTTTCCGCAATAGGTGTTTCCAAGGGTCATTTCCCATTGAGCGACATGCTTTGGGTTCGACCAGCTTGGCTTCATGATGCCAACGAACTCATCTGCAACAGAGCCAAAGGTTTCCAGCTTAAGGGCTGCTTTCCGATCCGACGCTTCCATGAAGGGGTCGCCTTTGCGGCCGAGAATATCGCGGATCTCCTGCGCCTTTTCGCGAGCTTGCTTCAGAGAAACCAGCTCAGCCTTGCCAGATTTCCCGGCGGACCCAAGGCCCATTTCGTATCGCTTTGCGGAGATGACCCACATGAACACCCAGGACTTGGCACTGTTCTTTGACACATTGAGATAGAGGCCCCCGCCATCGCTGTGGCGACCTGCCTTCAACCTGTCTGATGAAACAAAGGAAGCTGAGAGTTTATTGAGCCCGCGCGCCAATCCGATCCCCACTTGTTTCCCCACTTTCAGTGCTGGCTACAAGCGAATCATAGCGAATTTGCGTAAACAATGAAAGGTAGATTACCTTTTATTTTCAAGGTGATAACGGACGCTTGCGAACTGTTGCGGACACCAATTCGCCTGACACCTCTTCCGCCAAGTTTTTTATTCATAACACTGATATCAGACGATTTTCATCGATAGCTCGTTCTCGCTTGCTATCTTAGATTGCGCCATGCTGGGAATGAGAGGAGAAACCCATACGGGTGACCGAGGCTCGGCGATCCATAGGAGAATTCAACGCAGTAGCCGCGGATGATCCACAGGACTATCATGTCTTACCGATGAGAAGAAATTACTGCGATGAACCGACGCCGCGCGACTATCTGGGTCCTGTCTGTCATCGTTGCCGTTAGTCTGATGCTCGACGGACCATCCGCCGTTGCTCATTATCAGGCTGACCGCAGGGACAATAGCTTCGTCATCATCGCAAATGAAAGTGTGGTCGACGCTCTCAACGAGCTTCAGGCACATGTTCTGAGCGGCCCGATACTCGCGAGCGTAATCACTGCGAGCCGCGATGAGGCCATCCACAAGGCTTTGCCGATACCTGCACACATTCGCCGTCAGTTGACCGGCTATGCCAGCGAAGACTCAATGAATCGCGTCAGATACAAAATCAATAACGACAGCTCCTTCAGCCTTGCCTACTTGCTGGAGCATGGCGGTTTTGCAGATGCAGTTACCCTAATCGATGTCGTTGTGTTCAGAGACCCGCGTGTAGCCGCGAGTCCCTGTGCGTGGGCCCATGAGTTGACGCATGTCGACCAATTCCGGGAATGGGGGGTGGAGGGTTTTGCCGTCCGATATGCGCGGGATTGGCGGACGGTCGAAAGTCAAGCTTATGCCAAAGGTGACGGCTACGACCGTTGGAAGCATCAACAGAAAGAATTCCCCAGCCTTGATGTCGATCACAAATGCAGCCTGAAATGATCGGAGTCGAGCGCCAGGCAAACGCTGCCCAAGGAGCGAGGCGCTTGGGCTAGCCAGACAAACATTCCACTGATGATCCAACCTCGACCTTCCTGAGAACTCTCTGAATTTCGAGGATCTTGTCCTTCATCAGGACCAGGAAATGGAGTTCATCCAGGCGCGAGCGCTCTTGGTGCGCACCTAACTCTCGGTAATTCGCCGCTCCTCGTCCAAAGCCACGGCAAGCTGCTTCCAGTCGAGATCCTCCTGCAGTTCAAGATACTGGCTAGGACCGACACGATCCGCGTCGCGCAGTTCGTCGAGGCGTTTGCGTTGCGCCAGTACAGCGGCAAGGGCCAGATCACGACGGCGTGCTGGCAAAGACCCAGGGCCACTCTCGCAGATTTCTCGATAGGCTAGTCTGATGGCCTCGACCTCCGGGCCCTTCTCGCCTTCAAGGCGGCCAAGGGCAGCCTGGGCAAGAGACTTGCGTGCCATGTGGATTTCCTGCCTCGACTTGTCCTCCCTCCCGAGCTTCAGGAGGCGGATCATGGGCGCGAGAGTCGCGCCCTGGATGACCAGTGTTGCGAGCACGACCGAGAAGGCCGTCAAAACCACGAGGTCTCGTTCGGGGAAGTCCGCGGGCAACACGAACGCGGTGGCAAGGGTAACCAGTCCGCGCATACCCGACCACCCAACCAGCAGCGTTTCACCATGTTCAAAGGGTGCGAGTTCATGACCGCGCCGATGCCGATAGCCAACAACCGCGTGAAAAAAGAATGCAATCGCCAAGCGCGACGCAATAACGCCTACGACGACGATCGCAGCGAACCCGATCGCCCTCTCCAGCTCGGCCGCCGACATGGCGCCAACAATGCGGCGGGCCTGCAGTCCCATCAGCAGAAAGGCAACCACGTTCAACAAGAAGACCACGGTCGTCCAGACGGCAAACGAGTGGACCCGCATGCGCGGAGGATCGTCGACCTTGGCAAGGGTAGCGAGTGTCATCGCACTTGCCACTGTTGCCAGCACGGCAGAGAGGTGCAGACGCTCGGCAATCAGCCACGTCGCGAATGCATAGACGAACTGAAGCAGCGTGCCGCCAACCGTATTGTCGGTGACGGTACGAAGTCGTGAAACCAGAAACCCGAAGGCAATTCCGAACAAAACTCCGCCCGGCGCCGCAAAAGCCATCCGCGCTACGGTTTCAGTTTCGAACCCGCCCCTCGCCTGGATGGTCAAAGCCGCGCTGAACAGCAGCAGCGCCGTAGCATCGTTGAACAGGCTTTCGCCTTTGAGAAGTGCGTCGACCCGGCGGTCGACCGGCAGATTGGACAGGACCGCGGTCGCCGCAGCTGCATCCGGCGGTGCGACGATCGCACCGAGAGTCACTGCCACCGCGATGGGCAACCCGACGGTAACTGCACTGATCGACACCACGACTCCAACCGTGAACAGCACTGCCACAACCGCGTAGACGAACAGCGGCACCAGCATGCGCCGCGCCGCGCCGAGGGGGAAGTCGTAGGCGGAATCGACAAGTACGGGGGCGATGAACAATGCAAGGGCGGTCGGAGGGTCGATGGGTATATCTGGCGCACCCGGCAACACCGCGACGGCAACGCCGGCTGCGGCGAGGATGCCGGGATACGGCAGCTGCATTCGTCTGGTTACCTGCAATAGCAGGATTGCGACAGCAAGCAGTGCAACGAGTGTTTCGAAGAATGTCATGCCCCGAATAGTAGCAGTCTTTAGCGCGCGTTGAAGAGGGATCGATTCCCTTGTAGAACCCGGTAGTAGAACCAGTCAAAGACGAGCGACGAGCGCCTCAAGGCGGAGCGGCGACCATGGATTACGACGTAGCGATTGTCGGTGCCGGCGCTGCTGGAATTGCGGCGGCACGGACCCTGTCCAGCGCCGGCTCCTCGGTCATCCTCCTAGAAGCGAGTGACCGCATCGGCGGTCGCGCCTGGACAATTGAGATCAGCGGAATGCCGCTCGACATGGGTTGTGGTTGGCTTCATTCGGCCGAACGCAATCCACTCGTCGAGATGGCTCGTGCTGCCGGGCTTACCATCGAAAGCGGCCCGACGGCATGGCGACGGCAGTGGCGCGATTTGGGCTTCACGCCGGAAGATCAGAAGGCGGCGGAAGCAGCGTGGGACGCATTCCAAACCCGCATTCGCAGCGATCGCCAACCAAGCGACCGTGCTTCCGATGCGCTGCCGGCAAACGCGGAATGGAATGCCTATTGCGACGCGACAAGCGGATACATGAATGGGACACCGCTCGAGCGGTTGTCGATCAAAGACTTCCTTGCATACGACAATGCCGCATCAGATGCCAATTGGCGGGTTCACGAAGGCTACGGCACTCTGATTTCTTCGAGCATACCTGATGTTGCATTGCGACCCTCGACACCTGTGCGCCGTATCGCGCTGTCCGATCGTGGCGTCCAGCTGGAGACCGACCGCGGTGCGATCAGCGCCCAGAAGGCTGTGATTACGTCGTCGACCAACGTCCTTGCCAACGGTGTGATCGCGTTCGATGCGGCAGTTGACGATCATCTTCACGCATCAAGCCAATTGCCGCTTGGCCTGGCAGACAAGCTATTCCTCGAACTGCACGGGAACCATGGCCTCGAGCCCGAGACCCATCTTCTCGGCGATCCCCGCAACGCCGAAACTGGCAGCTACTATATCCGTCCGCTTGGCCGACCGATTATCGAGGGCTTCTTCGGAGGCGCAGGTGCCCTGGTCATTGAGCGTGCGGGGCTGCTGGATGCGTTCGCTTTCGCGATTGAACAGTTGTCGTCCCTGCTGGGTAGCGGCATACGACGGCATCTGCGGCCACTGGCCGCGACTTCGTGGTGTCGTACCGATTGGATACGCGGTTCCTACAGTCATGCGCTCCCAAATCACTCCGATGCCCGCAACATATTGGCGCGCCCAGTCGATGATCGACTGTTCTTTGCGGGCGAGGCCACCCACATCTCGGATTTCTCAACGGCGCATGGTGCCTGGGAAAGTGGTATCAGGGCAGCCAACGAAGTCTTGCGCGGCTGACTTGAAGATGTCGTAGACGCCCTGCGTTGTTTGGGCGCTCAGGATTGATTGCGGCTTGAGGTCGTCATCGATATCGCGGCGAGCGTCTCTGCATCACGACCGTAAATGTCATCGAAATAGTGCACGACGCCGTCTGCAGTTGGCCATGCTGTAAAGTATGAGACATATACCGGAACTTCTTCCGGTGCCGGCATCTCCTTCTTTTCGCCATCGGCTATCTGTTGTGCAACAAATTCAACGGATGTTTTCAGAACCGCAGCCGCCATTGCGCGTGGGTTTTCCAACCGTACGCATCCGTGACTGAACATTCGATCCTGCGCGGCGAACTTTCCGCGCGCCGGAGTATCGTGCATGTATATGTCGTGAGGGTTCGGGAACAGTATCTTTAGCTGTCCGAGTGCATTGTCCGGCCCCGGCGGCTGAACAACGGAGATGTTCTCGAGAGGCTGGGCCCAATCGACCTTCGCGGAGGACATCGGCTTTCCATTTACAGAAACCTTGTAACCTTCCCTGTCGAGATATGCGGGGTCGCGCTTCAGATGCGGTAGCATCTCGTTGCGAATGATCGATTGCGGCACGCCCCAGTCGGGATTGAACTGAACAGTCTTGATCGAAGCATCGAAGAAGTTCGTCTGATGATCCTGTTGCCCGATTACGGCCTTCATCGAAAGTGCCAACTGACCCTGCTCATAGTAATACGCCATGTAAGCCGGTTGATTGATGAAGACATAGCGATCAGGAAACTCCTGAGGCAGCCAACGGATTTCCTCCATCGCAACAATGACCTTATCAATGTTGGCGGCGCTATCGCCTCCCTGACCCGACGATCGCAGCCAATGAAGTTCCGCTGCAAGCTGGGCGAACTTCGGATTGCTCGGCATAAGCCGGTCGACGACCGGCATCAGATCCGGATGGGCAGACAATTGGTCGATGGCCGCCTTCAGATCAACTTGCTTCCGCTTGAAGTCATAGTAGTTGGAGAGCTGGTTGGGATCGATCCGCCCGCGGTAGTTATCCTGCAGAAACATCAAGAACTCGCCGGACAGCGACGCTTCAAATAGGGCCAAAGACTTCGCGTATTCGGGCGAGCCCCGCGGAACCGTCTCAAACGTCGTGGCGACCGCATAGTCACTGGTGCTCAGGCCCCAATCATCCGCCTGCTTCAACAGGTTCAACGCCTGCACTGCCTTGGCGGTGGGACCTTTGCCATCGACCCAGATAAGTTTTGCTTTCGGATTGCCGTAATAGGCCTCAACTGCGTCCGCTATATCGTTGTTCATCACGATCGAGACGCCGCCCATCTCGCGCAGTACCCTTGATTGATTACCTCCCACAGTCTCAAACAGTGTCGAGAACGAACTGGCTCCCTGCCGAGAAATATGGACAGCCCGG
Source organism: Rhizobium sp. 01T417 (assembly GCF_056398905.1). Taxonomy (NCBI): domain Bacteria; kingdom Pseudomonadati; phylum Pseudomonadota; class Alphaproteobacteria; order Hyphomicrobiales; family Rhizobiaceae; genus Rhizobium; species Rhizobium sp. 01T417. The sequence goes on along the minus strand of NZ_JBFTQH010000022.1, from coordinate 83,052 downwards.
CGCACAGGAACCGCGTAGGCATTTTTCGGGCTGGCCTGCTCGGCAAGCGCCGGCTGCGGCTCGGCCCTAACCTTGCCTTCCAACGCGGCAAACAGAACTAGACCGGCGAGCGCACCCGCGAAGAGTGTCAGTGTTCTCAGGGCCATCGGGTGTCCTCGAAACATTAAAGCAAGATCCGTGCGCTGCTACCGTTATGTTCTATGAGCCAGACTACAGCGCCGACATTCGGGCGGAAGATGGGCGGTATGGACCTCGGCATGCTGCCCCTTGTCTTCCTGCTTCTGAGAAGGGCCGACATGCAACAGCGTCAGCACCTGCTTCCTGACACCGAAGACGCCGGGTCGCGCGAGCATTCTGGTAATCCCACCCTATTTCCTCAAGGGCGAGTGTACTGACATCGTGGCACCGCTGGCGCCATGGGAGCGGCGCGCTCGCATTGTTCATGCAGTTCTGGCAGCCGTGGCGGATACGGCGAGAAGATGGCGCGCTCCCCCGATATCAGTGAAATGGTGGTTGCTGACTAACGGAGGTCATGTCCTCTCGCCGCCGCAGTGCCGAAAGGCCAGCCAGCTTTCGGTAAGGTCGCAGCCACGTCCTCGGCGCAGGATCGGGCGCGTTCATAGGGCTCGGCTATCATAAGCCCACTGAAGTAGTGCCTGTCGCTGCCGAGGACGGCAGAACCAGTCGTGGGGCTCGCAGTGGCGCCGTAGCTGCGATGCATGTCGCTTCATAGACTTCCAACGCCCAATCTGGCGTTCATCCTCGCCGGGTAACCTGCGACCTAGGAAATAGCGGCAGTACCATTGAAACCACCCGCGGGGATCGTCCGGATATATCCAGCCTTTGGCTCGCCAGACGCTAAGTGGTTGGCTGGCACCCACGCCGAAAAAATTCAAACTCGGATCATACCAGGATGAAATCTTGGCCGCGGCGAACCATTCTTTGGGGAATTCGTCCGCGCAATCGGTCATGTATTTGCCCCCGAATACACCTAGCCTTAGCATCTCCGCAGGTGTCAGTTCCGGTGCAAAGCCCTGGTGGAAGTCTTGGCCCGTGGGCGCGGTCAGAGGATATCGATAACCCTGCTGCATCCGATCTTTCACTTCAACCCACGAAATGACCATCGGTGATCTCCCTACTCGCATACATCATCGACTGATCTTCATAATGGGACAGGCGAGTGATGCCTGCTACTTTAACTGAAACATTTCGATGTGGGCTTGCTCGTATCGAGGTTGAGGCGCGGCTGAGACCAGCCACAACATTTCGCGGATATCGCCGTTAGATATCGATTTGCGCCACCAGAACTGCCTGCCTGCATTAAAGTTCCCTCGCTCAACGTCGAGGTTCAAAGACGGAGAACTTGCTTCGGACAATCATAAGCCATGGTGGTCAGACTGGTGGAAACGCCGAAACCCTTGGCTCCATGGGCGACGAGATCTGCGTTGTTCCGAAGATTGACGGCATCGATGCTCTTCGTCGCAAAAGCCATCTGCGACTGATAGTCGATCATGATCAGCGTGTAATCCTTCGGCGTGAGGAACTGAAGCCTGGCAGCCGTAGCGGAGCTAATGAATTTGCCGGCTGGCGACGCCGAGGCAAGGCGCAGGGCTGCGAGCGGTCACAACGGCTGGAATTGCGACCGCAGATTTGTCGTTACGCAGTTCGCATGGCCAGTTACGCAGCCGTGGAACTTGTCTGCTCCGTTGCGCCTTTCAGAAGCTTGACGAGGGCCTGCGCACCTGAGGTGGACGAGGCAGGGTTCTGGCCGGTGATAAGCCGACCGTCGGTGATGGCAAAGGGTTGCCAGTTGTCTTTCTTCTCGAAAAGTCCGCCGAGCCGTTTCAGTTCATCCTCAACAAGGAATGGCACGACGTTGGTCAGTTGAACCTCCTCCTCCTCGGTGTTGGTGAACCCTGTGACGCGCTTTCCCTTGACGATCGGCTCCCCCTTGTAGGTCACGCGATGCAAGACGCCAGGCGCGTGGCACACCGCCGCGACAGGCTTTCCGGCGTTATAGAAGGATTCGATCAAGGTGATTGAGTCCGGATCCTCGGCAAGATCCCACATCGGCCCGTGGCCGCCAGGATAGAAGACCGCGTCGAAATCGTCCGACCGCATATCCTTCAGCTTTTTCGTCGTCGCGAACACCTGCTGCGCGTCCGGATCTTTCTTGAAGCGAGCCATCGCGGCGGTCTGGTTTTCGGGCAGATCGCTCTTCGGGTCGACTGGCGGTTGACCGCCCTTCGGCGAGGCGAGCGTCAGATCGATGCCGGCGTCGCGAAAGACGTAATATGGTGCTGCGCCTTCCTCGAGCCAGAAGCCCGTCTTGCGGCCGGTGCTTCCGAGTATGTCATGCGATGTGAAAACCATCAGGATCTTCATCTGTCGGCTCCTTCCTTTGCCGTTACGCAGCGAAACCGGCTGCATTAGGAAAGTATGCCGACGATTGCCAGGAAGCGCACTTGCACGTTGGTATTGGCAACACCTTGGTATTGGGTAACACCGTGCGCTGAAAACCCTCGTTCGCGCAGTACCTGAAGCGAAGCCAGACGACGGTAACCGCGATCCACTAGGGCCAAACCGGAGCGACGATGTTCTCAGGTTGGCTGCATCGATCGGAACCATAGCGGACAGAGCTGAATACGAACATCCAAACGTGCTCTCGATTCCACTATACGAAGGTGTCGCCGATACCTTAGTTCAATGGCTGCATTTCCTCTTTGGTGACTTGTTACTCGCCAGCAAGCTAACTCCAGGAGGCTCTCATGTCCCATAACCAACCGGCGGTTTCGCGCCGTACACTTCTCGCAGTGGCAGCATCAATCAGTGCATTGGGCGTGCTTCCTGAAGCGTTTGCCGCGAGTGGCGATCCAAACGCGATCAAACCATTTCGATTCTCGGCTAAGGATGCGGAGCTATCCGATCTTGCCCGGCGGGTCGCGGCGACCAGGTGGCCTGACCGGGAAACGGTCGAGGATCACTCGCAGGGCGTCCAGCTCGCTACCATCAGGAAGCTCGCCGACCACTGGGCCAAGCACTACGACTGGCGCAAAATCGAAACGAAACTGAACTCCTACCCGCAGTTCACCACGAAGATCGAAGGGTTGGACTTTCACTTCATCCATGTGAAATCTAAGCACGCAAATGCCCTGCCGATCCTTGTCACCCATGGATGGCCCGGTTCCATCATCGAACAGCTAAAAATCATCGAGCCCCTGACCGATCCGACCGCGCACGGCGGCAGCGCCGACGACGCCTTCCACGTCGTCATCCCATCGCTTCCGGGTTACGGCTTCTCCGGCAAACCGACAGAGCCCGGATGGAACCCTCCCCGCATTGCCAAGGCATGGGCTGTACTGATGCAGCGCCTCGGCTACCCAAAATACGTCGCGCAGGGCGGCGACTGGGGCAACGCCGTTACCGAGCTGATGGCTGTGCAAGAGCCTCCGGGATTGCTCGGCATCCATACCAACATGGCAGCAACCGTTCCCGCCGACATATCCAAGGCGCTGTCAGCCGGCACGCCGCCTGCCAACCTCACGCCTGATGAAAAGCGCGCGTGGGACCAGCTCGACGATTTCTACAAGAATGGTCTTGGCTACGCCATCGAGATGAACAACCGCCCGCAGACGCTTTACGGCATCGTCGACTCACCGATCGGTCTTGCCTCATGGATGCTTGACCATGACATCCGCAGCTATGACATGATCGCTCGCGTCTTCGACGGCAAAGCGGAAGGCCTGACGAAGGACGATATCCTCGACAATATCACGCTCTACTGGCTGACCAATACGGCGATCTCTTCCGCCCGCCTGTACTGGGATAACGCGCACTTCCCTTCGGGTGGTTTCTTCGATCCGCGCGGCATCAAGATATCGGTCGCGGTCAGTGCCTTCCCGGACGAGATTTACCAGGCTCCCCAGAGCTGGGCCGAGAAGGCATACCCGAAGCTCATCTTCTACAACCGGCCTCCCAAGGGCGGCCATTTCGCAGCCTGGGAGCAGCCGATGCTTCTCACGGCCGATCTGCGCGCCGCCTTCAAGCCGCTCCGCAGATCGATGTGACGGCGTCTGCGGCGTTCCCCGCAAAATTCCCACCCATTGGATGAAGGAGAAAGACAATGTCAGACAAGCAGATCGTCGATTCCAGCTTCACGGCCATCATCAACGCGTCGATCGAGAAGATCGACATCCCGACGTGGTGCTTCACGCTGCCCGAAAAGGAATACCAGGGCTGTTCGCCCGCCCATATCGCTGCCGGCTTCACTACCGCTCCAGACGGTACGCGCATGTCGATCAACGTCGAAACGATCGGCGGCAGCCTGATGGTGCAGCACTACGTCGAAACGCTCGGCGAATTGGATCATCTGATCCTTGATTCCGACTCTGATGTGTTCACGCCGACGGGCCGGGTAGCCATTCACGTGACCTGGGAACTAAGCGTCAAGGCAATCGACAAAAATCACTGCGAATTTACCAACCGGGTTCAGTCCTTCGCGACCCCGGACATGCTCGCCTCTCTCGACCGGCAGGGCATTCCTTTCGAGATCTTCCGCACGCAGCGCCAGCCGATGTCGATCGCCCATAACAAGGGCGAGACGCCACTGTTCGCAGCCAGCATCGAGCGCCACGCGCTTCGCAGCCAACAGCCGTCGAAAGCAGCCTGAAGCCCAAGGGAGCCGATAATCATGCATCTGTCCTACGAGCGCGGCATCACCGGTCTTCTGGTGGTCGACCCGTACAACGACTTCATCTCTGAAGGCGGCAAGATCTGGCCACGCATCAAGGAAGTCGCAGAAGCCAACAATTGCGTGCCGCACATGGAGCAAATCCTCAGTACGGCACGACAGGTCAAGATTCCCGTCTTCTTTGCCATGCACCACAGGTACCGCGAAGGCGACTACAAGAACTGGAAGTACATTGCGCCTATTCAAAAGCTTGCGTGGAGCCGTAGGAGTTTTGAATACGGGACCTGGGGCGGAGAGTTCAAGGCCGAGTTTGTACCCGCGCCCCGCGAGATTGTCGCCTCGGAGCATTGGTGCTCCAGCGGCTTTGCCAACACCGATCTCGATCTGCAGCTCAAGAGGCAGGGCATTCACAAACTCATTGTCATCGGGCTGATCGCACACACCTGCATCGAGGCGACCGTGCGTTTCGCGGCAGAGCTTGGATACGACGTGACAGTCGTGAAGGACGCCGTCGCCGACTACTCCGACGAGATGATGCACGCGGCGCTGGTGATCAATATGCCGAACTATGCGAGCGCGATCGTAACCACTGAGCAGATTGTCGATGCGCTGAAAACCATGGAGCCCGTGGCCCCTGCCACCTGAGACAACCAGTCATAGCGCCTGCCCACAGACGCCGGCGCTGCTCGTCGGTCGTACGGGACCGAAAACGACGTCCGTCGGTTCTATAGCAGCTTCACACAGCCGATGCCTCGATCAATGCCTTTGCCTCGAGAAGCCTCGGACTGCTGAAGCCCTCAGTGAATCGCCGATAGACAGGAAGCAGAACACTCGGAACGCTTGCCTGGCGGAACGCACCAAGGCTGACGCCCGCGTTCAATTCCCAATAGAGTGCTCCCTGCTTCGCCGCTTCCGCCATCGCCTGTTGAAAGAGACCTTCGATCAGGGACGTCTCGCTTGAGCCTTGCGCCTTGAGCACTTCTGCTTTCCGCCTCAGGATTTCGGGCACCATCCAACGGTAGCCTTTCTCTTCCGAGAACAGCAACGCGTTGGCGACCTCGTTCAAAGCCTCGTTGAAACGCCCCATTGACTGTAGCGCAGCTGCGAACTCACAGAGGTAGAAAGGATAGAACAACAGGTAGGCCCCACTACGCAGTTCCACGAGGCCGGTTCGAAGAGCCTCGATACCCTCGGCCGGGCTACCCGTTCGATAGGCGAGACTGCCCTTGATGCACAAGCCGGCGGCATGGAAGGGTCGAAGACCGTGCTTAGATGCCTCCGCTAAAAGCTCCTCGCCCCATTCCTGCGCGCGGTCCAGATCGTTAAGCGTTAACGAAACGAAGGAAGCCGACCATGCGAGCGCGACGCAGAGGACGAAAGGCTGCCGTGTCTCTCGGGCCTCCTGTATGGCGACCTCTGCCGTAAGTGTTGCGGCGTCCAGTCGGCCACCTGCGATCAGGTTCACTGTGTTGTGAGCCAGAGAAGACGTTCGTACGTCCGCTTCCAATCGCAGCAAGTCTGTCCGGCGGTTCACCAGCGGATAGTGTGTGGCCGCCCATTCAAGCCTCTCGCCGGCTTCTTGATGGAGCGCCTGATAGGTCTGGGGAATGCCTACAAGCCATGAGGCCGTTGCGCGTCCGCGCACATCGTGTTCTTCAACCGCCCCCTCATATTCGCGCGCATAGGCTAGAGCGTCGCTCAATTCCGCCGAGCGGGCGGAGAAGAGCCACAGGGCGCAGGTTAGGCGCTGGCGATAGTCGTAATCGTTCAGATCCCTGGCAAGTGCCAGCGCGCCGGTGAGTACTTCCTTTCCGCGCTTGTTCATTCCCTGAGTGTAGATGAGCGCGTATCCCAGAGCACATCGCAAGACCATCTCGGTGCGCGAGCCGTTTTCTTCTCCTATGTTCTCCAGCGCGCGCTCAGCCCAGTCGCCAGCTTCGGAGACCAGCGATATTGCCGTCCAAAAGTCGCTTGACGCGGCAGCAAGCTTCGCGCCGAGCACGCCATCGCCGCTTTCCGAGAACGCCCATCTCAAGGCCGCACGCACGTTGTCGGTCTCCTTTCGGTAGCGACCGATATTGTCGAGCGCCGTCTGAAGGGAGCGCTCCTCCGAAAAAGGTTTAAACAGCTTGAGGAAGTATTTCGTAACTCGAGACATTGTTCGCCGAAACTCGTCCCGAGCTCCCAGCTTTTGCAGCGAGTAGACCCGCACAGTCTCAAGAAGGCGCCAGCGCGGAGCAGCGTCGAAACCGTCGAATGCGATCAAAGATTTTGAGACGAGATTTGATATCACGAGCGCCGTTTCCGCTTCCCCGTCGCCGCTGACCGCTACCGCCGCGTCCAGAGTAAAGCCGCCGGGAAAAGTCGCCAGGCTACAAAGCAATTCCCGTTCCGCGTCCGGCAGAAGTTGATAGCTCCAGTCCAGGGTAGCGCGGAGCGTCTGATGACGAGGCAGTGCCGTCCGGCGCCCGCCAGTGAGCAGCACGAAACGATCGTCGAGCCGGCCGGCGATCTGCTCTATTCCCAGCGTCGCAGCACGTGCCGCTGCAAATTCGATTGCCAGCGGTATGCCGTCGAGATGCCGACAAATCCCGGCAATGGCCAAGAGCTTCTCCGTGTCGTCCGCGAAATCCCGTTGCAGCGCTCGAGCGCGCGCCACGAAGAGTTGGATGGCGCTGTGCTCCAGAGCGCTGGTCGCCTCCTCCCTAGCTGGCACCTCCAAAGGTGGGACGCGATAGGCGAACTCTCCCTCGATCCTCAGCAATTCTCGACTTGTCGCAAGAACCGTCACATTTGGGCACGTGCGGACAAGTGCCTCGATCATCGCTGCCGCAGCATCGATGACGTGTTCGCAGTTGTCGACAACGAGYAGCATCGTTCGCCTACCAATGCAACGCGCGACGACCTCGGCCGAGATTTCGTCACCTTGAAGTTGCAGGTCGAGAGTTTGAGCCAGGGTTGTCGGAACTAGGTTGGGGTCCTGCAGCGAAACCAGCTCGATGAAGAAGGCATCTCCTTCGACGCTGGGCAAAAGACTACGGGCGATTTCGGATGCAAGTACCGTCTTGCCGATCCCGCCAGGGCCTGTCAGCGTCACGACCCGATAAGCGGATGCGAGCGTAAGAAGCTCAGCCACGGCATTCTCACGACCGATAAGATCAGATATCGACGCCGGGATCTTGGAAACGTAACGGGCGTCGGCTGAATGAGTTTTCACCGACGGCGCCGTTCCGTTGAGCGATGGCGCGCCAGATTTCCAGTTGCCAAGAAGTCGGTATCCACGGCCGGAGATCGTCTTGAGCAGATCCCGGTCTTTTCCCAGAGCCTTTCGAATGGCCGATATGTGGACCTGGAGTGTATTCTCCTCTACGACGATCCCCGGCCATACGCGGCGCATCAGATCCCCCTTCGACACGGCGTCTCCACCGGCCACTACGAGGACCTCGAGGATGTCGAATGCGCGGCTTCCGATCGGAACGGGTGCGCCGAGAGCCCTGAGTTCCCGCTTTGCGAGATCCATCTCCCAGCCGCAGAATTCGAAAAGGCCCCGTTCGATCTGTCCCAAAGCGATCCGATCTCTCTTGCCAATGCCAAATAGCTCAGCGGCATCTGTAACCGCCGCGGCGATTCATGACGGCGGAGACGCCGCACCGGATACTTCAGGATATTTCAGATTCTCTCAACCCACTTAAGTCGCTTCACGGGCGGTATTGGCTTAGACAATAGCCATTCTTGTTGGCGAGCTTCGCGCTATCGGCGCATTCTAAGAAAAAATACCACTTCTACGTGACTTCATCTTTGAACCGGAGGAGAATGGCATGTACAATGGCGGTCTGCCCCAGACATTCCCAAGTAACAAGATATCGACGTCGGACGCGCCGTCCGTATCCGTCGTGAGCAATAATGATGAGATCGGCGAGATCCTGCCCGACGAGTTGCGGTCGTGCGGCTGGCGACCTCACATCTTCGGATCAGCAGTTGAATTTCTCTCCGCCCGACGCGTTTCGAGCTTCGGGTGCATCGTTCTCGATGCTGATCTGCCCGATCTGGATGTCCAGACTCTCACCCGGATCATCTGCTTTTATGCGATGCATTGCCCGGTCATTCTGCTAACGAGCCACGACCATCGCGGCATGACCATGACGGCATCTCGGTTCAACTTTACAATCATGTCGAAGCCGGTGAACACGGTTGCTCTCCTTGAAGAGATACAGGCCGCCATTGCATCAACCATCAAGGTCAATGAACTCGACCGGCGTTATCGGTCCCTCTCGGTGCGCGAGCGCCAGGTCATGCAGTTCGTGGTGGCTGGGCTACTCAACAAGCAGGTCGCCTATGAACTGAGCCTCAGCGAAATCACGATCAAGGCCCACCGCGGGCAGGTGATGAGGAAGATGCGTGCACGATCGTTGCCAGAGCTCGTAAACATGGCTGCCAAACTCGAACTTGGCGCTGCACCGCTACACTAAACACGGATCCAGCCGGGGCACCACTCTTTGCCGCCGGCTCCGACGGGACGCCGAGAATTGTCAGCGAAAGTGGTCGGAGGCGTCCTCGCCGATCCATTTTTCTCCGACTGCCTTCGACGGAGATCTTTGGACCTGTGCTACCGCCCGAGAAGTTTGTCTTTAGTCCTTAGCCCTTGGATGCTTCCTATCAATCTCTCGGGTGATTGCCGAATTTGCCATCAGGTATATTCGGGCAATACCTAAGTTTACTTACCAGAATGGCCGTCACGGCTTAGGCTATGTTTTATCGCCTCCCTAGTTGGCGATAAGCTTGCGCAGCAAGCGCTCCAGTGTTCCTCCCGCCGCTGGAGCTCGCGGATCCCCCTCCCACGATCCGCCAAGGCCGTCTCCAATCCGCCTGGAGACGGCCTTCCCTGCATTGGAGTGTGGGTCGCCGATCGTTGATTGTATGGAGCCAATCATGCGGGTGATGTAGGGCACATCGGGCTGGCGGAGTTCGCGGGTAATCTCGAAGGTCCCGGCTTTATCGATTTATGGCCATGGCCACACGTCGTGAACGAGACAGCGCCGACAACCGCCGGCTCTGCCCCTTGGTCATTTGCGTTCGCTAAAGATCAACCGTTGGTAATCGGCAAGCATCTTTGGGTCCTCGACCGATCCGTGATGGTGGAGCAGCCGCCAGGCATCGTCCTTTCGGACAAACCACCGCGTCGTCCGGAAAGCAACGTCGATCGTCTCACGCGGCGTCTTGCATTGGCCTCGCTCGCGACCGACGAAGAGATGCCAGTCGGCGCCACTCTGGCTCGTGAAATCGTGAAAGGTGACGCGGACCTCAGCCTGGCCCTCGAAAAGCCTGGAATAGCCTTCGGAGATCGAAGGCCACCCTCGGCGGATGCCGCCGATGGGATTGTCCATGCTTGGAGCCTCCCCGTCGAACCAGACCGACTCCAGCCCGGCCATGTCTCCGCTGTTGAAGGCTCTATAAAACTCTATCAGAGCGTCGAGAGGGCTACCGTCGCCGGCCTTGGCTTCGCTTCCACTGATTTCAACGAAATGCCGTTCCATCGCGAATCCTTTCGTTTCTTCAAAAGCGACCGTTGGGAAATAGAAGCCAGCCCATCAACCTCCCGCGCGCCACTTGACTGCCGCCCAGTATCAGAAGCGCGATCCGACACACTTCCCAGGCTCAGCCTTGCGTCCGTCCTTGGATGACTTTGAGGGCATCCTGATACAGGCGCCGGGTCAGATCGCCGGCGGACAGCCTCGGTGCGAGCTTCGCCGCCTGCCCTGACCAAAGATTCGTGAAGTCGTTCCTGGACGCCTCCTCCGCTTTCGCCTTGATTGCGGCGAGAGCGGCCCCGGCGGTTGGAAACGGTGGAGCGCTTTCGGAGAGCGGACCGAGCTCGCGCATGATGCGATTGACAACGCTTCTGGCGGGCCTGCCGGTGAAGACGTTGGTGATCGCGGTGTTGTCGTCGCGCGCATCACCGAGCGCCTGCGCATGAACGGCAGGAATCTTTGCTTTGGGGCAGAAGAGGTACGCGGTTCCGATCTGAACCGCGGAAGCACCGAGCATCAGGGCGGCCGCCACGCCTCGGCCGTCAGCGATGCCTCCTGCCGCGATGACGGGGACGTTCACCGCGTCAACGACCTGCGGGACCAGCGCCATCGTTCCGACCTGCGTGGACATGTCATGCGTCAGGAAATTTCCGCGATGACCGCCGGCTTCAAAACCCATTGCCACGACAGCGTCGACGCCGTTTTCTTCTAACCAGACGGCCTCGGCGACAGTAGTGGCCGACGAGATGATCTTCGCGCCGGTCGCCTTCACTCGCTGCACCAAGGACTTCTCCGGTAGGCCGAAATGGAAGCTCACGATCTCCGGCTTGAACTCCTCCACCACCTCGCAGAAAGCGGAGTCGAACGGTGCACGTCCGGCTGCCGTCACCGGCGCCGCTGGATCGAGGCCGGATTCGACGTAATATGGCGCGAGCAGCGCCCTCCACCGCATCTGCGCGGCTGGATCGGAGGGCGGCGTGTGATGCGCAAAGAAGTTCACGTTCAAAGGAGCCTTCGTCGAGCTGCGGATGCTCGTCAGAGCCGCCTTTAGCTGATCGATGCTCAACAACGCGCTTGGCAGCGACCCGAGGCCGCCCGCCTGTGCAGCGGCGATGACCATCTCGTTCGTGGTCGAGCCAGCCATGGGCGCTTGAATGATGGGGATTTCAATCCCGAATAAGTCGAGGATTCGGCGGTCGGGCCAGCGCGTCATGTCGGACTCCATTTCGTATCCTGTGTCTGACCGTCATATCTCCGGTGCTCGTTGCGGTCCATTGCACCTTAGTGTCTACGCGCGCCAATCGATCCCAAAGTATCGGGAACACCTTGGTACAATAGCGCCTCGAGGAAATCGGCGCGATGGTTGCGGAGAACGCAGGGCGTAAGCGCCTTCGTTCCCGGCACGGCCGGCATCAGCGCATCAATTTCGAAACAAGCCGACCTGCCCCCACGGCAGGCGAATGGCTCTTTGCATCAAAACGGAGGCATACATGAGTGTGCAGAAGACAGTGGTGGTAACCGGTGCCTCGCAAGGGATCGGAGCCGGCATCGTGCAGACCTTCCTCGACAGGGGCTACAACGTCGTGGGAACCTCGAGACGCATCAGCGAGACGACGCCATTCGACCGCAGCGACCGTCTGGAACTCGTCGACGGCGACGTCAGCGATCCCGACACCGCCGAACGGGTCGCGCAGCGGGCAATCGACCGCTTCGGATCCGTCGACGCCCTCGTCAACAACGCCGGAATCTTTTTTACGAAGCCCTTCCTAGAATACACCGTCGACGATTTCCGGAAACTCTCCGCGACCAACGTGGAAGGCTTCATCCTTTTCACCAATCACGCGATCAGGCAGATGCTTCGCCAGAAGTCTGGCGGAAGCATCGTCACCATCACGTCGTCCCTTACGGATCACCCGATCGCGGGCGTGAACGCGTCATTGCCGATGGTCACAAAGGGTGGACTCAACGCGATAACCAAAAGCCTCGCGCTGGAATTTGCGGCAGACAATATTCGCGTCAACGCAGTGTCGCCAGGCGTCGTCGACACGCCGCTTCATGCGTCCAACCCGAAGGACTTTTTGAAATCGCTGTCGCCGATGGGAACGATCACCGCGGTGCAGGAGATCGTCGACGGCGTCGTCTATCTGACGGAGTCCGCAAATATCACCGGGGAGGTGCTGCACGTCGACAACGGCGCACATCTCGGCAAATGGTAGCCCGCGGCCCAGAAGCGCGACTGGAGGAACTGGCCATTGCCTTGCCTCCTCCGCCCACCCCATTCGGCGCCTACGTCGAAGCTGTCCAGTGCGACACCCTGTTATTCCTCAGCGGCATGTTGCCAGTGGTTGGACACGATCCGGTTTATCATGGGCGCGTCGGCGAGGAATTGTCTGTCCTCGAAGGTTATGACGCGGCGCGGACGGCCTGCCTCAGCGGTCTTGCCGCTGCCAAGGCGCAGCTCGGATCGCTGGATCTCATTCGTCGCATCGCCAAGCTCGGCGTCTACATCGCTACGCCGGGAGATTTCCGGGAACATCCGAAGGTCGCCGACGGCGCCTCGGAACTGCTGCTCGATGTCTTCGGAGCGGATCGGGTCCCACCGCGTATCGTCCTCGGCGTCGCCAGCATACCACTCGGCATGCCGGTCGAAGTCGAACTCGTTTTCGAGATCGAGCCCTAGCAAACCTTTCTCTTCCAATCTGAACGATGGAGTAAGTCATGAAGATCAAGCCAACGGATGCGAGGAACGTCGTCATTGTCTCGTCGAAGTTTCTGACGGCCACCGCCCTTCTGATGCTGCCCGCCCTTGCGCTTTCCGGCCAGGCGGGCGTCGCCGAAAAGACGGCCCGTCCGGCGGGCGAGCAAGCTCAGCCTGCAAGCGAGCAGACACAGATCAAGGTCGACAAAAGAACCCCGGCGTACTGGCGGGTGACGTTCGACAACCCACCCTTCAACATCTTCGGGCCGGAGACCATTCCGCAGATGGAGAAGGTCGTCGCCGAGATCGACTCGGATCCCGATTTGCGCGTCGTTGTCTTCGACAGTGCGGTGCCGGGCTTTTTCCTGACCCACTACAACTTCACGCCCAAGCTTTCCGAATCCACCAGCCTGCCATCAGGGACGACGGGACTTCATCCGCTTCCGGACATGCTGGTTCGCATCAGCAAGGCGCCAGTGGTGTCGATCGCACTGATACGCGGACGCGCAACGGGGGTCGGTAGCGAACTTGCGCTGGCCAGCGACATGCGCTTTGCGAGCCGGGAGAAGGCAATCCTTTCCCAATGGGAGGTCGGCGCAGGCTTCGTACCCGGTGGTGGTCCTATGGCCCGGCTTCCCCGTCTGATGGGCCGGGGCCGAGCGCTTGAGGTTCTGCTCGGCTCCGACGACATCAATGGCGATCTCGCCGAGGAGTACGGTTACGTCAACCGGTCGTTCCCCGACGACAAGCTTGACCCGTTCGTAGACGCCCTCGCCACTCGCATCTCCGGCTTCGACCGGCAGGCGATTGCCGACACCAAACGTCTCGTCGACTATGCAAGCCTGCCGTCCAACCCCGAGATCGGTGCCGGGTGGGACGCGTTCATCACCTCCGTACAACGCCCGGTCGCACAGAAGAACATTGGCAAGCTGATGGACATGGGCCTGCAGACCAATCCGGACATCGAGGCCAGACTTGGCCACTACACAGGGACTTTGGCCGACAAATAGGTAAACAAGTGTCCGTACAGTCCATGGCAAATCGCACGGACACCTCACATGATTCGTGCGAGCACGGGCAAACAAAATCAGGAAGCGTGCGCCGCTTCCTCGACGAGATAAAGTCGGCCTCCACGTCGAGGCGATACGCCCATCACACGCTTGAAAGCGGTGCTGAAGGCCGCCTCGGAACCATATCCGACTGAGGCCGCAACCCTGGCGATAGAACTGCCCTCCTGGCGAAGCGCGCGTTCGGCCTGGAGCATTCGCCATTCAGTCAGATAGTTGAGCGGCGGGCGTCCGGTCACATTACGAAAGTGAACCGCGAAAGCCGTCCGAGACATTCCCGCCGCACGGGCGAGTTCAGGAAGCGTCCAGGAACGGGCAATGTCGCCGTGCATGAGGTTGAGCGCTGGGGCGAGTTTTGGATCGCAGGCGGCGCGAAGCCAGCCGGGACGAACCTGGTCTCCTGATGAAAGGTGCCGACGTAGGATCTGGATGAGCAGCAAATGGGCTAGACTTGAACACGCCATTCCGGCCCCTGGAGCGCCGCCTGCCGCCTCTTCGACGAGTTCGCCGATCAATGCTCCAAGTCGGCTCGCTCCACTTTCGGCCGCCGGAAGATGAACAAAATCCGGCAGGCTTTCGATCATCAGGCGTCCGCCGACATGGTGTGTATCGATATGACCTCCGAGAAGCAGGAAGTCGTCGCCCTGCCCGACTGGAATGATGGACTTCCCGGCGCCCCTGAAGATCTCGGCCGCCGGCTGCGGAGCAAGCGCCAGATCGCTCGCGACCACAAACCCGACGTCACGCGTCAAGATGAAGATGTCGCCGGCCTTGAGCCGGAATCTTGCGACTGTGCCGTCAAGGGCAAGGAAACAGTGCCCGCGACCGACAACGAAGAACTTGATCTTGCGCGGTGGTTCGAAACGGATGGCCCAGTCGCCGCCACCAATAAAGCCGCCGGCATAGATCGTACGAGCGTCAAAGACCTTGAGGGTATGTGATAGCGGATCGCGTGTCATTTTGAACTTTGGCGAAAGAAACTGGAACTTCTGAATATTCAAAGTACGGCAATCGGAGAGCATATCCAAGGGCGAACAGTCACCGAAAGGAACTCACCAAATGCCTACGACGCAGACGCCACTCGGATCCGGCTTCCATGCCTCCAGCACGACGCTCGACATCATCGCCGGTATCGACCTCACCGGAAAGTTGGCGATCGTGACAGGCGGCTATGCGGGCCTTGGGCTAGAAGCCGCGCGGACGCTGGCGTCGGCTGGAGCCCGGGTGATCGTCCCGGCGCGAGACGTAGATCGCGCGCGACGTGCTATCGCGGAGATTGGTGGCGGGATCGAAGTCCGGCCGATTGACCTCACCGATCCAGCCTCGATCGACGCCTTTAGCTGTGACATCGTCCGGTCGGGGCTTCCGTTGCACATTCTCGTCAACAGCGCGGGCATCATGGCGCTGCCGGAACTGAGCCGCGACTCCCGAGGCAACGAGCTGCAGTTCTCGACCAACCACCTCGGTCATTTTCAGCTCACGCTCCGCCTGTGGCCTGCATTGGTTCGAGCTAGAGGCGCGCGCGTCGTTTCGGTCTCCTCAATGGGTCACCGCTTTTCCGACATCGTCTGGGACGACTTCAATTTCGAGCGCCGCCCATATGATGGCTGGAGCGCGTACGGACAGTCGAAGACAGCCAACATCCTCTTTGCTGTCGAACTTGATCGCCGAGGGCGCGACTTCGGGATCCGCGCGTTCTCGTTACACCCCGGCGGTATCGTGACTGGTCTGGCGAAGCACATCTCGACCGAACGCCTGAAGGAAATGGGAAATCTCGACGAGAAGGGTGTGCCTGTCATCGATCCTGACAGGGACATGAAATCGATTCCGCAAGGTGCGGCAACCCATGTTTGGTGCGCAGTCAGCCCTCAGCTCGCCGGCCTCGGGGGCGTGTTCTGCGCGAATTCGGACATAGCGCTTCTCGAGGACGGGTCCATCGTCACCTCGCTCGATGGGCGGGACCGGCGAACGTCGAAAGTCGCGCCTTATGCGGTAGATCCTGCTTCTGCTGAGCGCCTCTGGATGATGAGCGAGAGGGAGACCGACACTCAATTGTCGATTTGAACCGTCTTACTCCTCCCGTTCCTCACCCGCTGGATGCCAGAGTCAATGGGGGCGTTGGCGGCGACACCATTGGATAATGGACGGTCCCCCGAGGCGAGCGCATCGTGTGCCTGGTCGCGGGAAGTTCCCCGCGGCAATTTTACCGAGGGATGACAAGATGACCATTCAGGAGCGTAGCACGACCGCGACAAAGACAGTGAAGGATGCCGACATGAAACTGGAGGTCGTCGTGATCCCAGTTTCGGACATCGACCGCGCCAAGGCATTCTATACGGGACTTGGATGGCGTCTCGACGCCGACGTGCCCGGCAAGGACGGCTTCCGCGTCGTTCAAGTCACGCCGCCGGGATCTCCCTGCTCGGTGATCTTCGGATCGAACGTCACATCCGCGGCGCCGGGTTCCGCTCAGGGACTGCATCTTATCGTATCGGACATTGAGATGGCTCACGCGGCACTGGCCTCACATGGTGCTGAAATGAGCGGCGTCTTCCACGACGTCGGCGGCGTCTTCCACCACAAGAACACCGATGGACGGCTGCCCGGCCCACACCCTTCGCGCGCCAGCTATGGATCGTTCGCATCCTTTAGCGACCCGGACGGCAACGGATGGCTCCTCCAGGAGATTACGACGAGGCTACCGGGTCGAAAAGAGGCCAACGGCGCGACGTTCACCTCCGGCAGCGATCTGGCAGCAGCCCTTCGGCGCGCTGCGGCTGCCCACGGCGAGCATGAGAAGCGAAACGGGGGCAAGCATGACGATGACTGGCCCGATTGGTACGCCGCATACATGCTTGCCGAGCAAGCAGGGGCCGATCTTCCGGATTGACACGATCAAACTGCGCGCTTGCCGCCCCCAAGCGGACTAGGTGCCCTTGGCGGCGGCGAGCTTTCGATATTCCGCGGTCGGCAGCCCGCCCCATCCCCAGTTGTCGAGGTCCACTTCTTCGATCACCACGTAAGTGGATTCGAGCGGCTTGTTGAGGACCTCGAGCAGCACCTGGCTCACGCCCGCAATGAGGCGGGCCTTCTCTTCCTCCGTAACCGACTGGCGGCCCGGCGCAGTTCCTTCACGAGTGACCTGCACGTTTACAATAGGCATCGTTTGGTACTTTCCAATTGTCCGTCTGCCTTCAGAAGCCCAGCGCCGACAGGTGCTGCTCGAGCGCGTCGACGTGTGCATACCCCGAGCCAACCCTGGCCAGCTCGGCATCCTTCCTGACGAAAAGTGTCGGGAAGCTCGAAACGCTCATTGCTCGGGCGGTGGCGAAGTCGGTCGCCGCTTCCGCGATCGTGCTGCCTCGCTTCCACGTCTCCAGGAACTCTTCAGCAGTTGTGGGGTGGCCCAAAGTCGTCAGGGCACTGCTTCCGACTTTTGCGAGGACGACGCCATCGGTGGTATCAAGCGCGTCGACGTAGAAGGCATGCTGAAACGCCCTGAAGACCTTGAGAAGGTTGGCTTCCGGACGCAGGATGCGAGCGGCGACGACCGCGCGGCAAATCGGTTCGGTATCGTAGACGAACCCTTGTCTCGCCAGCAGCCCTTCACGATTGAACGGAAGACCGCTTGCCTCTTCGACCCTAGCCCAGTGATGCAGCCTGAATTGCTTTCCGGCATCGTCGAGAACGTCGGTCGCGCCGGCGCGGAGACCGCCAAGTATGATCTGCAGAGAGGCTTCCGGGCGCCGTTCGAGCAGCAGTTCCATTTCCTTTCCGAACCCATAGCACCACGAGCACATCGGGTCTGCGGCCAGTACCAGTTCCATCGTTGTTCCAATCGTTGTCGTCTGGGAGACCTGACGCACTTGCGTCAGGCCGTTCGGTCCGAAGGCGTGTTACCAGCGACCGGCGTTCTGACCGCCGTCCACGTGCAGGATCTCGCCGGTCACAAAGCTGGCGTTCTCGAGGTAGAGAACGGCGTCCACGATGTCGCTGATCGCGCCCATGTGGCCGATCGGGTGCAGGGCCGAAAGGAACTCATGCGTTTCAGGGGCGTGCATGGGGGTCTTGATGATGCCGGGCGATACGGCGTTCACCCGAACCCCGGTCTTGGCATACTCAAGCGCGAGTCCCTTTGTGACGGCATTCAGACCGCCTTTCGTCAGCGAAGCAAGGGCCGCGGGGACGCCAGCGATCGGCTGGTTGACGAGGCTTGTGGTGATCGAGACGATGTGACCGGATCCCTGCTTCAGCATCTCCTTTGCGGCGCGCTGCGTGATATGAAAGAAGCCAGCGACGTTCACGGCGAAGTTCAGATCGTAGTCTTCCTGCGTGAAGTCGACGAACGGCTTGGCTGTGAACACGCCGGCGTTGTTGACGAGAGTGTCGATGCGGCCGAAGCGCTCAATGGCTTCGCGAACGACGCGCTCAGCGGTCTCGACCTTCGAAATGTCGCCGGCGACAGCGTGAACGCCGGCATCGGAACCAGCCTTGATGGAACGCGAGGTAGCTACGACGTTGTAGCCCTTTTCCCGGTATCCACGGACGAGGCCCTCGCCGATGCCTTGGGACGCGCCGGTGATGATGGCTACCTTCTGATGACTGCTCATGATTGCATCCTTTCGATTGCGACGGCCGATCCCTCGGTCCGTCCAACGCCAGCGGCGTCGGTGCAATTGATTTAGATGTCTGCGTGTCTCGGGAGAATTGGCGATAGAAGGATGACACCCATCCGCCAAGCGGCATAATCACCGTATGCTTCCTGCCTCCCGGAGATCCGTCGGAGCTCACTCAGAAGATGGGGAGCGGCGCAGCATGTCGGCTTCGCGGCGGTCGTAGCACCCGGCCTGCGCTTGCGAGGAGAGTCAAGGCCAACGGCGATCTCTGCTATATGCCGGAACTTCTGCGTGTAAAGGCGAACCTGTTGTTGTCGATGTCGGCGTCAGATGAGGTGCACACGTGCCTGTTGCAGGCCCTCGACACAATCCGGAACATGGGTGCCCGCGGCTGGGAATTGCGTGCCGCGACCGACTTGGCTCGTTTCTTAGCGGCTGAGGGTCGCATAAGCGATGCGGGAGCGCTGCTTCAGCCGATCTTGGATAAGTTTGACGAAGCGCTTGATACCGAAGACCTCAAGATTGCGGGCGGCGTTTTGCGATGAACGAAAGTCCGCTGGGTCCACCCGTCACGAACCTAAGAGAGGGCATATTGCGGCCGGACAACATTTTCAGGGATGATCGGCGGTAGTGAAGATCCTGCAGAACCAAAACAGAACGCTGCCGTCCCTTTGCGGTAAACCTTCCCAATCAGTTGGCGAGTCTCGGCTGCCTGGCTAAGGACAGCAAGCAGGAACCCGAAGGCTGAGGAAATGCTCGGCTCCGCGTTCTCGTTTTTGGCCTTGCGCCCAAGCGGGATAGGGCTAGGTTCGCTACGAACAGCTGCTCGGCTGATTGTAAACATTCGTAGGAGGTTCGTTATGGAATATCGTCGTCTCGGCAAATCGGGCCTGAAAGTCAGCGAATTCTCCTTCGGATCATGGGTCACCTTTGGCAAGCAGGTTGATGGCGGCGATGCGGTCAGCCTAATGAAGCTCGCTTATGACAAGGGGGTGAACTTCTTCGACAATGCCGAAGGCTACGAGAGTGGAAAATCCGAACTTGTGATGGGCGAAGCGCTCAAGACGCTCGGCTGGAGCCGCGATAGCTTCATCGTCTCCAGCAAGGTGTTCTGGGGCGGGGAGAAGCCGACGCAACGCGGGCTGTCGCGCAAGCACGTAACCGATGCTGCCCACGCCGCGCTCAAGCGGCTGCAGGTCGAATACCTGGACCTCTATTTCTGCCACCGGCCGGATATCGATACGCCGATCGAGGAGACCGTTCGGGCGATGCACGATCTCGTGGCGCAGGGGAAGATCCTTTACTGGGGAACCTCGGAATGGTCGGCGCAGCAGTTAACCGAGGCTTACGCCGTCGCGCGGGATCTTCGCATCACGCCGCCGACGATGGAGCAACCCCAATACAACATCTTCGAGCGCCAGAAGGTGGAAGCCGATTATCGGCCGCTCTACGACCTTCTCGGTCTCGGAACCACGATCTGGTCGCCGCTTGCATCAGGCGTCCTCACCGGCAAATATAACGACGGCGTGCCGGCTGACAGCCGAATGAACCTTCCCGGATACGAGTGGCTGAAGGAGAAGCTATCGAGCGACGCTGGCCGCGCCCAGATCGCGAAAGTCCGCGAGTTGGCGAAGCTCGCAGACGAGATCGGGATCTCGATCACGCACCTTGCTCTGCTGTGGTGTCTGGCCAACAAGAATGTCTCAACTGTCATCCTTGGCGCGTCGCGCACGAGTCAATTGGAGGACAATCTTGCGGCCCTTTCGCATAGGGACAAGTTGACTTCCGACGTGCTCGATCGGATCGATGCAATTACCGGAAACAAGCCGGCGGCGGCGCAGCGGTTCTAGCTGCGAGGATCCACAGGCAGCAACGTGTGACGTACTTCTTTTCGTTCGCCTCTAGGACGGCTTAAGATTGAGCCGACATCGGCGCTAGTGAACCTGCCCGGCAGGTGGCGATTTCGTCAGACCATCCGGACGATCGGGAACATAATAGATCCGGTCCATCCAGGAAATTCCGACTTCTTCGGCCGCATCAATGAGGGCCAGCTTTGCATCGTCTGCCGGGAGCAACCCTTCCATAACTGCCGCGCAAACGGCAAGCGCACGCTCAAATGCCGGCCCAAAGGTTACCGGCCACTTGTCAGCTAGTAATGCGGAAGCTTCGCCAGTTCCTTTGATATCGATGGGTTGCGGAAAGTCAGGCAGCCAGATTTCCAGACCAAAGGTCCAATCGCTCCTTGAAAGCATGTGCGTGCTCCTCCCCTGAGTCGCTACGGGCAAAGACTCCTATCGGATCGCGGCGCTTTCATGGTCTCGAACGGGCCATGGCGTGTCGCCCGGACGATTTTACGACACTCTTGAAATTAGACCGCCAATCATGATGTCTACTTTGGATCCCAGCGGCCCGGCCCTAGAGCTTGCCGCCGCAGCCTCACCAGTGTCGTTACGTGCGTCGTTTACGGTAACATACTTCACTGCGCTGTTGGTTTCAGGCACCATCAACCCGGCACCCGCCCCGCTAAAGCGCCTCTTCATGCAACACGCGGGACCGTTAGCTCGACCTTTGAGCGCGTGAAAGACGGCATGGCACTGCGATGGCTCGTAAACCAATCCCGAAGATCGTGACCGGCAGGTTCGGAGGCATGGAATGGCAGACGACCAGGAAACATCAGCCCAAGCTCCTGAATTGGAGGCGACGGACTCCATTCCCCCGCAATATGATTGCGGCCCCCTCAAGCTAAGTGGCAGCAGCAACGCGTTGTACGAACGTCATCTTCTGTTCGACAACGTGCGGGCATCGAGCGAGATAGGAAACCGCGAGCGGTATGAGGCAGTCGCACGGTCCGTTCGGGATATTCTTTCCCAGCGCTGGGAAAAGACAGAAGAGGTCTATGATCGCGAGAACCCCAAGCGGGTCTATTATCTCTCGATGGAGTTCTTGATCGGTCGTTCCCTTAACAACAACGTTGTCAACCTGGGGCTGGGCCCTCTTGCGGATCGCTTCTTTCAAAGACATCAGCTGGACGAATTGGCCTTGCTTTCCGAAGAGCCCGACGCCGGGCTCGGCAATGGTGGTCTTGGACGCTTGGCAGCATGCTTTCTCGAGTCCATGGCGACGATGCAATTGCCTGGAATGGGCTATGGCTTGCGCTACGAGTACGGGATATTCAAACAGTCGATTGTCGATGGCTGGCAACGCGAACAACCGGACAATTGGTTGCGCAGGCCTGATCCCTGGGAAGTTGCCCGACCTCACTTGGCCGTGCCGGTCGAGCTTGGATGTTCGTTCGAAGTGCGCGGGGGAAGCCTGAGAGCGATCGCCGGCGTGCCTTCAAGCTTGCTCGGAATCCCTTACGACAGGCCTGTCGTCGGCTACGGCGGAAAAACGATAAACACGTTGCGGCTATGGGCTTCCGCAACTCCCCACGTATTCGATTTCCAGGAATTCAGCGCAGGTGACTTTGTTGGCGCACTGGCCGAACGGCTGACAGCGGAAACCGTGACACGTGTTCTTTATCCGGACGATTCCACCAGCATGGGACAGGGCCTTCGCTTCGTGCAGGAATATTTCCTTGTAGCGTGCTCATTGGCCGACCTGGTTCGACGCTTCCAAAAAAGCAACAGTAATTGGGACGATCTGCCGACGAAGGTGGCTATCCAGCTCAATGACACCCATCCGAGTCTCGCCGTTGCGGAGCTCATGCACATCCTCCTGGATACGGCAAAACTTGACTGGGAGCGTTCATGGGACCTCACGAAAAGGACCCTTGCCTACACAAACCACACCCTCCTCCCGGAAGCGCTGGAAAAGTGGCCGGTGCGCTGGTTTGAGTTGATGCTTCCACGGCACTTGGAAATCATCCTGGAAATCGATCGCCGCTTGCGGGAAGAGGTGCAAACTCGCTGGCCGGGCGACAATGGCCGCATCGAGCGTATAGCCATTGTCGAGCAAGGCAATCACCTGGTGCGGATGGCTCACCTCGCAATAGCCGGCTCCCACAGCACGAACGGTGTCGCGGAGATACACTCGAAGCTGCTCCGAAACGTCACCGTGAGCGACCTCGCAGAACTCTATCCTGACCGTTTCAACAACAAGACAAACGGCGTCACGCCACGCCGTTGGCTATTGCTGTCAAATCCGGGTCTTGCCGAATGCATCTCCGAAGCTATCGGCGACCGCTGGATAGCGAACGCGACGGACCTCGAACGTCTGAGGTCGCTTGCCGATGACAGCGGGTTCATTTCCGCCGTCCAAACCGCAAAACGCAAGGCCAAAGTCCGTTTTGCCGATTGGCTCAAGGCGCAGGCGGGAGTTCTGGTTGATCCTGACACGATTTTCGATAGCCAGGTGAAGCGCATCCACGAATACAAGCGACAGCTCCTGAATGGGCTGCGAGTCGTCGCCCTCTACCATCGGCTGCGGCAGAATCCTAGTCTCGATATGCCGCCACGCACCTTCTTCTTTGCAGGAAAGGCGGCTCCTGCCTACCACGCTGCCAAACTGATTATAAAGTTCTTGAACAATCTTGCCGCCACGATCGACCGCGATCCGTTGGTGCGGGGTCGCCTTCGGCTACTATTCCTGCCCGACTACTGCGTGTCACTCGCCGAGCAGCTCATTCCTGCCAGCGACGTATCCAACCAGATATCAATGGCGGGATACGAGGCAAGCGGCACGAGCAACATGAAGTTCATGATGAACGGGGCGTTGACCATCGGCACGCGTGACGGCGCAACGATCGAAATGGCCGAGGCCGCGGGCGAAGAAAATTTCTTCCTGTTTGGGCTGACCGCAGACCAAGTTGCAAACAGCCGCTGCTGGTATAGCCCCGGCTGGCACTATGAGAACGAGCCAGAGATACGCGCTGTCCTCGACCTGATCTTCTCAGGCGAATTCTCGCGAAATGAGCCGGCAGTCACCGACGCGCTGCGCAACATACTTCTGGTCGGTGGAGATACTTACATGCATTTGGCCGATTTCACCTCCTACATGGATGCAGATTCCAATCTTCAATCACTCTATCGGAATCCGGAAGCTTGGAGCCGCAAGGCGATCATGAACATCGCGGCTTCAGGAAGGTTCTCGAGCGATCGCACGATCGCCGAATATGCCCGCGACATCTGGGAGGTAGCTCCATGTCCGTTGCCATCGGCTTAGTCTCATGACTGGATCGATGTATCGGTCCCGGCTAGACCAGCGGGAGTTGGCTCAGAAGTTTTCTGGTTTCGATCGCATCCCAGGAAATGTATTCGGTGATGGCCATCCCCACGATTTCGCAAGCAGCAGACACATCCCGAAGGAGCCGCACCACGTGCTCAGGTTCCAGGCGCCCCCTGGGGACACCGGATAGAAACGTTTTATCAGTACCCGGTTTATTGAAAAGAATTGGCGGGAAACGGCCGGGCAGGATCGCATCGACGTCGAGATGCACTGCAAGCTGCTTGATGTCCTCGTCCGCAATCCACTTCAGGATTGCGTTACTGTCGCCGTACAACTTACGCGAGGATGTGTGTCGGAGGTTCAGGCGATCAATGACCTTCTGCTCATTAGCAGACCACTCGTCCAGCCCCGCATACATGACCTTGGACGGTCGAACAGGGATATCAACCTCGCCGACGAAATCGCGGTCGGCCCTCGCCAAGGAGCATACCGA
The DNA here is from genome assembly GCF_056398905.1 of Rhizobium sp. 01T417. Classification (NCBI taxonomy): domain Bacteria; kingdom Pseudomonadati; phylum Pseudomonadota; class Alphaproteobacteria; order Hyphomicrobiales; family Rhizobiaceae; genus Rhizobium; species Rhizobium sp. 01T417. Next base: position 58,794 of record NZ_JBFTQH010000022.1, on the reverse strand, counting down.
GCACCTGCGCGTGCGCGTGACCGGTGTCCTTCAGCGTCTGGATATCTGGATGTGCATCTATCCAGAGCACTCCGACGTCCCCACCGTATCGCTTGTTGAGATACGCGATTGGGGCCAGATCGACGAGACAGTCGCCTCCGATTGTAAGGATGCGATCCGGTGCGTGCTTTTCGATCGCGGACCGCGCTGACCGGGCTTGTTGCAGCAAAGCGCTCTTAGCGACAATTCCATCCTCCAGGGGCAGTTCCGCCTCACCAGGCGACGAAACGTCGATTGTTTCCTCGGGGCCCTGAGATCTCGGCGGAAGCCACGACAGCAAGCGCGAGCTGACGTAATACTCGGCGAGGTTCTCGCCTTGCCACTGGGGCAAATGTAATCTGAGGGTGTGGTCAACTGTGGTATGAGCAAACACTCCTTCGCCATCGCGTGTGCCACTGAAGTAATCAAGCCACCGAGCGCCAGGGCGGACATTCGAGGCGTGCAAACTTCCCTAGTGAGAATGCGGCGGTTACCAAGCAATCATGCTTAGACTATGCAGAATGATCTGCAGTCCCAGAGCGGCTTGGGTAACCCCGAGCACAACCGCCAAAACCTGCAATGACGTTCCGATCCATCTGAGGATGGATTCAGCAAACATCATGGCCAGCCAGTCAAGCGTCAGGATCAGCAATACGATCGCTGCCACGGTGACGCCTTCCGCTTGCCGGTCACCCGCCAACGTAGCGAAGACGATGACGGCAGCTATACCATAGGGCGTCACAATTGTTGGAAACGCCAACGGTGCCAGAGCAAATTTCAAGTCCATCTGGCCCTGCTCCGTTGGCCGTATCATTGGGTCCGCGGTCGGCTGCAAAACGGTTCGCAAAGCCACCATGAACAAGATAATGCCGCCCGTCATCGCCAGCACCGGCAACGAAATCTCCAGATTTTCAAGCATGGTGCGTCCGAGAAATCCGGCGATGGCGAGCGCCGCCGCCGAGAACAGGATCGCTCTGGTGGCTAATTGTCGCCGAACGCTGGGCTCGTAGCTGCCCGCAAGGACCTTGAATGGCACCAGTATCTTAATTGGGCCGAGCATCAAAAAAAGCATCAGGAATATCTTGCGTGAGCCGAATTCCACCTCTGGGAACTCCGGCAGGGGCAAGGATTGCGCAACGGATTGCACCGGAACGCTCACCGCCCAAACCATAGCCAGTACAGACGCCAGGAGATATCGCCGCACGGGTTCCTTTGCTTTTGTGGTATGGGTCGCCTGGTGTTCGTCAGCCATATCAGCGGAACCGGGTTGCGATCCCGCCCCATACCACTTTCCGTTCTCGACCGCCATTTCGCCTTGGGGTCAAAGCGGTCTCTGGCTTCAGTGGCTTCCCCACGCCCGGTCGGCCATTTCAAGACAAAGTCCGGCCCAGGATTGGACCATGTCCCAATACACGACGGGGTTGGGAACCAACCCGATAGCCGCTTGCATTTCGGCAGCGCTCGTTGTTCAGTTCAGCAGCATGCATGTTTCATGGAGGGAGACATGGGCGCGACGATCGTCGAGCGCCTCGCAGAATGCGCCGCGATGATAGAAGATCTCTCGCAACGCATTTCCCGGATCCAAACGGGCGAGGTGCAGCATCAGGCCAGATTCGCTGGTGGGTCCTGGGAGGACATTACGCCGGAGATGCTCGTTCTCTATGAGCGTCTGCTCGAAAACCAAAAGTTCCTTGCTGAGGATCTGCGCGGCCGTTTGAGTAGCGGCGATAGCTGATCTCACCTCCCGTGGCCTCACAAGAAGGCGGGCCACCGTGGTTCGAACATTCGGCGCTGTTCAACTTCCGTTTCCGCGCCCATCAGCGATGACTTAGATCGCTGTGACACATGACAGTTCATCGTAGCGCCCGTGACTGCTTGATCAACCCGATCTGACTAGCTCGTCCGGCGATCACGAGCGCGCTATTTCGCACGATCGGCATGAATTTGCATTCCAACTGCACGTCGACAGCAATTCTCCACATTGGACAGCCATGACGGGCATAGATCGGCTCCCGTAATTTACCGTAACGTACGTGCGGCCGGGGCTGATTGCTGCTAGCCTGTCTTCATGGAGTTGCGAGGGGCCTCCGCATCCGCAAGTATTTTTCGCTCGACCGGCGGCTGCATTTTCTGCGGGTGCAAGCGAGGCTGCCCAGACGTCCAGTGGAGACGGTGATCCGTCTTCCACCAAAGAAAGAAAAGGTGCGATCATGACAAGGTTTCTTGCTTGGTGTGCAACTTGGCTGGCGGCGGTGTCCTGGCTCGTCATTCCGACAGAGCTACCGACTGCCTACGCGCAGCAGCCAGCGCCCGCACCCGCTTCTGCTTCAGCCGCCGCGCCGGCACCGAGTACCGCCGAAACAGCAGCGGCGCCTCAGGCCTTGACGGAGGACGAACTCGAGACGCTTGTCGCGCGCATCGCACTTTATCCGGATGACCTCGTGGCACTGATCACGGCTAGCTCGCTGTTTCCGCTGCAGATCGTCGAGGCGAACCGGTTCCTTGAAACGAAGAAGACTGATGACAAGCTTAAGCCCAAGGAGACTTGGGATGGCAGTATCATCTCTCTTCTCAACTATCCTGAGGTCGTCAAGATGATGAACGACGACCTGGAATGGACACAGACGCTCGGACAGGCGATCACCTATCAGCAGAAGGACGTCCTTGTGGCCATTCAACAGCTGCGCGACCAAGCGGTGGCCAAGGGCGCGATCAAGACGGACGACAAGATCACGATCGTCAACGAGGGCGACAACGTTGTCATCCGGCCGACCGACCCCGAGAAAGTCTACATCCCGAAATATCCGCCGGAGATGCTCTACGAGCCGGGCTACGCCTACCAGCCTATTAGCTACTACGACCAGCCCTATTCGAACTATTGGTATCCCGGTGCTGCCTTCTTCGCCGCAGCCGTGACGGGCGTTGCCTGGGCGGCCGCGGTCAACTGGGACAACTGGGGCGTTTGGGGCGGCAACTGGGGCGGCGACATCGACGTCGATTGCAACAACTGTTTCAACAACCGCAATTTCAACGGCAAGGTTAAGTGGAACGACGTCGACTGGAAGAACGTCGACCGCAGCAAGCTCAACATCGACAGAAGTCAGTTGGCGAACGTCGACCGAAACACTATCCGAAACAATCTCCAGGCCAATGGCGCCAACAACCTGCGCAATCGCGCCTCCGAGATCAACCGTGAGCGCGGCGCTGGCGTCGCCAACCGGGCGGACCGCGCAGCCGACGTGCGCAGAAGCACCGCGGAGGGTCTGAAGAACCGCGGCGGTAACGCTGGGCAAGCCGGCCTCAACCGCCCCGGCGGCGGGGTCGCCAACCGGCCAGCGGCAGGAAATCGGCCAGGCGCCGGCGCGGGCGTAAATCGCCCCGGTGGCGGAAACCGGCCGGCGGCCGGCCAGCGGCCCGCGAACGGTAAGCTCGCCGGCAAGGCGGACAACCGCGGCCGCGCAAACGCACTCGGCAACGTCTCGTCGAAGCGCGGTCAGGTCGACGCTTCGAGGCGTGGAGCGCAGAGCCGCGCCAACGCCCAGCGCCCCAACCGTTCCAACGTCCAGCGCTCGCCCAACCGTTCCAACATTCAGCGCGGTGGGGGTGGACGGTCGCAGATGAGCCGTGGCGGTGGCGGACGGCAGCAGATGAGCCGCGGTGGCGGCGGTAGGCAAATGCCTCGAGGCGGCGGCGGCCGCGGTGGCGGTGGCGGACGCGGTGGCGGCAGACGTTGAGCGACCTTTGGGGAGAAAAACGATGAACACGTTCTTCAAGTCTGCAGGCCTCTGGGCCGTTCTTGCAACAACGACCGTTCTTTGCGGAACTGTACCGGTGCTCGCCCAGGATACGCCGTTCGACAACTTCACGGCCTCAACTCCGGCGCCGCAATTCGACGACCCGATTGCGGCGGTCGACAAGCTGAAGGCAGCGCTGTCGTCCGGCGACGTCGATGGTCTTGCTGCGCTGCTCGGCATCGACGCGGCCAAGCTAAAGGCCAACGAGGATGCCATGAACACCTACCGGCAAATCCGCGAGGGCGCCGCAAAGCAGGTGGTCGTGGAGGACCGGGACGGCAAGAAGATCGTCGAGATCGGCGACAAGCTTTGGCCGCTCCCCTTCCCGCTCGCGAAACGTGGTGATGGCAAATGGGCCTTCGATACCAAGGCGGGCTTCGAGGAGATCCTCGACAGGCGGATCGGCGAGAATGAACTGCAAGCGATCGACACCATGCGCAACTACGTCGACGCGCAGCAAGAATACGCTTCGGCCGATCACGACGGCGACGGCGTTCTCGAATATGCACAGAACCTTATAAGTAGCCCTGGCAAGACAGACGGCCTTTACTGGCCCCCCAACCAGGGAGACTCAGACAGTCCCGCCGGAGCCTTCGTCGAACAGGCCGCTCTCGAGCGTGCGAAGGCCGGGGATGGCTATTTCGGCTACCGTTTTCGGATCCTGAAGGGCCAGGGCGCCAACATAGCCGGTGGCGACTACAGCTACATAATCAACGGCAACATGATCGTCGGGTTCGCGCTCGTCGGATGGCCCGTCAAATACGGTGAGACGGGAGTGAAGACGTTCCTGGTGAGCGAGAAGGGCGTCGTCTACGAACGCGATCTCGGCACCAACACCGCCGCGGCGGTCGCGAAAATGACGCGCTTCAACCCTGACGAAAAATGGGACATCGTACCCAACTGATTTTGGCACCGCCCCGCCGATGGGAGTCATTTCGCAACGTTCGGACAAAATTCGAATGCGATGCGTCCTTTGCCGCCTGTGACTGGGAAAGACAAGCCTGCATTCCTTTCGTCCGTCTATGGCTACGAGTTGCCAGGCGCGAGCGGCGCTGCGATTGGCGCCTAAATTGAGACTTCTCAGACGACATCTGGGCGATGTTCGCCACTGCTGCAAATTCCGTAGCCGCCAGGCGCGACGAACCACCTCGCGGCGTCAGGAATAGGGTTCACGGACCCGATTTTGGAAACCGCCCCCCAAGCGAGATCACGAGTGTTGCAGTTCCGCACTCGACTCGCCGTTAAAGCAATGCTCCAGTAACAACAGGCTAAAGTTGGGAGTTGGCGATGTACTACGAGTGGAACGAAGCCAAAGCGAGACGGCAGTACCTGATCAAGTTCGCCTCGGTCTGGCTGGCAGCGATCGCGTTGGCATTTCTTCCTGTCTGGTGGTTGGTGCAGGAAACCACTTTCTAGTCTTGTCAGACGAAGATCTTGCCTGATCGGGAGACACCCAAGGGGTGAACTCGGCCGCAACGCCTACGCCTCTCAGAACTCTCGAAACAGTTCCTACCAGCTGTAGCGCCAGTTACCAACATTGGCGTACGTGCGATCGATGGTCGGCTGTGCTTTTATGACCCCGGCCAGAAAATGCGGCCACTTCCTGTGATAGTGTTCCGAGGTCCGTGCACACCCCTGCGGGCCTCATCCTTTGCGCCTCCCACCGAATGACTAGCCCTCCCCCTCAAACGGAGGCATCCTGCCCTTCGCCCCAATAGGTTATTCTGAAACTTGTTCGCAGTCCCTCTGTGAGCAGGGTTAACTCAGGGCCCCGCAGAACCCCGTCGAGCCTTGCGCTTCTCTGTTCTACAGCCAGGCCGCGACAATAGCCGCGGCCTCGGCATTTTCAGGAGGGCTTCGATTTCGGCTGCTTCCGACCCGCGATCGACATGTGCTTGAAGCCTCTGTAGTTCGGTTACATCCGCGTGTCATTTGGCTGCACGTCGAAGCCGCTATGTGACCTCCGGCGACTGTCGATCTGGGGGCTCTCGCATACAGATGGCCTCCTCGGCTCGTCGCGGCCGCTGAATGCCTCGTCGGCATGACCGTGGTGACAGCAGGCTGGATGATGCTTGGACGAGTGAGTGTGCTGGTGGTCAAGAACACTTGGAGGGCGCCTCAATGCCCCCTAAAGTCGGCCTGGACGCACTCCTCATCAACGGCGATGAGAACTGCGACAAACGCTCGGGCACAATTCCGGGCGCCCTGAGCCGGGGTAACATAAACCAGTGAACCGAAGGCGAGATGAGCGGGCAAGGCAGAGACAGGTTCAAGATTGCCATTCTGGCTGTTGCCCTTACCGGCCTTACGGGTGGGGCCAGCCTGAGGCTTGCCGGAAATGTTGATCTCGCCGAAATGGTCTGGGTCGCCGGGGTCGTTCCTGTCCTTGCCGTCCTAATCATCGAGATTGTCCGAAGCCTCTGGAGAGGCGAGGTCGGCCTCGACATCGTGGCGGCTCTGTCCATGTCGGCCGCGCTTGTCTTCGGTGAGACGCTCGCCGCGGCCGTCGTCGCGCTGATGTACACTGGAGGCACATTCCTCGAGAGCTTTGCCGAAGGCCGTGCCCGCCGTAACATGCAAGACCTCCTCTCACGCATTCCACGCACCGCCGCCCGATACCGCGACGGCGCGTTGGAAGAGGTGTTACTCAACCAAATCGCACCCGGCGACCTTCTCCTCATTCGGCAAGGGGACGTCGCGCCTGTCGACGGAACTGTCGAGAGCGCGCGCGCGGTCGTCGACCAGTCAGCCATGACAGGTGAATCGATGCCTGTGAGACTGATGCACGGGCAAGAGGCGATGAGCGGCTCGACCAATGTGGGTGGGTGATGCCTTCGATCTGCGCGCAAGCCGCCGCGCTGCGGAGAGCACCTATGCAGGAATCGTCCGTCTGGTCGAGGAGGCGCAGCGGTCGAAGGCGCCGATGTCTCGACTGGCAGATCGCTATTCGATCCTGTTCCTCGTCGTTACGGTCACGCTTGCCGCTGCCGCGTGGTGGATGACCGATGACCCAATCCGGGCCGTAGCCGTGCTGGTCGTAGCCACACCCTGCCCTCTGATCCTTGCGGTGCCGGTCGCGCTGGTCGCGGGCCTATCGAGGGCAACGCACTTTGGCGTGCTGATCAAGGGCGCGAGGGCCCTCGAGGCACTCACGCAGGCCCAAACATTGATCCTCGACAAGACCGGCACACTGACGGACGGCCGTCCGCAGATTGTGTCGGTCGACACTTATGCCGACTTGCAGCCGGGTGAAGTGCTTCGCTTGGCTGCGGCAGCCGATCAGGCATCGAAGCACCCCATGGCACAGGCGATCGTTGCCTCGGCACGCGCGCAGGGCATGCCCCTGCCAATACCGACGCATATCGAGGAAGTTCCAGGAGACGGGGTCGCGGCTCAGGTGGACGGCCGATCCGTCGTCGTGGGCGGGACAGATTTCGTGATCAGCAAGATTGGCAGATCGCGGGCTCCGGATCAGGAATCCGAAGCGGGCTCTGTGCTGGTCGCGGTCGCGGTGGACGGCCAGCTCGCGGGAAATCTGGTCCTGTCCGACCCGTTGCGCCGGGAAACGGCAGGCTTCCTTTCCGGCATCCGCCGCAGTGGCATTAGACGGATTGTGCTTGCCACAGGCGACCGTCACGCCGTCGCCGAGGCCGTTACTGAAGGGCTCGGGCTTGATGCCGTCCGCGCCGACCTGACGCCCGACCAGAAAGTTCTTCTGGTGCTGACCGAACGCAAGAACGGGCCGGTGATGATGGTGGGCGACGGCGTCAACGACGCTCCCGCATTGGCGGCCGCCGATATCGGCGTAGCAATGGGAGCACGGGGGGCGGCCGCCTCCGCCGAGGCTGCTAGCGTTGTTCTGCTGGTTGACGACCTCGGTCGGCTCGTTTCGGGGCTAGAAGTGGCTAAGCGATCACGCGGGATCGCGCTCGAAAGCGTCTTCGCGGGCATCGGTCTTTCCATGGCCGGAATGGTTGCCGCAGCCCTTGGCTACCTCACGCCAGTCCAGGGCGCGCTCCTTCAGGAGGCAATCGATGTTGCGGTCATCCTGAACGCCTTGTGCGCGCTGCGAATAACACCAAGAAACGTGTCGGCAGTGGGCACACGGGTTAACCCTGTCGAGCTCCAATCCCAGGCAGAACGCTACGGTGCCTCTCAATGACTAGCCTCTCCCTAGCTGAGACGCATATGGTGTCTCGACGCCGATCTGCATCGGCGATGCACGCGGCAATACCTTTGAGGGACCGGAAGCCCGTCATTGAAAGCCTCAAATTGCAAGATGTCAGAAAGGTTTAGGCTGAGCGCCGAACGCGGTCTCGATCTGCCGCGAATATTACAACCAGAAACTTATTTTGAGACGACACGGCCACTAAGTCGGGTAGGCTGCTTCCATGAGGGGGTAGCTGGAATGAACTCGGAAGCGCGAGACTATGGACATCAAACCGACTGGCAAAGCATCGCCATGCTAACGATGCCATTGGCCATTGCCGTCGTTTCGTTTGGATGTCAGTTTTTCCTGTAGATATCTCATTATGGAAGGCTCCGCGCTTTTGCACCACAACGCCCCTAGACTGTCACAAGGAGAGCGTTGCCCGAGGCGGTTGCGTTCTATCCAGACAACCTCATTTTAAGCTCGACAAGCACAATCCGAGGAAATTCGCTGCACCCTCGCGCGACGAACTGGCGCGGCGCCCAAGGCGCAGCGATTTGATGGCGAGTCCGAAAACTCCACCGCCATGTCGCGCTGGACAGCTTTGTAGATAATCGCTGCCCTCCCTGGGGTCCTCAAGCTTGCGCTGGGTCAAGGTGCGAAACAAGCGGGCCACCTGTTCCGAACGCGGCATCATTGGAAACAGCGAAAGCGACTCCAGATGTATTTGGCGACGTTTACTTCGAGCCATATTCACTTACCTAAAGGGCAGAATAGCCCGAGAATTTAAGGGAGCTGCCTGGGCAACCTCCTCGCAGCAGGCGATACCGGCAGCTGCCTTTTGACGGAGGAGAAAATGACCGATAGCCGCTCAGATCCGAAGGGACCCGATCTCGCCCTCGGAATAGCACTCGACAACCTTCCCGATGGAGGCAAGCTGGTTGGTCACAAAGACGGCGAGCCCGTGCTTCTCGTGCGTCGTAGAGCAGAGATATTTGCCGTTGCCGCCACCTGTTCGCACTATGGCGGACCGCTGGTCGACGGCCTGGTTGTCGACGACAGTGTTCGTTGCCCCTGGCATCATGCCTGCTTCGACCTGCGAACCGGAGAGGCCCTGCGCGCACCGGCCCTGTCGCCGCTCACGTGCTGGTCGGTCGAGCAGCGCGGCGATAGGATTTTTGTTGGCGATAAACGCAAGAAATCGTCGCAAGCCTCGCGCGATAGCAATGCCGAGGTCTTGCCGGAAAGAATCGTCATCGTCGGCGGTGGCGCGGCGGCTTTTGCCGCAGCCGAAAGACTGCGGCGCGAACAATATCAGGGCGCCATCGTCATGATCAGCGACGACGAGGCGTTGCCGGTCGACCGCCCCAACCTCTCGAAGGACTATCTTGCGGGCAAGGCTCCCGAAGACTGGATCCCACTGCGCACGGAAGGCTTTTATGCCAAGAACGGCATCGAGGTACGCCTCGGAACGAAGGTTGCCGACATTGATGTCCGCGCCAGAGAGGTCGTGCTCGCCGATGGCGGCCGGGTCGCCTTCGACAAATTGCTGCTAGCGACCGGCGCGGAACCGGTGCGCCTCAGCATACCGGGTGCCGACCAGCCTCATGTCCACACACTGCGCTCGTTTGCCGACAGTCGCGCGATCATCGCGCAGAGCGGCGCGGCGCGGCGCGCTGTCGTGCTGGGCGCCAGCTTCATCGGCCTCGAGGTCGCTGCCGCGCTTCGGACCCGCGGTGTCGAAGTGCATGTCGTGGCGCCTGAGGAACGGCCGATGGAACGGGTGCTAGGTCCCCAGATGGGCGACTTCATCCGCGCCCTGCATGATGAACATGGTGTCGTCTTCCATTTGAAAGATACCGCTGCGAGCATCGGCGCCAGCGAGGTTTTGCTGACGAGCGGCAGCACGCTGACTGCCGACCTGGTCGTTGCCGGCATCGGCGTGCGCCCGCGGGTCGATCTCGCCGAAAGAGCGGGGCTTACCATCGATCGAGGTGTCCTGGTCGATGCCTATCTGGAGACCAGCGCGCCGGGGATATATGCGGCCGGCGATATCGCGCGGTGGCCCGACCCCCACAGCGGCGAGAACATCAGAGTTGAGCATTGGGTCGTGGCCGAGCGGCAGGGTGCTACCGCTGCGCTGAACATGCTCGGACGCCGGAAGGAGTTCACGGATGTGCCGTTTTTCTGGAGCCAGCATTACGACATCCCGATCAATTATGTCGGACACGCCGAGAGATGGGACGCGATCGAGATCGAGGGCGACATTGCTGCGAAGGACTGCCTCCTGCGCTTCACGCACGGCGGACGTGTTCTGGCGGTTGTCACGATCTTCCGCGATGCGGAAAGCCTCGAGGCAGAACTGGCGATGGAACACAAAAAGGCATAACGCGCGTAATGGCTCTATGCCAACCCGGATCTCTCCTGTCGCAAAATAGCGCCGTGGAGTTGATCCATAAAGCAGCACCGTGTGGGCTGCCGACGTGGGCGTCACGCGCGCCGCTGTAATGGCTGCCAACGGCTTCACATGTTGATCCAGGCGCCCGACCTGCAGTGCAAGATGGGGCTTTTCCGTCCCGCGACAGCGAGGTGCCCTGAGTTGACAAATGGCTGACTGCCCATAATCTGCGCGTACGCCTTTTAGTTCGCCGTTTTTTTCGTGGTGAGGTTCATGCCCATGGCAAAGTGCATGAGACGATTTCTGCTGGCGAATGTTGCCCTGTGGCTTTCCGCGATCGCGGCCGGCGCTGCGACGCTCGATACGGTCACCCAGCGCGGCAGTGTGCGTATCGGCTACATTACCGACGAGGCGCCCTTTTCCTCCGTCAAATCGGGCGCCGATCCGACGGGATATGCCATCGACCTGTGTGGCAAGATCGCCGACGAAATAGAGTATCGGGTTCCGCAACTGAAGCGCGAATACGTTGAAATGACGCTCGCCAACGGCTTCGATGCAGTGAAAAACGGACAGATCGACCTGCTTTGCGGCGCGATCACCGTCAATTTGAAGAGGCGAGAAATCGTTGACTTCTCACAGCCAATCTTTCTGACGGGGGCGACCGCGTTGCTCCGCAAAGATTCGCCTAACTATCTGCAGACTCTTTTTCTCGAGAAGCCCGCTGTTCGCCCGGTCAGCCAGCGTGTCCCCTCCACACGCGTAATCGGGGTGCGGGCAAGCACAACAACTGGAACGACCCTGCGCGAGGCGTTGGCCATCCAAGCCTCGAAGACGAAGCTTTCCGATTTCGAAACGCACGAGGACGGGCTTAAGGCGCTGGAGGATCACAAGATCGACGCCTATATCGCCGATCAGGTGCTACTCATCAGCCTGGCCAAGAGGGCACGCGATTCATCGTCGCTCGAGATCGGTGATCGGCTCTTTACGCATGAACCCTATGCAATAGCGCTGCGTCGCGACGACGCCGACTTCCGCCTGCTGGCCGACCGTGCGTTGACGGCATTCTATCTGTCGGACGATTTTCTGCCGCTGCTGGAAGGCTATTTCGGATCCGAGGCGCCGATGCTGCACACGCAAATCATCATGGAGYATGTTCCCGATTGATTTTAATCACCTCAATCAAGGGATTACACAAGCAGCTGCACCGCCTTGCGGAACGACCGACCGCAAAGGGGTATCCTGATGGCTAATGCCCGCCGCGCCCGAGAAGATGGGCAGCCAACCGCCAGGTGTGATGCGCGATTCGGTCGAGTCGTCGAGCGGCGTCGATCCGCGCGAAGGCACTTGCAGCTACCAGCTCTCCCAGTGCAACCGAGGCAAGAGTTGTCGCGCGATGGTCCTGCTTCAGCGCGCTGAGTTCTTTTGCCGCCCGTTCGGCGTCCGAAAGCGTCGCGGCGACCTCGGGTGACACGCTCCAACCGATAGCCGCGGCCTGCGCGCTGAGGGCGGTTTCAGAAGTGATCGAGCGACCAATCGCTTCGGCCGCGATCATCACACGTGCGCATAGCTCGGTCGCGCGGCGTTCGAGAACGGCTTCGACCGGCCGGCCGGGGAGTTCCCCCTCCTCCAGGACGTCCGCAAGGCGCGAAGCGTGATCGAGCGCGTGCAGCATGCTCGTCATGCGCAACCGCTCATCCTCAGTCTCGGGCGGCTCCTTCAATTCGGAGAGAAAATCCCGTATCTCCGACAGCACAATGCCGGTCGAAACGCCTCCGGTCGCAAGCCTCGTCGGGCCTGAGAGCGCAGCAGAAACCGAGGCAGTGTTCATCGCGAGGACGTCCGCCAGGACGCGCCTGACCGTCTCGATCGCGATGACCGGACTGGCAAGGGCGCTTGGATCAAGCGCGCGCTGAACGGCTGTCTGCCTCGACGGCAACATACGCTCGACAACGCGGGTAAACCATTGCGTCGCCGGAAGCAGCACCGCAACCCCTACGACGTTATAGGCCGTGTGATAGGCAGCAAGCTGCGTCATCCCGTCGACCGACGCGGAGAAGCGTTTCATCAGTACAGTCGTGAACGGAAAGGCGATGATCGCGATAAGCGCCGCGATCATCTTGAACAGCACATAGGCCAGGGCGAGGCGCTTGGCCGTCGTGCTGGCGCCGATCGCGGCTAAGGCGGAACTCGTCGCCGTCCCGATATTCTGGCCGATGATCAGTGCTGCGCCTTGCTCCAGGCTCACTGCCCCGGCGTAGAAGGCGGAAATGGTCACGGCGATCGCCGCCGTCGAGGACTGCATGACCGCCGTCATCGCCAAGCCAACGCCGATCAGCATCATGAGGCCAGACAAACCCGCACCCCAGCTAACTCCCGGAGAACCAAGCACCGAGGGCAGATCGGACGGATGCAGCGTCTCCGCCAGCCCCCCCATGCCCTGCTGCAGTGTCGTCAGCCCGTAAAGAATGAGCGCGAAACCCGCAAGCGCACTGCCCCCCGCCGCGATCCTCCCGCCGCTCAGTAGCTTGGCCAGCGCTCCGATGAATATCATCGGCAGCGCGTAGGCTGAGAGCGAGACTCTCACGCCGATCAGCGCAACCAGCCATCCCGTTCCCGTTGTGCCGACATTGGCGCCGAAAACGAGCCCAAGCCCCTGCGGGAAGGTCAAGAGCCCGGCGTTGACGAGACCGATCGTCGTCATCGTCACCGCGCTCGACGACTGGACGAGCAAGGTGACGACAGCGCCCCAGAAAGCGCCGGAGAGCGGCGTGGCGACTGCCGCGCCCAAGGCGGTCCGTAACGCCGATCCCGCCAATGCCTTGAGGCCGTCGGTCATGACGGTCATGCCGAGGAGAAAGAGCCCAATTCCACCGAGAATGGCAACCGCTGTCGACATCGGCGTTTGGCTCCCTTCGCTTCGCTCTTTATCTCTTCAAGCTAATAGGACCAACCTCGCCGTGCAAGCGGGCTTGGAATGCCCTTCCTTTGGGTGAGTGAGCACACGGGAAAGCCAACGCGCGGCCTTCGATTCGGTGCTTATCTTTTCCGGATCTGATCCGCGGCGGCCGGCCTCCCCCCTTGCCTCTCCTTGCCGTAAGAGGATGCTTCTCCGCCAGTTGTTGCGACTCAGCGGCTTGCAAAAAACCTGTTGGCGGGCCGAGATAGGCCAAGGTGTTCACGTAGCGTCGCACCCTCGTAATCCCTCCTGAAAATGCCTCGTCGCTGCAGCTCGGGTACAAGCCGATCAACGACATCGTCGAGACCTTGGGGAAGGTAGGGGAAGACGATGTTGAAACCGTCGCTGCCGCGTGCCGTCAGCCATTGCGCCATCTCATCGGCGATCGTTTCCGGCGTTCCTACGAACGCAAGGCCCGCGTAGCCCCCATAGCGCTGCGCGAGCTGCCGAACGGTCAACTGCTCTTCCTGGGTGAACTTCAGCACTTGCGCGCGGCCGGTCTTGCTGGCGTTCGTCTCGGGTATCTCAGGCAGCGGCCCGTCCGGATTGAAGCCGGAAGCATCATGACCAAGGGCGATCGAGAGCGAAGCGACGGCGCTGTCATAGTGAACGAGGCTGTCGAGCAGCGCCCGTTTCGCGCGCGCCTCCTCAATGCTGTCGCCAATGACGATGAAGGCGGCCGGCAGGATCTTGAGGCTATCAGGATCGCGGCCGACGGCGGCCATCCGCCCCTTGATATCGGCATAGAGTGATTGCGCCGCCGGGAGATCGCGCGGCGAGCAGAAGACGACTTCGGCTGTCTCGGCGGCAAGCTGGCGGCCCGGCTCTGACTGCCCCGCCTGCACGATCACCGGCCATCCCTGAGGCGGGCGGGCAATATTGAGCGGACCGCGCACGCTGAGCTCCTCGCCCTTGTGATTGAGGACATGCATTTTGGTCGGGTCGAAAAACTGGCCACTTTCCACGTCGCGCGTAAATGCGTCGTCGGCGAAACTGTCCCAGAGGCCGGTGACGACGTCGTAAAACTCGCGGGCGTGGCGATACCGTTCGCCGTGTTCGACATGTTCATCGAGGCCAAAATTCAGCGCGGCGTCGGGATTAGCCGTCGTCACAATGTTCCAGCCCGCGCGCCCGGCGCTGATATGGTCAAGCGAGGCGAAGCGGCGCGCAACGTGATAGGGCTCGTCGAAGGTCGTCGAGGCTGTCGCAACGAGCCCGATCCGATCGGTGACGGCGGCAAGCGCCGACAGCAGTGTGAACGGCTCGAAGGAGGTTACCGTCTGGCTCCTCTTCAGTGCCTCCACAGGCATGTTGAGCACGGCCAGATGATCAGCCATGAAGAAGGCATCGAACTTCGCCGCCTCCAGCCTTTGCGCAAACTCCTTTAAGTGCTTGAAGTTGAAGTTCGCGTCCGGGTAGGCGCCGGGATAGCGCCAGGCTCCGGTATGCAGACTGACGGGGCGCATGAAGGCGCCGAGATGCAATTGTCGCTCGTGTGCCATCAAGTCGTCCCGCCTTATGGCTGCCCGTGCCCGCCGGCTACGCCTGCGGCTGCTTGGTCTTGCGCAGGTACGGCAGCACCGTGTCAAACGATCCGAAGCGCGTTACCGCGTCCTCGTTGGAGACGGCAGCCGTGATGATGACGTCATCGCCCTGCTGCCAGTTCGCCGGCGTCGCGACCTGATGCTTTGCCGTCAACTGAATGGAGTCGATCGCGCGGAGGATCTCGTTGAAGTTTCTCCCCGTCGTCATCGGGTAGGTGAGGATCAGCTTGATTTTCTTGTCCGGGCCGATGATGAAGACGGAACGAACGGTTGCGTTGTCAGCTGGCGTGCGGCCTTCCGACGTTTCTCCGGCTCCAGCCGGCAGCATGTCGTAGAGCTTGGCAACCTTCAGGTCCTTGTCGCCGATCAATGGATAGTCGACATCGAAGCCGGTCGCCGTCTTGATATCGCTCTTCCACTTGCTGTGGCTTTCCACCGGATCGACAGAGATGCCGATGATCTTGGCGCCGCGGCTGCGGAATTCGGGCTCCAGCCCTGCCATCGCCCCAAGCTCGGTCGTGCAAACCGGCGTGAAGTTCTTCGGATGCGAGAAGAGCACCGCCCAGCCGTCACCAATCCAGTCGTGGAACTGAATGGGACCCTGCGTGGTGTCGGCGGTGAAATCAGGGGCAATATCGTTGATGCGGAGGCTCATGAGTCGTGACCTTGTTGGAAATGGCGCTGGTGTTCAATGACCGGCGATTCTGTAGTCGTTTTCTGGCGCTGTTCAAGCACTTGTGCCACGATGCCGGTGATTAATGGCCGCAAAGTTCGCGTGCCGACCAGTTGGCATCGTCGATGACATCGACTACCACGCGGACGAGGCCTCTTTACCAAGAGACGGCTTTTTCGGCGGTATCTTATCAAGATGCCGCGTTCTGGCTTTCAGGGTTTCAAAGGCACGGTAGCCCCCCGGCCACCGGCCATAGCCGCTGGCGACATTGACGTGCCCGGCCAGACCGGCATTGCGAAGCTCGCTGCCCCAGAGACGGGCAAACAGTGTCAGGCGATCGAGCGACATATAGTGATCGTTCAGACTGCCGACGACGATACTCGGAAACGGCAGCTCGGCCGTCGGCATCGTACCAAACGCAATCTGCCCGGGATGCAGCTTCTCGGTCACCAGCAGGTCGCACGGCGCCACCAGCAGCGCTCCCCTCACCCGCGCCGCAGAAGGCCGCCCGGCAAGGCTTGCCGCAAGCAGACATCCAAGACTGTGAGCAACGATATACGCTTCACCGGCATCTTCGAGCACGGCCTCGAGCCTCACCCGCCAGACGCTGAGGTGCGGATGATCCCAATTGTCCTGCTGGACGAGGCGACTTTCGGGATGATCCCGCAGCCATGCGGTTTGCCAGTGCGCATCTTCTGATCCGAAGAGCCCGGGAAGAATTAGTACTGGCGCCATCATCAATCCTTATCCGCATCGTGTGAAGGAGTATCTGTTCCTAGAGAACGCCGAGGGTGATTGCGAAGAGGAACCCGAAGGCGAACACCGTCGCCGCGGAAGCGGCCACATCCGCCGCGGCATCGGCACGCCGGCTACGCGGAGCAATATGGCGAGCATCGAAAACGGCCATGACGATCCCTCAGTACCAAGGCGCCGGAGACGAGCTCCAATAGTAGATTTCATAGTCGCGTGCCGTCAGTTCGCGGTCGCCATGCGGCTCGCACCGTGGCGCGGCTGCCGGTTGGGAAGGACCGATGAGGACCATCGACCGGAACCAAAGAAGAAGAGACTGCATCATCGTTTTCTCCTTGCCGCACCTCAGATCAGCTGGTTGCGCCTCGCATTCGAAAGCAGGTCCGCGGCGCTGGCGACGGGGCCGAACAGCATCAGCAGTCGATTTTGCTCGCGCATCGTCAGCCGATAGCGACGCGCAAAGTCGAAGACGCTCCAAAGCTCGCTCCCCATCGCCCGTTTCTCCGCACTGTCCATGCCACCATTCCTCCAAATCTCATTCGGCCGCCTGAAGCGAGGTCCTTGCCGACGGGACGAAAGAGAAGGCTGCCAGTTCGTCGACGACAGAACCGATACGGCCAGACAGCGCCTCCGAAGCGATTTTGTAGTCGACGAAATCGCGGTCAGCGGCATAGACGGCCGTCGGCAACGTGTGGGCCATGAAGAATCCGAACAACGGCCGCAGCTGATGCTCGACAATCAGGGCATGGCGGTCTCCGCCTCCGGTGGCAGAAATGATGATGGGCTTCGAGCGCAGTTCGCTCGGCTCGATTAGATCGATCAAGTGCTTGAACAGGCCGGGATACGAGCCCTTGTAGGTCGGCGAGCCGATGACCAGGACATCCGCCTTGACGATATCATCAAGAACCTGGCTGGCCTGTTCATCCAGGTCGCGACGCCAGAGCGCAGTGCCCAGCGACGGACCGACGTCCTTCAGATCGTAGATCTTGCTTGAAAAGCCGTAGTTTTCAGCAGCAAGCCCCGCAATATGCTCGACCAGGGCATAGGTCTTGGACGGACGGTTAAAGCTACCGGCAATACCCACCAATCGCAGCGACATAGATCTCTCTCCTTTGTTGTTAGACCGAATATTGTCTATAAATTTTATGAACAAAAGAAATGACGTTCCGTTATCTAGGAGAACCGTGAAATTCGATGCCCTCGGGCGCGCCGTCACGCAGCGGCTTCTGCAACTCTCCTAAGCTGTTGAACAGCAAACCTACGAGGCGGCAGAGAGCGACGGCCAGACCGTGTAATCGCGTGCGCCTGCTACGGCCCGGCCGTTCAAAAGTTCCAAGGCGTGCCGCAAGCTTTCTGTCTGGGCATACGCGTTTTTCTTGGAACCTTTGGCCGCGCCGCTCGTTTTTTTGATTGCAGCGTTTGAAATCCGCGCTGCCGGACCAGCATCGCATATGTAGGTTCGTCAAAAAGGCCCGGTGGTTTCTATCCCGCCGGGCTTTTCTTGGTCCCTTCCCCCGCTTTTTCTCCTTCGATTGTCGTTCGTTTTGAACAACTTGCGGTCTCGAGCATTAACTATCGTCAGCAACCAGGAAACAACCCAATGACGATCACCGCCAAAGTTGCCGCCGCCCTATGCATGCTCATGGCACTGAGTTCTTGCGCAAACACGATCAAGGGCATTGGGCGCGATACGGCCAATACCGTCAATGCGACCCAGAACGCCGGCAATCGTGTAGCGAATGCTGCGTCCCGCTAATCTCGTTGATGGCTTCGCCGCCAACAACCGGGCCCTGCATGCTTCCGGTCTGAAACCGCCGAGACGCGTTTTTTGGTGGACAGCCTGAGCGCGTTCGAAAGGAGCGTTTCAATCTCTTCGCGTTAATCGACGGAAATAGCCGGCGGGCCTTGAAATCGCATCGATCGAAGCAAAGATTCGTCTGGATGCGATGGAGGCCTAGCCATGTCGAACTATAAAGAGGAAAGGCGGTTTCGGTGTCAGGACGACAGAGGGAAAACCTATGTCGTCATTCAGCAGATCAGGATTTCTGGCCAAAACGCGCCTTCGCCCAAGACCGACTATATGACCGAGGAAGGCGAGATCGTGAATCGACTCGATGAAGATCATTTTCTGCTCCTGCTCGATGGGCAGGTACTGCACATTCCCCATATCTCGGATACGGATCACTGAGCGGTGACGGCACGACAGAAATGGCGCGCCGCTGACTCCAGGTGCTTTCGCTGCGTCTGCCGCCGACCAAACTCAACCGAATCATGATTCGGCGCGATCATCCGCATGACTGGGACATGAACGCCGGTTTCAGTGCGCATTCATTCGTGCCCAACCATCAGCGCTCCGAAGGCGTTGCGTTGACAGATACAGATGGAGACCGATCATGAGAAAGCTAGTTGTTGCAGCCGCCGGACTAGCGACGCTGCTCGTAGCCTCACCGGCTTTCGCGGACGGCGTATACTTCGAGTTCGGCTCCGGCCCACGCTATTATGACGATCCGCCTCCGCCGCGCTACTATAGGCACGGCCCGCGCTATGCGTACGACGATGATGGCGATGATTATTATCGCCCGCGTTATGCGCGACAGGTGTGCTGGGACCAGCCCTACCAGAAAAAGAGCCATCACCACTACATCACCAAATACAGGACAGTCTGCCGCGATCGCTAACATGCAGTGCGGAAGGCAATGATGGTGCGCCCGGCGGCGCACGATCACCGGTTCCGCATCCTGCGTCCTCCCTTCCTTTTTCAACGAAAGCGCAAAAAGGTGATTGGCCCGGATGGTTAGGTTGCGATAGGACTTCGCGCATCATTGCCTGCCGCCGGAGTGCCTAAGTGTCGATTGCCGATATTTCCTTGTTGAGCGCCCTTTTTGCCGGCGCGCTGTCGTTCGTGTCGCCCTGCGTCCTGCCTCTCGTTCCCCCCTATCTCTGCTATATGGCCGGCATTTCCGTCGAGCAGTTTCGCGGTGGCAGCGCCGTTGCCGTTGCCCCGGACGCGCGGCGGGGCGTGCTGTTTTCGGCGCTTTTCTTCACACTCGGCTTCGCGACCGTTTTTGTGGCGCTCGGCGCTGGTGCATCCAGCATCGGCATGGCGCTTCGCCAGCATCTCGATCTCCTGGCAAAGATCGGCGGCCTGATCATCATCGTCATGGGTTTGAATTTCCTCGGAGTCTTCCGGATTGGAATTCTGGCCCGCGAGGTGCGCTTCCAGGGCAGCGGCAAGCCCGCGACGCTGACCGGTGCCTATATCATGGGCCTGGCTTTCGCTTTTGGCTGGACACCCTGCATCGGTCCGGTACTCGGTGCGATCCTTGGCGTTGCGGCCTCGCGGGAGACGGTTGGCTCAGGTGCTGGGCTGCTGGCCGTCTATTCCCTCGGCCTTGCCATCCCGTTCTGGATCGCCGCTGGCTTTTCCGGCGCCTTCATGAACTTCCTGACGCGCTTTCGCCGGCATCTCGGAACGGTCGAGAAAGTCATGGGCGTATTCCTCGTCCTGACCGGCCTCGCCTTCATGTTCGGTTTCGTCAGTGACGTCGCAATCTGGTTCCAGCAGACCTTTCCAATCCTGATGAAAATCGGCTAAGCCGAAATCACCCCGAAGAAAGTTGCATTTGGAATAGCCGTTGTTCGATATTGTCAGTCTGCTCCTGCCGTTCTTCGGCCTGATCCTCATTGGCTATATCGCAGGCAAGGTGACGAAGCAGCCGGCCGACGCGCTCGGCTGGATGAACACCTTCATCATCTATGCAGCGCTGCCGGCGTTGTTCTTCAAGCTCGTCTCACGCACGCCCTTCGAAGATCTGACAAGGATCGACTTCATCGCCACCGATCTCGCGGCAACCTATTCGATCTTCATTGCACTGTTCGCGATCGGTCGCTGGATCCGGGGTAATTCGCTCGCCGACTGCACGATCCAGTCGTTTGCCGGCGCCTACGGCAACATCGGCTATATGGGGCCTGGCCTCGCTCTGCTGGCGCTCGGCCAAGCAGCGGCCATACCGGTCGCGCTGATCGTCTGCCTCGAGAACGCGCTGCACTTTATCGTCGCGCCGGCGCTGATGGCAGCGGCAGGCGATGACCGGCGTTCCGCGGGACGGCTGGCGATCGACATTACTCGGAAAGTGGCCTTCCACCCCTTTATCCTGTCGACGGCGTTCGGCTTCGTTGCTGCCGGCTTTCACATCGATCAGCCGGCCGCATTCCAGCATTTCGTCGACTATCTCGCGCAAGCTGCCGCCCCCTGCGCTTTGTTTGCCATGGGCGTCACGCTGGCGCTTCGGCCGGTGAGGCGCATACCGGCCGAAATCGGCTATATCGTTCTGGCGAAGCTCATCGTGCACCCGATTGTCGTCTATCTCGCGCTGACCGCCATCGGTGGCTTCGAGCCGGTCTGGATATATGCCGCGGTACTGCTTGCCGCCCTGCCGACGGCAACCAACGTCTTCGTCATCGGGCAGCAATATGGCGTCTGGAAGGAACGCGCTTCGGCAACGATCCTGATCACGACGGCGCTTTCCGTCGTGACCGTCTCGCTCTTCCTGATTGCGATCAAATCAGGCTTTCTTCCGGCTTAGCTTTTCGTTGATCGCGCCGGGAATATCGCGGAACGAACGACCAGGCTCGATGCCCTCACGCATGACAATGCTGCGCAGTGGGGCGAGTGCCGACAGAATGTGCAGGCCGGCAGCGCGCATCATCTGAACAGGCAGGAAATCGGACAATAGCGAGCGATTAAGAAGATCGACGCTCGCGGTGCGGCTCATGATATCGGCGCGACGCTTCCGATCGAAACGGTCGCCGGCATCAGCCGCGATCGGCAGTTCGGGTCGCGTGCAAAGAATGTCCTGAAGCGCCATGACATCGCGCAGGCTGAGGTTCAGCCCCTGCGCGCCGATCGGCGGGAAGACATGCGATGCCTCGCCAATGAGGGCAATCCGCCCCTTGCCGAAGCGATGGGCCATCATGCCTGATAGAGGCCAGAGCTGCACACCTTCCTCGACGGTCACCTTACCGAGCAGTGACTGCATGCGCTCCTCGACGACATTGCTCAGTTCAACGAGCGAGAGTTCATTGCGGGCGACGGCATCCGATGGGTTCTGGACCCAAACGAGGCTGGAGCGATTGGCGGGCAGCGGCACCTGAGTGAAGGGTCCGCTTTCCGTATGGAACTCCGTCGAGATATTCTCATGCGGCAGCGAGTGTTCGAAGTTCAGCACCATGGCCGACTGCCGATAAGACCAGGTGCGAACGTCGATGCCGGCGGTTTCGCGCAGCTTCGACTTGCGCCCATCAGCGCCAACCGCGAACGTCGCCGACAGGATTTCGCCATCGGCAAGCGTGACCGTCACCGATTCGGTGCCGATATCGATCACGCCGGCAAACGACGTAAAGCGCGTGATGTTCCCCTCACCGGCGATCGCGGCCTCCAGCACCCCCATCAAGGCTTTGTTCGGGAAATTGTAGCCGAAGGCCTCAAGATCGAGTTCGACCGAACGGAATGTGGTGATCGGCGCCCGCAGCAGGCGATTCGTGCCGTCGATGATGCGCATGGTGGAAAGCGGCGCGGCCGCTGGCCGCAACTTTTCCCACAACGTCAACCTGTCGAGGAAACGGATCGATTGATCCATGAGCGCGGTCGTGCGCCGGTCCTGGCTCGGCGATGGCGGGGCAACGAGAGCCACGTTGCGTCCGCCGCGAGCCAAGGCGATGGCGGCGATCATGCCAGCAAGCCCGCCACCGATCACCGCGATTTCAAAAGTCTTCATTGCACCGTTCCGTCAATTCTTTGACGGCGATCCGGTGCTTATGCAGCCGGCTTCGCCTGACGGCGCCAACTATAGCCCTTGCCAGCGTCCGCGTCACGCACAGCCGGTTGATAATGATGCGGAATTCCCGTCAGGCGATGTTCCGTGAGGCGCTTTATCGCAGTCTCGTTGGTGACAGCGAAGCTGTCGATGCCGACCCGCTGCATCAGCGGAATCTGGTCGATCAGCACGTCGCCGACGGCGCGCAGTTCGTTGGTGTATCCAAGGCGGTCGCGCAGGAGGGATGCATGGCTGAAGGCCCGGCCATCGTTGAACGCCGGGAAGGCGACAGCGACGATCTCAAGCCGATAGAGGTAGGGCTCGAGCTTGCGAATATCGTCCGCCGGCTTGATCAGCACGCCGAAGCCGACCTCGTTGCTCTCGTCGGCCCTGGCGATCAGCTCGTCCAGGCCGAGAAGGGGCTTCTGCCCCTCGCCTGCCTTCACCTCTTCAGTCTCGATCACCCAGGGATCGTTCTCTACGAAGCCGGTTTCTCTCCAGATCTTGGTCATCGTCCCCTCCTTACGCCGCTTCTGCCGCCGAACCATACAGCGCGTCCTTGAACGGCTGAGGACCAACGCGGCGATAGGTTTCGAGGAAGATCTCAGACGGCTCCTTGCGGATTGTCAGATAGGTGTTGACGATCGTTTCGATCGCGTCGGTCACCTTGTCGGGCTCGAAGCCGCGGCCGATGATCTCGCCGATCGACGTATGCTCGTCGCCCGAACCGCCAAGCGTGATCTGGTAGAGCTCAGCGCCCTTCTTCTCCACGCCCAGCAGGCCGATATGGCCGACATGGTGATGGCCGCAGGCATTGATGCAGCCGGAGATCTTGATCTTCAGCTCGCCGATCTCAGCCTGCCGATCCGGATCGCCAAAGCGCCGGGAGATTTCCTGCGCAACAGGAATGGAGCGCGCATTGGCGAGCGCGCAGTAGTCCAACCCCGGACAGGCAATGATATCGGTGATCAGACCGGCATTGGCCTCGGCGAGGCCGATGGCGACGAGACCGCGATAGACCGCTTCGAGATCGGCGAGCGCCACATGCGGCAGGATCAGGTTCTGCTCGTGGCTGACGCGGATTTCGTCGAAGGCATATTCCTCAGCGATATCGGCAATGGCATCCATCTGGCTATCCGAAGCATCGCCCGGAATGCCGCCGATCGGCTTCAGGGAGATCGTCACCATGCCGTAGTCGGGATGCTTGTGCGGCTGCACGTTCTGCTGCACCCAGCGAGAGAAAGCCGGATCGGCCTTCTTCCAGCGAGCGAGATTTTCCCAGCCTTCGGCGCGATCCTGCAGGGCCGGCGGCGCAAAATAGGCGGCGATGGCTTCGACATCAGCTTCCGGCAACTTCAGCTCGGATTCCTTGAGTTCCGCGAACTCTCCCTCGACCTGACGCGCCAACTCTTCCGCGCCTGTTTCGTGCACGAGGATCTTGATGCGAGCCTTGTATTTGTTGTCGCGACGGCCATGCAGGTTGTAAACGCGCACGATGGCTGTCGTATAGGACAGCAGGTCCTCTTCCGGAAGGAAGTCGCGGATCAGCTTGGCGATCATCGGCGTGCGGCCCTGGCCCCCACCGACATATACGGCAAAGCCGATTTCACCCTTCTCGTTCTTCTTCAGATGCAGGCCGATGTCGTGGACCTGGATCGCGGCGCGGTCACGTTCGGCACCGGTGACGGCAATCTTGAACTTGCGCGGCAGGAACGAGAATTCCGGATGCACCGAGGACCACTGGCGCAGGATCTCGGCGTAGGGGCGCGGATCCGCGATTTCGTCGGCGGCTGCACCTGCAAAATGGTCGGCAGTAACATTGCGAATGCAATTTCCCGACGTCTGCAGAGCGTGCATCTCAACGGATGCCAGCTCGGACAGCGCATCCGGGATTTCGGAGAGCTTCGGCCAGTTGAACTGCAGGTTCTGGCGGGTCGTGAAGTGGCCGTAGCCGCGGTCGTACTTGCGCGCGATATGAGCGAGCATCCGCACCTGGCGCGAGCTCAGCGTCCCGTAAGGAATGGCGATACGCAGCATGTAGGCGTGAAGCTGCAGATAGACGCCGTTCATCAGGCGCAGCGGCTTGAACGCGTCTTCGGCAAGCTCACCGGAAAGGCGGCGCTGCACCTGGTCGCGGAACTGCTCGACGCGCTCGGCGACAAAAGCGTGGTCAAATTCGTCGTAACGATACATCTGCTTCCTCAGACTGCGATGAATGCGGGGTCGGCGGGCTTGTAGCCCGGCGCGTATTCCATGGTTGGGCCCTGGGCACGAATGCGTTCGCGCAAGCGCAGCGGCCACAGCACGCCGTTGCTCTCCTGAACCTCGACGACGGCTACGTCCACGACCTGATTGTCGGCATAGGACTTCTTGCCAATTGCTTCCAGCGCATCGACGGCTTCTGTATGGCGAGCAACAAGGGCTTCCTGCAGCGAGGTCACCCATTGGCCGTTGGCGTTCAGCCAGACAGCGATGCCATCCGTCAGTCGGTTGGCAGTCAGGACCTTGTCCACCATGTTCAGCTCCTTGCAAATTCCTCGGACCGGGCGCGTTCGCGCACGAGCGGTTCCGACAGTTCGAAATTGGCGCCTGCTACAGCATCGCCGATAATGACCATAACCGGGCCGGTCAACTCGTCACGGTGCTGCAGATCAGGAAGATCCCGCAGAATCCCATGCAACAGCCGGCGATTGGGACGGCTGGCATTCTCGATGACGGCGACAGTGGTTTCTGCCGGAAGGCCAGCCTGCATCAGGCGCTCGGCGACGGAAGCGGCGACGGTGCGCCCCATATAGACGGCGATCGTTGCGCCTGAGACGGCGAGGCTTGCCCAATCCGGCAGGACATCACCCGTCAGATCGTGGCCGGTCGTGAAGACCAGCGAGGATGCCACGCCACGCAACGTCAGCGGCAACTCGAAATCGGCGGCGGCGGCGAAGGCCGAGGTGATGCCGGGGACCACTTCATAGGAAATGCCCGTAGCCCGCAGCGCTGCCATTTCCTCACCTGCCCGGCCGTAGACCAGCGGATCGCCGGACTTCAGGCGAACCACGCGCTTGCCTTCGCGACCGAGATATACCAGCAGATCGTTGATCTCTTCCTGCGACTTCGAATGGCATCCCTTGCGCTTGCCGACCGACAGGCGCTCGGCGTCGCGGCGGCCCATGTCGACGATTTCCTGCGGCACGAGGGCATCATAGACGATGACATCGGCCTCCATCATCACGCGCTGGGCGCGCAGCGTCAGCAGGTCCGCAGCACCCGGCCCGGCGCCGACGAGCCAGATGTGCCCCTCGACCTTCTCAGCGGACCGAAACAGGCCGTTGGCTGCACGGCGAGCCTGCGGCAGGTTCTCGCTGGCGACAGCATCGGCGACCGCGCCGGAGAAGAAGCGGCGCCAGAACAGGCGGCGCGCAGCGCCCTTCGGGACGAGATGCTCGACGGTCTTTCGATAGCCGATGGCAAGATCGGCCAGCCGCCCAAGTGATGGTGCAAGAAGTTGATCGACCTGTGCACGGATCATCTGTGCGAGCACCGGTCCCGCGCCTTCGGTGCCGATAGCGACAGCGACCGGCGCGCGATTGACAAGAGCAGGCGTGAAGAAATCGCAGTAGTCAGACTGATCGACGGCGTTGGCGGGCACCTTTTCGGCGCGCGCGGCCTCAACGATGGCGCGATCCTGCGCCGCGTCTCCGGTCGCAGCAAAGACGAGTGTTGCCCCACGGACTTGCTCGTCCACAAAAACTGCGCGCACCGTCTCAATCCGATTGGCGATCAGATAGGCGTGGTAATCGGCCTCAGGATGATCGGTATAGGCAACAACCCGTGCCTGCGTGTTCAGCAGCAAGCGAACCTTGGCGAAAGCCTCGTCGCCATTGCCGAAGACGGCCGCGATCCTGCCCTCGACGCGAAAGAAGGCAGGGAATACCGACAGTTGTTCAGTCTTGGGAGACATCATCAATCCATTTCGAAGTTGCCGGAATATGCACTCTCTGCCCAGGCAAATGAAGAAACAGAAATTCCAATGCCCGCGCGCGCACGTATTCTTTTACTCGCTCTCTCAATGATTTGAGTAAAAGTCACCGGTGCGGCGCAGCGGACACACCTGCGTCTGCCGCAGCGCAGCAGAAAGGCTGTGACAAATCCCGCTCCCCGTCGAAATCGGCATTTGCCTCGCCTGCCGCTACCGGTAGAGTGCGGCCACCAAGGAGAAAGCCATGTCCGACCAGACCATCGCCGCCCGCCTGCTCAACGTCATGGAACAGGACATCCTGCCGATGACCGAACGCGGCGTCGCTGCCGGCAACAAGGTGTTCGGCGCTGCGATCCTGCGCAAGTCCGACCTCTCGCTCGTCATCGCCGAGACCAACAACGAGCTTGAAAATCCGCTGTGGCATGGCGAGGTGCACACGCTGAAGCGCTTGTACGAACTGGGCGAGAAGCCAGCCACCAAGGATCTCATCTTTCTGTCGACGCACGAACCCTGCACCATGTGCATGTCGGCGATCACCTGGGCCGGGTTCGACAATTTCTACTATTTCTTCAGCCACGAGGATTCGCGCGACGCCTTCGCCATTCCTCACGACCTGAAGATCCTGAAGGAGGTTTTCGGTCTGGAACCGGGTGGCTACAGGCGCAGCAATGCGTTCTGGAACAGCTTTGCCATTGCCGATCTCGTCGAGACCGAAGAAGAGCATTTGAAGGCCGAACTGAAAACACAGACTGCGCGCATCAAGGCGCGGTACGATGCGCTCTCGGAAAGCTACCAGGCGTCGAAGAGCGACAACGATATTCCACTGAACTGAGTGACCATGGAAGCCTCAAAAGACATTTCGCGCCTGATCGAGATCATGGCCGCGCTGCGCAATCCGGCAACCGGCTGCCCCTGGGACATCGTCCAAACGTTCGAGACGATAAAGCCCTACACGATCGAGGAGGCCTATGAAGTCTCCGACGCAATCGAGCGCAATGACATGGACGACCTCTGCGAGGAGTTGGGCGACCTGCTGCTGCAGGTCGTGTTTCATGCGCGCATGGCCGAGGAAGCGGGAGAATTCTCCTTTGGCGACGTCGTTGAGGCAATCACCCGCAAGATGATCCGCCGCCATCCGCATGTCTTCGCCCGTTCTGATGCCGACACGCCCGATGCGGTGAAGAAGCAGTGGGACGACATCAAGCAGGCAGAAAAGCGCGAGCGCGCCGAACGGCGAGCCAAGCGCGGCGTCAGCGAGGATTTCAAGGCGGGGTTCCTCGGATCGGTCCAGCGGAGCTTCCCTGCCCTGACAGAGGCGCTGAAGCTGCAGGAACGCGCTGCAAAGGTGGGCTTCGATTGGTCAGCGCCCGAACCGATCCTCGACAAAATCGAGGAGGAAATCGGCGAGTTGCGTGTCGCCTTAGCGGAAGGCGATCAAGCAAAGGTCAGTGATGAGCTCGGCGACCTCATCTTCGCCGTGGTCAATATCGGCAGGCATGTAAAGGCTGACCCGGAAGATTCCTTGCGCGGAACGAATACAAAATTTCGTAGACGTTTCAGTCATATCGAAGCCGTTCTTGACGCGGAAGGCGAAACTTTGGACGCGGCGAGTCTGGAGCGGATGGAAGAAATCTGGCAGGCGGCGAAGGCTATCGAGCGGCAACTGGGCTGAGCCGACATCCTTACCTTGCATGAGGCCCAGTCCGGGCGTAATGCAAAGCCCGCTGCAGGGAGCTCTAGCGTTCCCAATCCTCTTTCGCGACTTTCGGCCCGTTGCCCAGGCGGCGCTCCAGTTCGACCGCTTCGGTTTCCGAGAGACGTACATCGAGCGTGATCGACCCGTCCTCGTTGTCCTCGCGGTTATCGACGATCGCATGATCGTAGAGCCAAGGCAGCAGCGCCAACTTGTCGACAGGCAAGCGCACAGTCGCTTCGGTCAGCACGCCTGACAGTCTGCGGCTGATCTCTCCCATCAGCGTATCGATACCCTCGCCGCTGATTGCGGATAGGGCGACGACGTTCTCGGCACCACTCGCCTTCTGGACGATGGCATCGTGCGCTTCCGGCTCAAGGCGATCGATCTTGTTCCAGACTTCGATGATGCGCTTGTCGCCCTCTTCCTCGTCGATGCCGAGGTCCTTCAGGATGCGGAGCACGTCGGCACTCTGCGCCTGATTGTCGACGTCGGACATATCGCGGACATGAAGGATCAAGTCGGCTTCCAGCACTTCTTCCAGCGTAGCGCGGAAAGCGGCGACGAGGTGGGTCGGAAGGTCCGAGATGAAACCGACGGTGTCGGAGAGGATCACCGTGCGGCCATGTGGCAACTTCATTCGGCGCAGCGTCGGATCGAGCGTTGCGAACAGCATATCTTCGGCCAGCACGCCTGCCCCGGTGATCCGGTTGAACAGTGTCGACTTGCCGGCGTTGGTATAGCCGACGAGCGCCACGATCGGATGCGGCACCTTCTTGCGCTTGGCGCGATGCAGCTGGCGGGTGCGGACCACCTGTTCCAGCTCACGCTCGAGCTTGACGATGCGGTCCTGCAGCAAGCGACGGTCGGCTTCGATCTGGGTTTCACCAGGACCACCCATGAAGCCGCCACCGCCGCGCTGACGCTCAAGGTGGGTCCAGCTGCGAACCAGACGGCCCTTCTGATAGTTCAGATGAGCTAGATCGACCTGCAGCGTGCCTTCCTTAGTGGAAGCGCGACGGCCGAAGATCTCGAGGATGAGGCCAGTGCGGTCGATGACCTTGGCGTTCCATTCCTTCTCGAGATTGCGCTGCTGTACCGGTGTCAGCGGATGGTCGACGATCACGAGACCGGAATCATTCGCATCCAACGTCGCCTTGATCTCTTCGATCTTGCCCGTGCCCATCAATGTTGCGGGTCGCGGATCGCTGACGGTGACGATCGTGCCATTCACCACATCGAGGTCGATCGCCTGCGCAAGACCGGTCGCCTCTTCCAGGCGGCTCTCGGGCGTGCGGGTGACCACAGGCGCAGCATCGCCCGCACTGCGTCCGGCGCGCCCCTGCTTGAGCAGGGGCACGACGACGGTCGCGCGCATATCATCCCGGTGCTTGGCTGCTTCCGGGATGATCGAATCGTTTTTGGTATCGCGTGTCGAGATAATTGCAGGTCCCGTTAGGAAGCAGCTTCTTCGCTTTCGAACATCTGCATCGGCTGGCCGGGCATGATGGTCGAGATTGCGTGTTTATACACGAGTTGCGAATGGCCGTCACGGCGAAGCAGAACGCAAAAATTGTCGAACGAGGTGACAACTCCGGTCAGCTTCACGCCATTGATCAAGAAGATTGTCAGTGAAATCTTTTGTTTGCGTACAGTATTGAGAAATAAGTCCTGCAGATTCTGAGAACGTTCCGCCATCGCGCCGCTTCTTTCTTTATTGCCGGCTTCATTCCGCCGGTGAAATACTAATCAACCTCGCCTGCAGGCAGYCGACAACCCTCATCCCATCTGCCCAGAAAGTCTTGGTATCAAATCGCAATCTTTTCCGCAACGTCGAAAAAGGCCTCCCTAATTTTCTGGGAGACGCTGCCTGGATGGCCATTTGCGATCGGCTGGCCATCGATCGACACAACCGGAAAGCAGATGCTCGTGGCCGCCGTGATGAACACCTCACGCGCCGCAAGCATCTCCGCGACCGAGAATTTCCGCTCCTCGATCTTCAGGCCCAGCTTGGCGCCGACATCGATCAGCGTCGTGCGGGTAATGCCGCGCAGAATGCCGTGTTCAGCCGGACGCGTAATGAGAGTGCCGTCGCGATCGACGATCCAGACATTGGTCGCAGCTCCCTCTTTCACCATCCCATCGGGGTCCACAAAGATCGCCTCCTGCGCACCGGCTTCCTTCGCGTGCTGGCGCGCCATGGCGTTCGGCAAGAGACCGACGGACTTGATATCGACACGGTCCCAGCGATTGTCGGGCACGGTGATCGCCTTGATGCCTGTCGCGTTCTTCCTCGCGATGATCGAAGGATCGGTGCTCTTGGCGGTGATGACCAGCGAGGGCAGCGTTCCTTCTGCGGGAAACACATGATCGCGCCGTGCAACCCCACGGGTGATTTGCAGGTAAAAGAGACCGTTGCGGACGCGATTGCGCCGCAGCGTTTCGCGAATAACACGGGTCAGCGCGTTGCGGCTCATTGGCCAGGCAATACGCAACTCACCAAGCGATCGGTCCAGCCTGTTCAGATGGCGTGTAAGATCAACGATATAGCCATGCCTGATTTCACAGACTTCATAGACGCCATCCGCGAACTGATAGCCTCTATCCTCGATATGGACCATTGCATTCGAGTGCGTGACATAGCGGCCGTTCACATAGGCTATTCTGGGCATGGTGAACCTGTGCGGGAGTTATAGCAGAGAGAATTAGGACGGCGCCGCAGCGCCGCCCGTGTCTCAGACGCCGAGCGACTTCAACTTGCGGTGAAGCGCCGAGCGCTCCATGCCGACAAACTCCGCGGTGCGCGAGATATTGCCGCCAAAGCGATTGATCTGCGCGATCAGGTAGTCCTTCTCGAACATCTCTCGTGCCTCGCGAAGCGGCAGCGTCATGATGTGATAGTCGTTCTTGGCCGAAACCTTTGGCAACATGTCGCCAAGGTCAGTCGGCAGCATCTCGGCAGTGATCGGCGCATCCGGACCGTCGGAACGGGCAAGGATCATCAGCCGCTCGATGTTGTTGCGCAGTTGGCGGATATTGCCCGGCCAATCATGGGCCTGTAGCACGGCCATCGCGTCGTCGCCAATGCGGCGGGGACGGATGCCGGCCTGTTCGGAAATCTGCCGCATCAGCTGATCGACCAGGAACGGAATGTCTTCGCGCCGTTCGGCGAGTGCCGGTACGCGCACGGGCACCACGGCAAGGCGATGATAGAGATCTTCGCGGAACCAACCCTCGGCGATGCGGGTCTCGAGATTGTAGGCCGTCGACGAGATGATGCGCACATCGACCTTCACCCGCTTGGAGCCCCCCACGCGCTCGAACTGCTGATCGACAAGAACGCGGAGGATCTTGTTCTGCGTCTCGCGCGGCATTTCGCCGACTTCGTCGAGGTAGAGAATGCCACGGTGTGCCTCTTCCAGTGCGCCGATCTTGCGCGCCTGGCCAGGCGACCCTTCCGTACCGAACAGCGCAATCTCCATGCGATCAGGGGTGATATTGGCGGCATTCAGTGCCACGAAGGGACCATTCGCGCGCGTCGACTTCTTGTGGATCATACGGGCCACAAGCTCCTTGCCGGAACCTGACGAACCAAAGATCATGATGCGGCTGTTGGTCGGCGATACCTTCTCGATCGTCTGGCGGAGCTGCGAGACGGCAACGGAGGTACCGATAAGTTCGACCGGATCGCCAGCCTTGCGCTTGAGTTCGGATACTTCGCGCTTCAGCTTCGAATTCTCTAGCGCGCGCTCCGCGATCAGGATCAGTCGATCGGCCTTAAATGGCTTTTCGATGAAGTCGAACGCGCCCCGCTTGATGGCGGAAACAGCCGTCTCGACGTTGCCGTGACCCGAGATCATGACGACAGGGATGTCCGGGTGGCGCGTCTTGATCTCGTCCAGAAGCGACAGACCGTCGAGCTTGCTGCCCTGCATCCAGATGTCGAGGAAGATCAGCCGCGGCGCACGATCGGAGATCGCAGCCAGCGCACTGTCGCTGTCATGTGCCGTACGGGTCTCATGTCCTTCGTCAGACAGGATACCGGAGACGATCTCGCGGATGTCGTGCTCGTCGTCGACGACCAGAATATCAGAGGCCATAAACACTTTCCTTGTCACTTGCGGCCGGAGCAGAAGGCGCAGTTTCCAGACGTGGCAGATGCACGCGGATCATGGCCCCTCTTCCCTGGTCGAAATCAGCGGGCGCATCATGCAATTCGAGCTGCCCACCATGTTCCTCAATAATCTTCTTTACGATCGCCAGGCCAAGTCCGGTGCCCTTCTCGCGCATCGTCGTATAGGGTTCCAGAATGCTGTGGCGGTTTTCGACCGGCAGGCCGCGACCGTTGTCGATCACATCGACGGTGAAGCGATCCCGCGCCGGATCGAGCGAGGCACGAACGAGGATCTTGCGCTCGTCGCGCTCTCCGCTCGGCACGGCTTCAATCGCCTCCACGGAATTCTTGATCAGATTGCCGAATGCCTGACCGAGCATGCGGCTGTCGAACAGCCCTTCCAGCGGCTGGTCGCCCAGTTCCTGCTGGAAGCTCACGTGGCTGTTGCCCATCTCGCGCAGGAACACCGCATCATGCAGGATCTTGCGGAGATCGCTCGGCTCCTTGATCGGCTTCGGCATCCGGGCAAACGACGAGAACTCATCCACCATGCGGCCAATGTCACCCACTTGCCGGATGATGGTCTCGGTGCACTGGTCGAAGACGCTGCGGTCATCCTGGTTGATCTGTTTGCCGTAGCGGCGCTGAATGCGTTCTGCCGACAACTGAATCGGCGTCAACGGATTCTTGATTTCATGAGCGATGCGGCGGGCGACGTCGCCCCATGCCGTCGAGCGCTGTGCGATAACGAGGTCGGTGATGTCGTCGAGCGTGATGACATAGGATTCGCTCATGTCGCGTACTTCCTCGCGCGTCACCTGGACGCTCAGCGTCCGCACGGTGCCAGCTCGCACGAGGGCAATCTGCTTGCGGAAATCGCCGCGATAGCGGGAGGCGGCTTCCGTCAGGACCTGGTCGACTTCGGGCGCGATCTCGGAGAGTTGCTTGCCGAGCATGTCCGACGCCGGCAATGCCATAAGCGCTTCTGCGGAACTGTTGACGATGGTGACCCTGCGATCGTGCTCGACACCGATGACCGCGGCGGTCACACCGGATAGAACCGCTTCAATGAAACGACGGCGGTCGTCCACCTCATCCTTGGCCTCCAGGATCTCGTCGCGCTGCGTGCGAATTTCCGAGATCATCTTGTTGAAGGTCCGCGAGAGGTTGGCAACATCGCCGTCCACGGAATGGACAGGCACGACAATATCCATGTTGCCGGAGGCCACGCTGTCCGCCGCCGTAATCAGCAGACGGATCGGACGCACGATACGGTCAGCCACGGCAATTGCCGTCCAGATGGCGGCCAGCAAAACGATAAGGGCAAAGCCGATGTAGAGAACCGCGAAGGCGATCTGCAGCGAGAAACGCCCTGCCTCCATGGATTTGTATTCTGTGGCGTTCTCCTCCATGAGACGCATTGCGCCCATGACCTTGGGATCGACCGCGCGGACCGTGTAGAGGAACGCGCCGTCAATCGCATCGAGCTTGATGATGGCGCCCACCAGGTTGGTTATGCCCGGCGGAATCAAGGTCGGCTGGCCGGCCGCGGCCTTGTTCAACGCATCCTGGGGAATTGCCGGCAACGGCTTCTCGGTCTTGATATCAGCCTGGGTGATCACCGAGCCGTCAGACTGGACAAGGAAAGCACCGAGCAGCCCGCGGCCCCGCGCCTGCCGCGTCATCAAATCGGAAAAGCCGGTGCGATCGAGATTGAACAGAGCCCTGTTGCGCTCGAGGTCATTCGCCATCGAGACAGTCTGGCCCTGCAGGTAGCTCGCATTCTCCATCATGTAGGCCTGCCCGATGTTTCGGGAGGAACTGACGATCGATTGCGTGCGGAGCGCAAACCACCGGTCGAGGCCGGCATTCAGCGTAATACTGGCGAAAATCGCAACAAGGATCGCGGGGGTGATCGCGACGATTGAGAAGAGCACAACGATGCGGATATGAAGGCGCGCCGCCGCTCGCCCGCGTTTCCGCGCCTTGAGCAGGCGGGAGACCTCACGTGCGATGAGGGCCATCAGACCCAACACGAAAAACGAGTTCACGACAACCGAGGTGACAACGACATGGTAAGTCGGCGCGATCGGGGTCAGCCCGAGCAGAACGAAGAGCGTCAGCGTGGCACAGAGAAGCGCACCACCGGCAAGGATCAGGCCCGGCAGCGCAAACAGGGCACGGCGATCGGTCACGGCCGTGACAGCTTCGCCTTCCGCCGCAGGCGGCATTGCATCCTGTTCCATTCGCTTATTTCTCCTGGCGGCAGGCAATCGCCTCCGCCGCTCCCGCGGACCAGGGCGGAAGCCGCCAGCCTGCCTCCGCAACGCAACGGCAAGTGCCGCTGCTCTCTTAGACAGCTCCGAAAACCCGAACCCCATGCGTGACTTCTAAGCAACGCATTGTGGCGAAAATGCAACGTCGCCAGTCACATTGTCAAGCAGTGCGGGAGCTTCTGTACACCGATACGCCAAGCTCTCTGATCTTCTTGCGCAGCGTATTGCGGTTCAACCCCAAAAGGTCAGCCGCCTTGATCTGGTTGCCGCGCGTCGCCGTCAGCGCGGCTAGAATCAGCGGATACTCCATTTCCGTCAATACACGATCGTAAAGCCCGGGTGGCGGCAGGCCGTCGCCGAAACCGGCGAAGTATGTCCGCATGTTTTCTTCGACAGCCTGGGCGATAGTCATGTTGCCGTTACGGATCGGCCCCTTGTCG
This sequence comes from Rhizobium sp. 01T417, assembly GCF_056398905.1. Classification (NCBI taxonomy): domain Bacteria; kingdom Pseudomonadati; phylum Pseudomonadota; class Alphaproteobacteria; order Hyphomicrobiales; family Rhizobiaceae; genus Rhizobium; species Rhizobium sp. 01T417. Next base: position 24,199 of record NZ_JBFTQH010000022.1, on the reverse strand, counting down.
ATCGGGCTGTCCGGCACATCGGACCGAAGCTCGGCTTCGATGATTTCGCGGGTGATCACATCCTGTGGATAAAGTGCCATCAACCGGCGAATGAGGTTCTCGAGCTCGCGCACGTTGCCCGGCCAGGCGTAGGCTTTCATCAGATCGAGCGCCTCCTGATCGAAGCGCTTGGAGCCAAGGCCTTCCTTTTCCGCCTGCTGGACGAAGTGGCGCACAAGATCCGGGATATCCTCCGCACGATCACGCAACGGCGGCAGACGCAGCGGAACGACGTTTAGACGATAGTAGAGATCCTCGCGGAAAAGTCCCTGATTGATCGCCTGCTTCAGATCCTTGTTGGTCGCCGCGACGATCCGAACGTCGGTGCGGATCGGTGTGCGGCCGCCGACAGTGGTGTACTCGCCTTGCTGCAGGACGCGCAGGAGGCGCGTCTGGGCATCCATCGGCATATCACCAATTTCGTCGAGGAAAAGCGTGCCGCCTTCGGCCTGCTCGAAGCGACCGGTCGAACGCGTCTGGGCGCCGGTGAACGCACCCTTCTCGTGGCCGAAGAGCTCGGATTCGATCAGATCGCGCGGGATCGCCGCCATGTTGATCGCGACAAACGGCCCGTTGCGGCGCTTGCCGTAGTCATGGAGCGCCCTCGCCACCAGTTCCTTGCCGGTACCGGACTCGCCGGTGATCATCAGCGTCAGATCGGTCTGCATCAGGCGCGCAAGGACGCGATAGATTTCCTGCATCGCGGCCGAACGGCCGACAAGCGGCATTCCGTCCTGCATGTCCTCGTCAAGCTTGGCTGGCCTGCGCTTCGGCTCGGCCAGCGCACGGCCGATGATGCCGATCAGTTCCGTCAAGTCGAATGGTTTTGGCAGGTAATCGTAGGCGCCCTTTTCGGAAGCCTTGATCGCCGTCATGAAGGTGTTCTGGGCGCTCATGACAAGCACGGGGAGATCCGGGCGGGCCTTCTTGATGCGCGGCAGGAGATCGAACGCATTTTCATCCGGCATCACGACATCGGTTACGACAAGATCGCCCTCGCCTGCCGACACCCAACGCCAGAGCGTGGCGGCGTTGGAGGTAATTCGCACGTCATAGCCGGCGCGGCTCAGAGCCTGATTAAGCACGGTACGAATTGCCGCATCATCATCCGCGACGAGGATCGTTGCTGTCATCGAGTAGGTCCTGTGGGAGTTATGGTCGTTGCGTCGTCCACCGATGCGTCCTTGGAGGCCGGCATCAAGACGCGGAATGTCGTGCGGTTGGTCTGGCTGTCGCATTCAATAATGCCGCCGTGGTCCCCAATAATCTTAGCGACGAGCGCGAGGCCAAGGCCGCTGCCGTTCGTCTTGGTCGTAATGAACGGATCAAACAGATGCGGCAGAAGGTCCGCCGGCACGCCCGGACCGTTGTCCTGAACACAAAATTCCAGCGGCAGCGAAATCTTTTCGCGCGTGCCGGCGACCGACAGACGAATGCCGGAGCGGTAAGCCGTCGTCAAAACGATCTCGCCATCCGGGCGATCGCCGACGGCTTCGGCGGCATTCTTTACGAGATTGAGGAACACCTGAACAAGCTGATCGCGGTTCGCGTAGACCGACGGCAACGACGGGTCGTAGTTCTCGGTGATCCGGAGGTGCCGCGCAAATCCCGCCTTCGCCACGGCCTTCACGTGATCGAGAACGGAGTGGATATTGACCGGCATCCGATCAACGGGGCGTTCGTCCGAGAAGACTTCCATGCGGTCCACGAGCGAGACGATGCGGTCCGTTTCGTCGCAGATCAGCCGCGTCAATGCGCGGTCGTCGTCGACGACCGATTGCTCTAGCAGCTGCGCTGCACCGCGAATACCGGAAAGCGGATTCTTGATCTCATGCGCCAGCATGGAGGCAAGCCCCGTGACCGAGCGGGCCGCCGCACGATGCGTCAGCTGCCGGTCGATCTTGTCCGCCATCGACCGCTCTTGGAACACGATCACGACGGAGCCTGGATCGCTGACGACAGGGGCAACATACAAGTCGACAAGCTTGTCCTGTCCGAGGCGCGGCGAGCTCAAGTCGACGCGATACTCGTTGATCGGTGCTCGCCGTTCACGAACCTGGTCGATCAAGGCCAGCAGCGGACTGCCAAATGGGATAAAGGTCGAGATCTTGTACCGCGCGAGGTGGGCTGCGCTGGCACCGAAGAAGGCTTCCGCTTCCCAATTTGCGAAGGCGACGAGGCCAGCCTCGTTGACCATCACGACCGGATTCTGGATCGCGTTGAGCACAGCGATCGCAACTGCGCTAACGCCGTTGTCGATCGACGATGGCACGTCATTCGTCATGCAGCCTCCCGGGTCTGCGTGTTCGATGCCGCAGCCATAAATGCATTATAAAACCTTGCAGCTACGTCGTCGGGCTCCCGCGCCGTCATGATCGCGGCCTTTTCCTGCGCTGCAAGACCAGGCGCAAAACGGTCGAGATACCAGCCAAGGTGCTTCCTTGCATGGCGAACGGCGACTGCCTCACCGTAAAATTCGAGCATCATTCTGTAGTGCTCGGTCGCAATGTCGGGGACTTCCCACACTTCGGGCGCCGGTTGCCCAGCCAATACGCCGGCGTGCCACGGCCTGCCCTGGCAGCCCCTACCGATCATGACGGCATCGGCTCCCGAGCGACGCAGAATCTCATGTGCATCCTCGACGGTTTCGACATCGCCGTTTGCAACCAAGGGCACGGTAATGGCATCGCGAACCGCGCGGATCGCATCCCAGTCTGCCCGACCCTCGTAAAACTGCATGCGCGTGCGGCCATGGATCGTAATAAGCTGAACGCCAGCCTGTTCGGCGCGGCGCGCGATCTCGGGCGCGTTGATCGAATTCTCGTCCCAACCGAGCCGCATCTTCAGGGTCACGGGAACGCTGACGGCCTTGACTGTCGCCTCGATGAGGCTGAGGGCGTGATCGGGATCGCGCATCAAGGCGGAGCCGGAGTAACCGCCAATCACTTTCTTGGCGGGGCATCCCATGTTGATATCGATGATGTCGGCGCCATGGTCGGCAGCGATCCTCGCGGCCTCCGCCATCCAATGGGCTTCACGGCCAGCGAGCTGAACCATGTGGGGCTCAAACCCCGCGCTTTCGAGGCGTGCCCATGATTCGGCAGTGCTGTTGACCAGTTCGCGGCTTGCTACCATTTCGGTGACCACAAGCCCTGCGCCATGACGCCACGCCAGTTGCCGGAACGGCATGTCCGTCACGCCAGACATAGGCGCCAGTACAACACGGTTCCTGACTTCCACAGGTCCAATCCGCAAAGGTGATGCGAGGTCGAAGCTCAACAATTGATTATCTTTCAGGCACGCGAAATGCGTGCACTATTTTTAGACAGATTTGAATGGCTTGCCAAGAGGGCAGTGCGCGAATTGACATTTTTCGAGCAAATGCTGGAATTCGATGCGCCAAGCCGCTAAGCACCGGTGTAAAAATCGCGCTTTGAGGATTTATGCCGCAAATGCATCAAAAGCAACCAGCAATAGGTATCGTCGTCGTCGCGGCCGGCCGCGGCGAACGCGCGGGCGCCTCCGAAGAGGGACCGAAGCAGTATCGGGCGATTGGCGGCAGGCCTGTTATCACTCACACACTGGAGAAGTTCGCCAGCTGGGAGCTTGCCCGCCACATCGTCGTGGTCATTCACCCCGACGACGAGGCGCTGTTTGCTAAGGCTGCCGGGCAGGTCCAGTCCGGCACGCCGATCGATGCGGTTCACGGCGGCGCTACGCGCCAACAATCCGTCTTAGCGGGACTACGCCATTTGCGCGGCAAGAATATCTCGCATGTTCTGATCCACGACGCAGTGCGTCCCTTCTTCGATCATGCGCTTCTCGATCGCATCGCTGGCCTGCTCTCGGAGGGCGTGCCGGCAATTCTCCCCGCCATGCCCGTCGCCGACACGCTGAAGCGAGCAGATCATGATGGAACGGTCCTCGACACCGTTTCCCGCGATCATCTCTACGCAGCGCAAACGCCGCAGTCTTTCGCCTTCGAGCCCATCCTTGCCGCCCACGAAAAGGCGGCCGTGGCAAATCTCACCGATTTCACCGACGACGCCGCCATTGCCGAATGGGCCGGTATTCCGGTGCGGATCGTCGAGGGTCTGGCGGACAATGTAAAACTGACGGTCAAACGGGACATCGCAATGGCAGACAGCAGACTTTCAGTACAGGCGCTCCCCGATGTGCGCACCGGCAACGGCTACGACGTCCATCAGCTCGAGCCGGGCGACGGCGTAACGCTCTGCGGCGTCTTCATACCGCATGACCAGAAGCTCAAGGGTCACTCCGACGCGGACGTAGCGCTCCACGCGTTGACTGACGCACTGCTTGCGACCTGTGGAGCGGGCGACATCGGCGATCATTTTCCGCCATCTGATCCGCAGTGGAAGGGCGCGCCGTCGCGCATCTTCATCGAACATGCGGCAAAGATCGTGCGCGAGCGTGGCGGCGCCATCATGAACGCCGACGTGTCGCTGATCGCCGAAGCACCGAAAGTCGGGCCGCATCGCGACGAGATGCGCGCCAATCTGTCCGAGTTCCTGGGCATCTCGATCGACCGCTGCTCAGTCAAGGCGACGACCAACGAGAAGATCGGCTTTGTCGGCCGGCGCGAGGGCATCGCCGCGATCGCCACGGCAACCGTCGTCTATCGGAGCACATGAGATGAGCACCTTCCCGAACGACATCATCGTGCAAGCAGAAGCGATCATTCGCGATTTCACGGCAGCTGGGCTGATGGTTTCGACCGCGGAATCCTGCACCGGCGGACTGGTCGCTGGCGCGCTCACGGAAATCTCAGGATCGTCCTCTGTCGTGGACAGAGGCTTCGTCACCTACACCAATACCGCCAAAATGGAGATGCTTGGCGTGCAGGAGGAAACGCTGATCCGCTTCGGCGCGGTCTCCGAGGAGACGGCGCGGCAGATGGTGCACGGCGCCCTCTTCCGCTCCCGCGCCGCCATTGCCGTCGCCGTGACGGGCGTTGCCGGGCCAGGCGGCGGATCGGTGGAGAAGCCGGTCGGCCTCGTCCACCTCGCGGCCAAGTCGCGCTCTGGCGGGCTTATTCATCGGAAGATGCTCTACGGCGACATCGGTCGCAGTGAGGTGCGGCTTGCGACGGTCAGGACCGCGCTTGGTATGATCCAGGAATTGGCTCAGCCGTAAATCTTCGTCGCCCGCGTTTCGAAGGCTTCCGAGAACATGCGGAAGGCGCGATCGAACATCGACCCCATGACCGCCCCCAGGATGCGGCTCTTGAACTCGTAGTCGATGAAGAAGTGGATGTTGGAGCCTGTTGCCGTCTCCTCGAAACGCCAGCGGTTGTCGAGATAGCGGAATGGTCCATCAATATACTTGACCTCGATGAGGCGCTCGGCCCGGTTCAACAGCACCTGCGTCGTGAAGGTTTCGCGGATCGCCTTGTAACCGACGGTCATATCGGCGATCAGCAGAACCTTGCCGTCACGCTCCTTGCGGCTGCGAATGCTCAGCGCCTCGCAGAGCGGAAGAAACTGAGGATAATGCTCGACGTCGGCGACGAGATCGAACATCTGATCGGCGGAATGCGGGACGGAGTGATGCGTTTCGAACTGAGGCATGATCGGCAGTTAAGTAGGAGCGCCGAGAAGATCAAGAAGGTGGTTCACCTCCCGCCGGCTTTTCAGCTGAAAAACCGGAACATTCGGGCCATGCTTGTCGAGCGCAGCAATCACCAGGGGCGCGAACCGCTTCTCGAACGTCCAGATGTAAGTGAGAAACTCCCGATCCGGCACTCGCTCCAGGCATCCGGGCGCCATGTCTGGCCGAGTCCTTCCGAGATGGAGGAACGCGCGTTTGCAGATTCCCCACAGACAAAGCCAGCGCGGCATACGTACCCAGACGACCAGTTCCGTGCGGGCGACACGAATATCGAAGGTGGATGGGCCGGTTCCGTCCATGAGCCACCGTTCGCCGGCGACGACGTTACCGATCAGATGGCGCTCTTCCTCTTTCGGGCGCTTGACCCAGCCCGGCAGCCAGAAGAACTCTTTATCCATGGAAAAATAAGGAAGATCGAGCTTGCTGCTGAGTTTTAGCGACAAGGTGCTCTTGCCGCCGCCGGAGCAGCCGATGACCATGATGCGCTCGGACTGGCGCAGCAGTGCGGCAACCTTGCGCATATCGTCGATATAAGCCGGCATTCTCGTCGCCTCCGCAAACAAAAAGCCGCGGGAAGATCGCCGCCGCTTTTGAAAAATGCAAGCGATCGTTGATTATTCCGCTGCGATCAGCAGCTTTTTCTCGCGTGCGGCCTTCAGGCGTGCGAAGTCGTCGCCGGCATGGTGCGACGAACGCGTCAGCGGGCTCGAAGCCACCATCAGGAAGCCCTTGGTATAGGCGACCGTCTCGTAGGACTTGAATTCGTCAGGCGTAACAAAGCTCATCACCGCGTGGTGCTTGCGGGTTGGCTGCAGGTACTGGCCGATGGTCAGGAAGTCGACCTCTGCGGTCCGCAAGTCGTCCATCAGCTGCAGCACTTCGTTTCGTTCCTCGCCGAGACCGACCATGATGCCCGATTTGGTGAACATGGTGGGGTCCAGTTCCTTCACGCGCTGCAGCAGGCGGATGGAGTGGAAGTAACGAGCTCCCGGACGAACCGTCAGGTAGTTGCCGGCAACCGTTTCCATGTTGTGATTGAAGACGTCGGGCTTTGCGGCAACGACGCGCTCCAGGGCACCGGGCTTCTTCAGGAAGTCGGGCGTCAGGATTTCGATGGTCGTCGTCGGCGAGGCAACACGGATCGCCCAGATCACCTTCTCGAAATGCTCGGCGCCGCCGTCTTCGAGATCATCGCGGTCGACCGAAGTGATGACGACGTGGGAGAGCCCCATCTCCTTCACCGCCTTGGCGACATTCTCCGGCTCGGCCATGTCAAGCGCATTCGGCTTGCCGGTCGCAACGTTGCAGAAGGCGCAAGCGCGGGTACAGATCTCGCCCATGATCATGAAGGTCGCGTGCTTCTTGTCCCAGCACTCGCCGATATTGGGGCAACCAGCCTCTTCGCAGACGGTGACGAGCTTGTGCTCCTTCACGATCGAGCGCGTCTCTGCGTATCCCTTGGAGGTTGGCGCCTTGACGCGGATCCAATCCGGCTTGCGCAGGACCTCCTGGTCAGGCCGATGAGCCTTTTCGGGATGCCGCACACGCTTGGTATCAGGATTGATAGTATCGAGAATGGTTACCATGGCAGTTCAAATCTCCGCCGCTCCATGCGGCAAAAGCCCTATCTATCGGCGGACGAGCCGCGCGACGAATATCAGCAAGCAGGCACCAAGAAAACCCGTGACGAAGTAACCGAGCCTGCCCCCGGCCACCTCTATATGAAATTGCGCCAGAATCGCGGTTGCGACCACCGAGCCGACGATGCCGAGCACGATATTGAGCAATACTCCGTAGCGAACCTCCATCAGCTTGCCCGCGAGCCAACCCGCAAAGCCGCCGATGATGATCGCTGCGATCCAGCCTACGCCTTCCATCCTGCCCTCGCCTCTTTACGATATCGCCCTTGCGATCAGAACCACGATGATGGCGCCGACACACCATAAACATGATGATCGACTCTTGCTTTTTCCACCTTCGACAATAGGGAAGAAACGATCAAGCGTTCAGGACACGACCATAAGCATCCAGAACCGCTTCCTTCATCGTTTCGGAAACCGTCGGATGCGGGAAGATCGTGTGCATCAGTTCCTCTTCCGTGGTCTCTAGGTTCATTGCGACGACAAAGCCCTGGATGAGCTCGGTGACCTCAGCGCCAACCATGTGGGCGCCGAGCAGCTCGCCGGTCTTCCTGTCGAAGATGACCTTGCAGAGACCCTGATCTTCGCCAAGCGCGATCGCCTTGCCGTTGGCGGCAAAGGAGAAGCGACCGACACGGATGTCGCGGCCCAATTCCTTGGTCTTGGCTTCCGTGAGACCGACGGAGGCAACCTGCGGGTTGCAGTAGGTGCAGCCCGGGACCTTGCCCTTGTCGGTCGCATGAACGTTCGGCAGGCCGGCGATCTTCTCGACGCAGACGACGCCTTCGTGCTCCGCCTTGTGAGCGAGCATCGGCGGGCCGGCGACATCACCGATCGCGTAAATGCCAGGAACGTTGGTCTTGCCGTAACCGTCGATGACGACGCAGCCGCGATCCGTCTTGACGCCGACAGCCTCAAGGCCGAGGTTTTCGATGTTGCCCTGCACGCCGACAGCCGAAATCATGCGATCCGCCGTGATTTGCTGTATCTTGCCATCCGACGTCTCGACATGCGCGGTGATGCTGTTGGCGGATTTTTCGACCTTCGCGACCTTGGCGCTCGTGAAGATCTTCATGCCGCGCTTTTCCATCTGCTTGCGGGCGATCGCAGTAACTTCCGCATCCTCGACCGGCATGATGGTAGGCAAGACTTCGACCACCGTCACGTCCACGCCCATCGACAGATAGAAGCTTGCGAATTCGATGCCGATCGCGCCCGAGCCCATGACGATCAACGACTTCGGCAGTACATCCGGCTTCAGCGCTTCGAAATAGGTCCAGATCAGCTTACCGTCCGGCTCGATGCCCGGCAGGGCGCGGGGACGCGCACCTGTTGCAACGATGATGTGCTTGGCGGTGTAAGTGCCCTCGCCCTTGACGCCCTTCGGCACGGGATGCTGTGGCTCGACGACCGGCTTCGACGACTTGCCGACGACGATCTCACCCGGCTTGGTGATCTTGGCCTCGCCCCAGATCACGTCGACCTTGTTCTTCTTCATCAGGAAGCCGACGCCTCCGTTGAGGCGTGCGGAGACGGCGCGCGAGCGGGCAACGACCGCCTTCACGTCGGCGCTGACCTTGCCTTCCAGCACGAGACCGTAGTCCTTCAGGTGGTTGGAATGGTCGAGAATTTCGGCCGAGCGGAGCAGAGCCTTGGTTGGAATGCAGCCCCAGTTCAGGCAAATGCCGCCCAGATGCTCGCGTTCGACGATCGCGGTCTTGAGACCGAGCTGGGTGGCGCGCACAGCGGCGACATAGCCCCCGGGTCCGGAGCCGATGATGATGACGTCGTAGTTCTCAGCCATGTTTCCCTGCCTTTGCTATCGGGCGTCGCGGGTGAGAAGCACCCACTCGTGTTTCCTGCCGTTTTCGAAGAAGGCCACGGCATTCGTTCGCGCCGCCTCCGAAAATCCATTCTTCTTGTAAAGCGACAGAGCCGCCTCGTTGTAACCTGCGGTAATCAGGCTGACCGGCGCATTTTCCGCACGCTCAATCTGATCCATGAGAAGCCGTCGACCGATCCCGATGCCACGCAGATGGCTGTAGACACCGAGCGTTCCGACAAACCAGCTTCCCACCACCATTTTCTGCAGATCGATGACCGGCTTCAGCGCCGGGCGATCCGCCTCGATATTCCGTATGCCTTCGCCAAGACCGTAGCCGATCGCGGCTCCCGCGATCTCGCCATGGGCTTCGGCAATCACGGCGTCGCTCCAGTTGCCTTGCCCCTGGTCGCCACGCAGCTTCTGCCGTCCACGCTCCATCGGCGTATCGCCGCCACCGTTTCCAAGCTCCACCAGCCAGAGCCAGGAGGCGAAACCATGGGAAGCGATGTCCGTGAGTAAAGCCAGCTCCGTCGCATCCTCCCGCGTCGCGGGACGAAGCGAAGCGAAGGATCCCATGCTCAAAGCCCCAGCATCATCCGCACAGTCGACTCCATGCCGCGCCCAAGAGCGCGGGTATTGTCCGCATCAAGGTGAATGCCATCGACCGGTGTCGTCTTCGCCACCGAATTGCCGTCAAAGAAGCCGCAGCCGAGTTCGTCCGCGAGATCACGATAAAGGGTCGGAAGCTTCGCCGACTCCTCGATGGCGCCGACGAACGACGCCGCAAATGGCACGTTTGCCGTCTCACGCACCTTCGGCGGCGCGACGATCAGAATGTCCGGCCCATCGAATTCGAAGGGCCAGGCATGATTGCGGATCAGACGCACCAGCCGGGCAATGCCCTGGCAGGCGGCAAAGGCCGAACCCGCCACGACAGGCTTCATGTCGTTGGTGCCAAGCAGCAAAATGACAAGATCAAGCGGCGCATGGCTCTGCAGAATCGTGGGAAGGATGCGTGCGCCGTTCCGGTCGCAGTCGGCGAGATGGTCGTCGAAGGCGGTGGTTCGCCCATTCAATCCTTCGGCGATGATCCGCACTTCGTTGCCGAGTGCCGCCTGAAGCGCACTTGGCCAACGATCCTTGTAGGCATGACGTCCGATCGTGTCGGCGTCATAGCCCCAAGTCAGCGAGTCACCATAGCAAAGAACGGTCTTCGTCATTTCCGCCTCCGCTCCGGTCTCAGACGAGCATACCCATCGGATTTTCGATGTAGCCCTTGAACGCCTGCAGCAACTCCGCACCAAGCGCGCCGTCGACGCAGCGATGGTCGGTCGACAGCGTGACCGTCATCACGGTTGCGACAGCCAGCTGGCCGTTCTTGACGACGGGGCGCTGCTCGCCTGCGCCGACTGCGAGGATCGTCGCATGCGGCGGGTTGATGACGGCTGCGAACTGCTTGACGCCCATCATGCCCATGTTGGAGACCGAGCTGGTTCCGCCTTGGTATTCTTCGGGCTTCAGCTTGCGATCCTTGGCGCGCTTGCCGAGATCACGCATCTCGTTGGAGATGGCCGACAGGGTCTTCTCCTCGGCCTTGCGGATGATCGGGGTGATCAGGCCGCCAGGGATCGAGACGGCAACGCCGACATCGGCGTGCTTGTGCTTGACCATGTTGGCTTCGGTCCAGGAGACGTTCGCATCCGGAACATCGCGCAGAGCCAGCGCCATAGCCTTGATGACCATATCGTTGACCGACAACTTGTAGGACGGCGCACCATCCTTGCGGGGAGCGGCATCGTTCAGCTGGGCACGCAGAGACATCAGTGCATCGAGCTCGCAATCCACGGTGACGTAGAAGTGGGGCACAGTCTGCTTGGACTCGACGAGGCGCTTGGCGATGACCTTGCGCATGCCATCATGCGGCACGAGCTCGTAAGAGCCCGGTTCGAACAGCTTGAGAACGCTCTCGTCCGATGCGCCCTTCGGGGCTGCAGCAGGAGCCGGTGCGGCAGCCTGTGGAGCAGCAGCAGCCGGAGCAGCCTTTGCACCACCACCTGACACGGCCGCTTCGACATCGCTCTTGACAACGCGGCCGTGAGGGCCGGAGCCTGATATGGCCGAGAGATCGATACCGGATTCCTTGGCCAGTCGACGCGCAAGCGGCGAGGAGAAGGTGCGATTTCCGCCCGCGGGAGCGGCTGCAGGTGCCGCTGCCGGAACCGGTGCGGCAGCAGCCGGAGCCGGTGCTGCCGGCGCTGCTTCCGCCTTCCGGGCTTCAGCAGCCTTCGGCGCCGGTGCGGCAGAGCCTGCACCGCTTGCAGCAGCGGATACATCTTCGCCATCGGCAGCAAGCACGGCGATCAAGGCATTGACCTTGACGCCTTCCGTGCCGGCAGGAACGACGATCTTGGCAACCGTGCCCTCATCGACGGCTTCGACTTCCATCGTTGCCTTGTCGGTTTCGATTTCCGCAATGATGTCGCCCGACTTGACCGTGTCGCCTTCCTTGACGAGCCACTTGGCCAGATTGCCTTCTTCCATCGTCGGAGAGAGGGCAGGCATCGTGATGTTGATAGGCATCGAAATACCCTCCCCTTGTTACTTGTAGCAAACGGCCTTTACGGCATCGACGACCTCGGCGACGCTCGGCAGTGCGAGCTTCTCGAGATTGGCGGCGTAGGGCATCGGAACGTCCTTGCCGGCGATCGTGAGAACCGGCGCATCGAGGTAGTCAAAGGCCTGCTGCATGACGCGGGTAGCGATTTCGGTGCCGACCGAGTTCTGCGGATAGCCTTCCTCGACGGTGACCAGACGGCCGGTCTTCTTGACCGATTCAATCACGGTCGGAAGGTCCATCGGGCGCAGCGTGCGCAGATCGATCAGCTCGGCATCGATGCCGATCTTTTCGAGTTCGGCGACGGCCTTGGTGGCATAGGTCATGCCGATGCCGAAGGAGACGATCGTGACGTCCCTGCCCGGACGATGGATGCGAGCCTTGCCGATCGGGAGAACGAAATTATCGAGCTTCGGCACATCGAAATGCTGACCGTAGAGGATTTCGTTCTCGAGGAAGACAACAGGGTTCGGATCGCGGATGGCAGCCTTGAGCAGACCCTTTGCGTCGGATGCCGTGTAGGGCATGACGACCTTGAGGCCCGGGATCTGGCTGTACCATGCCGAGTAGTCCTGGCTGTGCTGGGCACCGACGCGGGCAGCTGCACCGTTCGGGCCGCGGAAGACGATCGGAGCACCCATCTGGCCACCGGACATGTAGAGCGTCTTGGCGGCGGAGTTGATGATCTGGTCGATCGCCTGCATGGCGAAGTTGAAGGTCATGAACTCGACGATCGGCTTCAGACCGGACATGGCAGCACCGACGCCGACGCCGGCAAAGCCGTGCTCGGTGATCGGGGTGTCGATGACGCGGCGGGCGCCGAATTCCTGCAGAAGACCCTGGGTGACCTTGTAGGCGCCCTGGTATTCGGCAACTTCTTCGCCCATGACGAAGACGCTGTCGTCGGCGCGCATTTCTTCGGCCATGGCATCGCGAAGCGCTTCGCGAACAGTCATGGAGACCATTTCCGTACCTGCCGGAATTTCCCGATCGTTCGGCACGGCAGCCTTCGGCTCCGCCGGAACCGGAGCAGCAGCAGGCTTTTCTTCCGCCTGCGGAGCGGCAGCGACAGGTGCGGGCTGCGCGGCAGGTGCGGCAGAGATGTCGGACGCCGATTCACCGTCCTGAAGCAGGACCGCGATCTTGGCATTGACCTTCACATTTTCCGTGCCGGCCGGAACCAGGAGCTTGCCGATGACGCCTTCATCGACGGCTTCGACTTCCATCGTTGCCTTGTCGGTTTCGATTTCGGCGATCACGTCACCAGACTTGACGGTGTCGCCTTCCTGCTTGAGCCATTTGGAAAGCGTGCCTTCTTCCATCGTCGGAGAGAGGGCGGGCATGAGAATATCGATTGGCATGGGTCGTCCCTCCCCGATTAGAGCAGAATGTCAGTGTAGAGCTCGGATGCATCCGGCTCCGGATCGGACTGGGCGAAGTCGGCGCTGTCGGCAACGACATCGCGGACATCCTTGTCGATCGCCTTCAGATCGTCTTCCGAGGCCCAACCCTTCTCAAGGAGGCGCGCACGCACCTGCTCGATCGGATCCTGCTCGGAGCGCATCTTCTGCACTTCTTCCTTCGTGCGGTACTTCGCCGGGTCGGACATCGAGTGACCGCGATAGCGGTAGGTCAGCATCTCGAGGATGATCGGACCCTTGCCGGAGCGGCAATGCTCGAGGGCTTCGTCGGCTGCGGCCTTTACGGCGCGGACATCCATGCCATCGACCTGGATGCCGGGGATGCCGAAGCCGGAGCCACGCAGGGAGTAGTTCGACTGCGCGGTCGCGCGGGCAGTCGAGGTGCCCATGGCGTAACGGTTGTTTTCGACGATGTAGATGATCGGGAGCTTCCAGAGAGCAGCCATGTTGAAGCTCTCGTAGACCTGGCCCTGGTTCGCAGCACCGTCACCGAAGTAAGCGACGGAAACGCTGTCGTTGCCGCGGTAGCGATTGGCGAAAGCGAGACCCGTTCCAAGCGAAACCTGGGCGCCGACGATGCCGTGACCGCCGTAAAAATGCTTCTCTTTCGAGAACATGTGCATCGAGCCGCCCTTGCCGCGCGAATAACCGCTACGGCGGCCGGTCAGTTCGGCCATGACGCCACGCGCGCTCATGCCGGTCGCCAGCATATGGCCGTGATCGCGATAGGCGGTGATAACCTGATCGCCTTCTTTCTGCGCCATCTGCATGCCGACGACGACAGCTTCCTGACCGATGTAGAGGTGACAGAAACCGCCAATGAAGCCCATGCCGTAGAGCTGCCCGGCCTTCTCTTCGAAGCGGCGGATCAGCAGCATTTCGCGGTAGGCCTTGAGCTCCTCGTCGCGCGTGAAATCAGCGACAGGACCACCATTCGAGGCCTTGTTTGCCGGCTTTGCGCTAGTTTTACGGCTGGAAACGGTCGCGGTTTTTCGCGGCGCCATTCAACCCTCCCTATGGGTTTGTCGGTTCTTTGGTGGCGCACACCATAGGGAAGAAATTTAGCCACAGCAATGCCATAAATGCATGGCTCGTATTCATCAGTAAATCACTGATAAATAACGCTTTATTTCGATTAACTGAATTTCAGTTAATTCGAATAGTGATTGAATATGACGATCTCGTCGGCGCGAGAAACATTAAGCTGAAGACGCGCTTTCTCGTCCAGCATGTCCTTGTCCATCGAACCGTCGCTCAGCAGCGCGACCTGCTTTTCAAGATGCTCGCGCTTGCCTTTCAGAACCGCCAACTCCCTTTCGCGCGCTATCCGCTGGCGCTCGAACCCCTCGGTTGCCCGCAGACCGTAATCACCATGAATGCAATGATAGCCGAAGTAGGAGAGAAACGCGACCGTCATCGCGGGAACCACGAAACGACCGATCTTTTTCTTCTTGTGATGCTTTGTCCACATAAACGCACGCTCGAACGCATTACCTCGATGCGCTGAAGACTACCGGGCAGAGATTAACTGTCCGTTGACTATGAAAAATCGGGCACGAAAAAACCCGCGCCTTTCGTAGACGCGGGTCCAAGTCGCTCAATTCAGGCGCGATTGATCAGCCGCGGATGATCGAACGGCCGGCGTAGCGGGCCTGCGGGCCGAGACCCTCTTCGATGCGGATCAGCTGGTTGTACTTGGCCAGGCGATCCGAGCGCGACAGCGAGCCGGTCTTGATCTGACCGCAGTTGGTGGCGACCGCCAGATCGGCAATCGTCGAATCTTCGGTTTCACCGGAACGGTGCGACATGACTGCGGTGTAGGCAGCCTTATGCGCAGTGTTGACGGCGTCGAGCGTTTCCGTCAGCGAGCCGATCTGGTTGACCTTGACGAGAATCGAGTTGGCAACGCCCATGCGGATACCATCACGCAGACGGGCCGAGTTGGTGACGAACAGATCGTCACCGACCAGCTGGACCTTCTTGCCGGCCAGATCCGTCAGTGCCTTCCAGCCGTCCCAATCGTCTTCAGCCATACCGTCTTCGATGGAGATGATCGGATACTGGGCGGCGAGCTGGGCAAGGTATTCAGCCATGGCACCCGATTCCAGCGTGCGGCCTTCGCCTTCGAGAACGTACTTGCCGTCCTTGAAGAATTCGGTCGCAGCGCAGTCGAGGCCGAGGTAGATGTCTTCGCCCGGCTTGTAGCCGGCTTTCTCGATCGACTTCATGATGAAGTCGAGGGCTTCAGGGGCGCTCTTCAGGCCCGGCGCGAAACCACCCTCATCGCCGACGTTGGTGTTGTGGCCCTGAGCCGACAGCTCCTTCTTGAGGACGTGGAATACTTCCGAGCCCATGCGAACGGCTTCGCGGATGGAATCGGCACCGACCGGCAGGATCATGAACTCCTGGAAGTCGATCGGGTTGTCGGCATGCGCGCCACCGTTGATGATGTTCATCATCGGGACCGGCAGCAGGTGGGCGCTGGCGCCACCGACATAACGGTAGAGCGGCAGGCCGGCAGCCTGGGCAGCAGCCTTGGCAACCGCGAGCGATACGCCGAGGATGGCGTTGGCGCCGAGGCGCGACTTGTTCGGCGTGCCGTCCAGTTCGATCATGATGTTGTCGATCTGGATCTGGTTTTCGGCATCAATGCCGCCGATCGCGTCAAAAATTTCGGTGTTGGCGGCTTCGACAGCCTTTTCAACACCCTTGCCGAGATAGCGATTGCCACCATCGCGAACTTCAACAGCTTCGTGAGCACCGGTGGAAGCGCCCGACGGCACCGCCGCACGGCCCATGCTGCCGTCTTCGAGATAGACATCGACTTCGACGGTCGGATTGCCACGGCTGTCGAGAATCTCGCGGGCGATAATGTCGGTAATTGCAGTCATCGGTTCTTCCTGCTCGGTGGGTGATAACGTTGGAAGCCTGTTTAATCGAAGGCACACAAATTACAATGCCACACTGACGACAGATGGCATGCCACGGCCCTAACGGGTGAATATGTCAGGCCTTTGAAGGCACGCCCGGCCGTTGGTTAGAGACAACGCTTATCAACTTTCAAAACCTGAAGTTTTGGAAATATAAATTTTGACTTTCAAGCTGGTTGTAAATTTATCGACCAGTAACCAATCATATTTATAGTTAACGGCCGAAAGGAAATAGCACCTTCTTCGGCAGGCGTTATTGCATGATGCGCTTCCTTATGCGGCCAGGCCGCCTGTCACGATCCATAGCTGCTGCTCGAAAATTTCCAATGGTTTCAGAAACGACGTCGTTCACTATTTACTATTTACGGGGCATAGGATGAAACTCAATATTGCACGAAGCCTTGCAATCTTCGCGGTGGTCGTCGCCACCGGGCTCATTGCTTCGATCGGCATACAAAACTACGCCTTCAATAAGCTACGCGTGAACGGCGAGATGTACCGGCAAATCGTCTACGGCAAGGATCTCGTTGCCGATATTCTGCCGCCGCCCCTCTATGTCGTTGAATCCTACATGCTTGCACTCGAGGCGGTGCAGCGCCCGGAGGTCGCCGGAAAGAACATCGACCGCATTCAAAATGTCCTGAAGCCCGCCTATGAGGATCGCCGCAAGTATTGGCAGGCAACCGCGCTCAGCGCAGACCTCAAGGAAAAACTTCTGAACGACGTCCTCATCAAAGGCGATGCGTTCTGGAAGGTGATACAGGACGAACTCGCGCCCGCCATCCTTAACGACGACTCTGCGGTCATCCCGACAGCCTTCGAGAAGCTTGCGACCAATTTTCATATCCACGAAACGGCGGTCAACGAGCTCGTTGATATGGCGAACGCCTTCCTGGCAAAGGCTGAAAAAGACGCGGCCGAACAGACAAGCATTCTCTCGGCGATCACGGTTGCATCTGCGGCGGTCTCGCTTTGCCTGCTTCTTGGCGGCCTCTACGCCTTCCGCCGGCGCGCCATCGTGCCACTTTCGGCGATGCGCGACTACATGGCGATCCTGGCGGGCGGCGACTATTCCAAGGAAGTCCCCTTCAGCCACCGTGTCGATGAAATTGGCGAAATGGCACGCGCCGTCACCGTGCTTCGCGAATCGGCGCAAGAACGGAACAAAATCCGCGAACACCAGGATGCGGAGCGCCAGGCCCAAGCCCAGCGCGATGCGGCGCTGGCCGCCTCCAAGGCTGATGAGGATGCCGGCCGCGAACGCATCATCGTGAGCCTGAGCCGCGGCCTGGACCGTCTTTCCCGCGGCGACCTCACCGTCCAGCTCAACGAAGCGTTCGCGCCAGACTACGAGAGGCTACGCGAGCAGTTCAATTCGAGCGTCCGCACGCTTTCCGGCACAATGAGGGATATCGCGACGGCAACCACTACGGTCAGGACTGGCACTAGCGAAATCGCAACAAGCACGGATGATCTGGCCCGGCGAACGGAACATCAGGCCGCATCGCTGGAGCAGGCAGCCTCGGCGCTAGATCAGATCACGGTTACGGTCAAAAACTCGTCGGAACGCGCCCATGAAGCAAACGCGATGATGACGGTGACGAAGGAAAGCGCCAGCTATTCGGCAACTGTCGTGCACGAGGCCGTAGCTGCAATGGAGAAGATCGAAGCATCATCCGTGCAGATCGGCGAAATCATCAACGTCATCGACGAGATCGCCTTCCAGACCAACTTGCTCGCGCTCAATGCTGGTGTTGAGGCCGCTCGTGCCGGCGAGGCCGGAAAGGGTTTTGCCGTCGTGGCGCAAGAAGTGCGCGACCTCGCCGGCCGCTCTGCCAAGCTGGCGAAGGAAATCAAGCAGTTGGTCGAGACTTCGTCCAGTCAGGTGTCAACCGGCGTTGCCTTGGTGAACCGCACCGGCGAAGCCTTGAACAGTATCGATCAGCAGGTGCTGAAGGTGACGACGCTGATCGAGGCGATCGTGCGCTCTTCCTCTGAACAGACGACCGCGCTCGTCGAGGTCAATGCCGCCGTCAACACCATGGACAGCGTCACCCAACAAAACGCCGCGATGGCGGAGGAAACCAGCGCAGCCTGCCGCGAGCTTGGCAACGAGGCGCTACACCTCAATCACCTGCTCTCCCGCTTCGCTCTCGAAGGCACGGAGAGGACGGCAGGATCGGCATATCCCACAAAGACGAGGTTGGCGCTCGCCGGTTGACGGCGTGCACGTCCATCCATTTATCCCGCCTTGGCAATCGCATCGAAGGCCAGCAGCTTTTCGAGAAGCCGCGGCATATCCCGCAGATAGACCATGTTGGGACCATCCGAAGGCGCATTGTCAGGATCCTCGTGGGTTTCCACGAATACGCCAGCGACGCCGACAGCGACCGCCGCACGCGCGAGCGTCTCCACGAACTCGCGCTGCCCTCCGCTCGAACCGCCCTGCCCGCCCGGCTGCTGGACCGAATGCGTGGCGTCGAAGACCACGGGGGCGCCCATCGCCGCCATGACAGGCAGCGATCGCATGTCGGAGACCAGCGTATTGTAGCCGAAGGAAGCACCGCGTTCGCAAAGCAAGATGTTCGGATTTCCGCTCGAATTCAGCTTGTTGAGAACGTTCTTCATGTCCCAGGGCGCGAGGAACTGCCCCTTCTTGACGTTGATGACGCGGCCGGTCTTGGCGGCGGCAACGAGCAGGTCGGTCTGACGGCTGAGGAAAGCTGGGATCTGCAGGATGTCGACGACGGTGGACACCTCGGCACACTGCTCTTCGGTATGAATGTCGGTCAGGACAGGAAAGCCGTATTCCCTCTTGAGATCGGCGAACACTTCAAGCGCCGTTTCGAGGCCGATACCGCGCTGCGCTGACAGCGACGTCCGGTTCGCCTTGTCAAAGGAGGACTTGTAGACGAGGCCGAGACCAAGCTTGTCGCAGAGTTCCTTCAGCACACCGGCGACCATGAAGGCATGCTCGCGGCTCTCCATCTGACAAGGCCCGGCAATCAGCGACAGCTTGCCGGAATTCGAAAAGGTGACGCGGCCGGCGCCTTCGCCGACCACGACTTCGGAATTTGTCTGGCTCATCGTTTCTCCTCGAAGGCGAAGAGAGCGCCCTGTCCGGGCGCGGCCTTCACCAGAATTCGATTGTTCTTGCGCGTATAGGTCATCCCGTTAGCAGCCAATTGCGCTTCTGTCACGGCGAGATCGCCTACTTTGAAAACGATGGCAACACCACGCAGACCGCGATCGTCGGAAGGCGCAGGGATGTCGAAGTAGGCGTCCAGTCCATCCGGGGAGAGAACACTCACTCTGGCATTCGGAGTTGTCACGCTCACACCGAAGGCCTCATTGGTCGTTCCCAAGCTGTGGGCGGCGGCGCGCAGGAATGGTCCAAACGCCTTGGGGTCGGGTGCCCCAAGCACGATCTCTGCGATCCCAACCACCCCATTTGCATGCACTTGCAGGGCTTTCCGGTCGGCTGGCAGCGGGTTGACACGTTGGCATGTGAAGAAAAAGAAATCTGGAGCGCGCAGGTCAACTGCAAAGGCGAGCTTAAATGCAGCCGTCACCTCCGAGCCATCGGGCATCTTCATCGGCCGCTCGAACTGCAGCATCTCGCCGCCATTGATCTTTTCGGACAGAAACCGGGCATGGTCGCGATCGGCATCCGCCGTCGCAAAGACCACGGCAGACAGCCCATCGTCTCCACATCGGAATCGAAAGGCACGGTCCCGCGCGGTGAAGACATTGCCTTTCTGCGCCGAAGCTTCATGCAGTTCGGCATTGGCGACCCCGAGAGGCTCCAGATAAGTTTCGTCGGCGAAGAATATGCAGGCATTCTCGGTCCCAAACGGGTGCCGGGCGTCGGGCGCGACGGTGAATCCCAGCTTTCCGAGACGCTCGCGCGAGAGCCTGATATTTGGAACCGGCAGCACGATGTGGTCCAGCGGATGCGCTTCGCTCATGGCAACTTCTCCGGAATTTGCGAAGATGTGCGCCGGGCAACAGGACAATGCAACCCCCTTCTACGCTTTCGGTCAAATGAGACGCAAAAACTCAGCAAGTTGCAGGCAAGTTTTACGAAAATTT
The DNA here is from genome assembly GCF_056398905.1 of Rhizobium sp. 01T417. Classification (NCBI taxonomy): domain Bacteria; kingdom Pseudomonadati; phylum Pseudomonadota; class Alphaproteobacteria; order Hyphomicrobiales; family Rhizobiaceae; genus Rhizobium; species Rhizobium sp. 01T417. The sequence goes on along the minus strand of NZ_JBFTQH010000022.1, from coordinate 4,007 downwards.
AGGTACTTGCGGAACACATATGGAACATATAGTGTCTGTTCTGGCTTTGTTTCACGACTCTGGGGTTCAACTTCGATGCTGACGCGCAAGCAACAGGAGCTTCTTCTCTTCATTCACGAGCGAATGAAGGAGTCCGGTGTCCCCCCTTCTTTTGATGAAATGAAGGATGCCTTGGACCTCGCGTCGAAGTCAGGCATCCACCGCCTGATTACCGCGCTGGAGGAACGGGGCTTCATTCGCCGACTGCCGAATCGAGCCCGCGCTCTGGAAGTCATCAAACTGCCCGAGGCATATAACCCGAGCCTGCAGCCCCGCCGCGGTTTTTCGCCGAGCGTTATCGAAGGCAGCCTCGGCAAACCACAGCCAGTTGTGGCGCCGAAGCCAGCGCCGCAGGCTGACAACGGCGGTCCTGCCTCTGTACCGGTCATGGGACGGATTGCTGCCGGCGTACCGATTTCGGCAATTCAGAACAATACCCATGACATCACGGTTCCGGCGGACATGCTTGGCCCAGGCGAGCACTATGCGCTTGAGGTCAAGGGCGACTCGATGATCGAGGCCGGCATCTTTGATGGCGACACGGTAATCATCCGCAACGGCAGCACCGCCAATGCCGGCGACATCGTTGTTGCGCTTGTCGATGATGAGGAAGCGACGCTCAAGCGCTTCCGCCGGAAAGGCGCCTCCATCGCACTTGAGGCGGCAAACCCGGCTTACGAGACGCGCATTTTCGGGCCTGACCGTGTCAAGGTCCAGGGCAAGCTTGTCGGCCTCATTCGCCGCTATCATTGAAGGCAAGCGGCTCGCCGTCAAAGGTGCCGCTTCGCCAATTATACGCCCGATGGCGGATCCAAGGGCGGTCGAGCCTCGTATAGGCCGTCGTGACGACGGGGCTACCTTGATCGTCGATCCTTACCTCAGCGGCACCAAAGCGACGCAAGTTTTCGCCGGTGAACAAAAGTGCGCCCGACCGACACCCCGTCGTGCGGAGGCGAGCGGGTGTCACGACGATATCGGCCGTATCGCAGGCAGCGCCGAAGTAAGCGGGATTTTCGACGATCGTCACGACGTAGCCGCTATCGTGCGTGGCTGTGCACCAGACGCCTTTCAGGCATACAAATCGGTTCTCAGCGCTCGTCGCAGCCTGACGTAACGCATCGCGGGCATTGCGCAATTCCACGGCAGATAACCTTTCCGATCTGCCTTGAATGTCCCGCCGCCTGATAGCGTTGACACCCTTCAACAATTGCGGTGGTTGATCTAGCTCCGCGGCGAGCGCCATTCGCCATTGGTCGAAAATGAAGTCAGGCGGATGCGGCCGGTTCGGTGCAAGGACTTGTCCTCTCACAATCGCGACGAGATTGCCGTCTTCGGCAATGACCATGTCGGGCGGCGGTTCGCTCGGCGCAACCACAACAAGCACTGTTGCCAGCGCCGCAATGCCAGCGCCGAGGTAGCGGATCTTGGAGCGCAGAAGGGCAAGTAAGAGGAACCCTGCTACCGCCACAGGAAAATACCAACCCGGCAATCTGCCGATATCGATATTGCCGCCCAGGTCGAGACCATCTGGGCAATGGCGATCACGATGTCGAGCCCGAAACCGGCAATTTTCCATGGAATGACGTCGAGGCCCAAAGGTGTCAGCAGCATAGCGAGCATGCCCATCGGCATCACCACGAAAGAGACCACCGGCATGGCCATGAGATTTGCCGGCAGACCATAAGCGTTGAGCCGGTGGAAGTGCTCGACGGCGAAAAGCGCGGTCGAGAAGCCGCCGATCATCGCGGTCAGCAGGATGCCACCAAAGAAGCATATGATGAAAACGACGGGCGTTACTGCGGCGACCTGCAGCAAGGGATGTTCGTGCGGCGGCCTTCTTGACCAGATCGCGTAAACCGGCGACGAGGGCAAGCGTCGCCGCAAACGACATCCGGAGCTCGGCCGGGGCACTTCCAAGCACGAACCAGAGGATCGCGCCCGCCCCAGCGAAGACGGACGAAACCAGGAAGAACCGCCCATGCTCTATCTCCGTTGCCACGGCGAGACGAAGCCACACGGTACAACGATCCGACGCCGTCCTTATCCGTGTCGGCCACGGCACGAAGGATTGCGTCCGGAAAGTTAGCGGAGGTTCCGCAGGAACTCGTGGCACGAGAAAAGAAGGCTGTGGCGCGCGCCCAAACGCGTCCGCGCCGGGTGTGGCTTCCCTCACCTCCAATGGCCTCAACCCCGGCATGCATTGCGCCCAAAAACAGCCGCCCGTACAACCAGAATGAAAGCTAACGGGCTTCCAAGCAAGAATAATCGATTGAAATCTGAAGGAAAATCGGAAGCCGGAAAAGCTAAGGATAATCATCAGCTTCTGCTATGCGCAGGGGTCATCGCAGAAGTGCCCAAAAGTTGATACTGCGATGCACAAAATGGCGTCACGGTAACTTGGCATTAGGCGCGCGATCATATAGCAATCATCGACGACGCTTAACCCTATGGCGCTTTTATGGCGCCAACCGCCAGTTTGGAGGATCATAATGACGGAACAAAGCGCAACACTGAAAATCGGTGACAAATCAGTCGATCTCGCCGTCAAGAGCGGCACCATCGGTCCTGACGTCATCGATATCGGCGCCCTGTACAAGAACACGGCTTCCTTCACGTACGATCCTGGTTTCACCTCGACCGCGTCCTGTGAATCGAAAATCACCTATATCGACGGTGACGCCGGCGTACTGCTGCATCGCGGCTATCCGATCGAGCAGCTCGCCGAGCACGGCGACTTCCTCGAAGTCTGCTACCTGCTTCTCTACGGAGAACTGCCGACCGCAGCCCAGAAGAAGGACTTCGACTATCGCGTGACGCATCACACGATGGTGCATGAGCAGATGAGCCGGTTCTTCACGGGCTTCCGCCGCGATGCACATCCGATGGCTGTCATGTGCGGTTGCGTCGGCGCGCTGTCGGCGTTCTACCACGACTCCACCGACATCACCGATCCGCATCAGCGCATGGTCGCAAGCCTGCGTATGATCGCCAAGATGCCAACGCTGGCCGCCATGGCCTACAAGTATCACATCGGCCAGCCCTTCGTTTACCCGAAGAACGATCTCGACTACGCGTCGAACTTCCTGCGCATGTGCTTTGCAGTTCCTTGCGAGGAATATGTGGTCAATCCGGTTCTGGCCCGCGCCATGGACCGCATCTTCATCCTGCACGCCGACCACGAGCAGAACGCGTCGACCTCGACCGTCCGCCTCGCCGGCTCGTCGGGTGCAAACCCGTTTGCCTGCATCGCAGCCGGCATTGCATGCCTCTGGGGCCCGGCACACGGCGGCGCCAACGAAGCAGCGCTGAACATGCTGACTGAGATCGGCACTGTTGACCGCATTCCGGAATACATCGCCCGCGCCAAGGACAAGAACGATCCGTTCCGCCTGATGGGCTTCGGTCACCGCGTCTACAAGAACTACGATCCGCGCGCCAAGATCATGCAGAAGACGACGCATGAGGTTCTCGGCGAACTCGGCGTCAAGGACGATCCGTTGCTCGAAGTTGCGATGGAACTCGAGCGCATCGCCCTAACCGATGAATACTTCATCGAGAAGAAGCTCTATCCGAACATCGACTTCTACTCCGGCATCACGCTGAAAGCCCTGGGCTTCCCCACGACTATGTTCACCGTGCTGTTTGCCCTGGCCCGTACGGTCGGCTGGATTGCCCAGTGGAACGAGATGATCGAAGATCCGGAGCAGCGTATCGGTCGCCCGCGCCAGCTTTATGTCGGCGAACCGGAGCGCGACTACGTGCCGGTTTCCAAGCGCTAATCGGCGATCACAGACAGCAAAAAGCCCGGTCAGAAATGACCGGGCTTATACATTGCGAGGCCGGTGCATCGGTTATGATGCACCGGCCTCGTTTGCCATTGAGGTGATTGCAACACCGCAGTGACGATGCGCAGAGCGGTTGGTCCTAGCGGGCCTGAACTTTCGTTCGTAAAAAAGCAGAACCCTTTG
>NZ_JBFTQH010000021.1:0-97078 GCF_056398905.1 Rhizobium sp. 01T417 | reverse complement strand
GGCTGGAAACGTCAACCTCGATCGAGGCCAGCGCCAACGTCGAAGCATCCGGACGCATCTGGTCGATAAACGGCCATGCAACCGCAACGGCCCCAACCGCCCCCGCCATGCCTGTGGTGAGATAAAGGAAATCACGGCGAGTCGGCTCGTTTACGGTTTCTTGCTCTGTGCTGTCTGTCACGCGTTTGACCTTTCGACGCTTGGATCGATCGCTTCGCCGACTGGCGTCCCCTTGCTTAAGCAAGCGGCTGCACGGCGATTATGACCTCCATAGGTCGAAGGGCGCTCCCGGTATTTGCGCTCCCTCAAAGATCGTTGCGCTCGCCCGGCCGCCCTCGGCAAAACAGCTCAACGTTCCCATAGCCTTGCACGCAGGAGGAAGTGCAATTGAGACTATGCGTCTCCAAAAACGTGTGCTACGATTCTTGCCGTGGGGGAGCCGCCATGACCGACCTGATCGACAAAGCTCCGAAGGAAATCAACCCCCGCGGACGGCGGCGGGTCGAGGTCCTTGCCTTCCTCGTCTTGGCCTTTGGAATCTGGCCGCTCGTCGCCGTTGGCGTCGTCGGCGGATACGGCTTCCTCGTCTGGATGTTCCAGATCATTTACGGCCCGCCGGGGCCGCCTGCGGGTCATTGAGGGCGTCATGCGGACAGAGCCCATCTCACGTCGATCGCTGTTTTTCGGCCGACCTGCCAAAAGAAATATCGGCATCTGTCCTCCTGGGGCGACGGCCGAAAGCCTCAACGCGTGCACGGGATGCGGGCTTTGCGCCGAACGATGTCCGACGGGCATCATCCGGCTTTCGGACGGGATGCCCTCGATCGATTTCGCTTTTGGCGAATGCACCTTCTGCGGCGAATGCAGCTCGGTCTGTCCCGAACCCGTCTTTTTGACCGTGAAAGCCGATCGTTTCCCGCATGTGGCGGTTGTCGGCGACGGCTGTCTCGCGAAGCGCCACGTCGCCTGCCAGTCGTGCGGCGAATGCTGTCCCGAGCAAGCGATCCGCTTCCGCCCGCGGATGGGCGGCCCGTTCGTCCCGGAATTGAACGAAGCGCTCTGCAGCGGTTGCGGCGCGTGCCTCAGCCTATGCCCGGTCAGCGCCATCGGCCTCCAGGCCCGCCAAGCGGAGGCCGCCGATGTCTGAGCAGCCGCAGCGCTATCATATTTCCAGCGCGGTGATCGCGACGGTGCCGGCGCGAACCGAAGACGTCCTGGCTGCAATCGCCGGGATGGAGAATGTCGAAGTCCATGGCCACGGCGGCGGCAAGATCGTCGTCGTGATCGAGGGAACGAATACGGGCATGCTAGGCGAATGCCTGACGCGCATTTCGCTGCTTGATGGGGTGATCACGGCGAGCATGGTTTTCGAGCACGTCGAGACAGAGGAGATGCGAAGCGATGACCGGAACACTGACGCGGCGTGACATCCTGAAGGCCCACGCCGCCGGCATCGCCGCGGCGACCGCCGGTATAGCACTACCTGCCGCCGCCCAGCCGGTACCAGGCGGCGTCGAGGCGCTCGAGATCAAATGGTCCAAGGCACCCTGCCGCTTCTGCGGCACCGGCTGCGGCGTGATGGTCGGCGTGAAGGATGGCAAGGTGGTCGCCACCCATGGCGACATGCAGGCCGAGGTCAATCGCGGCCTGAACTGCATCAAGGGATATTTCCTTTCCAAGATCATGTACGGCGAAGACCGGCTGAAGACGCCGCTCTTGCGCAAGCGTAACGGCGTCTATGCCAAGGACGGCGAGTTCGAACCGATCACCTGGGACGAGGCGTTCGACGTGATGGCCGAGCAATGCAAGAAGGTGCTGAAGGAGAAGGGACCGACGGCCGTCGGCATGTTCGGCTCCGGCCAGTGGACGATCTTCGAGGGCTATGCAGCGACGAAACTGATGCGCGCCGGCCTGCGCTCCAACAATCTTGATCCGAACGCTCGCCACTGCATGGCCTCGGCGGCCTACGCCTTCATGCGCACCTTCGGCATGGATGAGCCGATGGGCGTCTATGACGATTTCGAGCATGCTGACGCCTTCGTGCTCTGGGGCTCGAATATGGCGGAAATGCATCCAATCCTGTGGACCCGCGTCGCCGACCGTCGTCTCGGTCACCCCCATGTCAGGGTTGCGGTTCTATCCACCTTTACCCACCGCAGCATGGATCTCGCGGACATACCGATGATCTTCAAGCCGGGGTCGGACCTGGCAATCCTCAACTACATCGCGAACCACATCATCCAGACCGGGCGGGTTAACCAGGACTTCGTGGATCGGCATACGCGGTTTGCCCGCGGCGTTACCGACATAGGTTACGGGTTGAGGCCGGATAACCCGCTGGAATTGAAGGCTGCCAATGCGACCGATCCGGCGAAGATGGAGCCAATTGACTTTGCCGCCTTCAAGAAATTCGTGTCCGAGTACACGCTGGAAAAGGCAGCTGAGCTGAGCGGCGTTGATGCAGGCTTCCTGGAGCAGTTGGCGGAACTCTACGCCGATCCGCAACGCAAGGTCATGTCGCTCTGGACGATGGGCTTCAACCAGCATGTGCGCGGCGTCTGGGCGAACCAGATGGTCTATAACATCCACCTGCTGACGGGTAAGATATCGGAACCCGGCAATAGTCCCTTCTCACTGACCGGGCAGCCGTCGGCCTGCGGTACCGCGCGCGAGGTCGGCACCTTTGCCCATCGCCTCCCGGCCGATATGACCGTTACCAATCCCGAGCACCGCAAGCGGGCGGAGGAAATCTGGCGCATCCCGCATGGCATCATCCCGGAAAAGCCGGGCTACCACGCCGTTCAGCAGGACCGCATGCTGAAGGATGGAAAGCTCAATTTCTACTGGGTGCAGGTCAACAACAATATCCAGGCAGCACCCAACACGAGCAACGAGACCTGGCAGGGATACCGAAACCCGGAAAACTTCATCGTCGTCTCCGATGCCTATCCGACAATCACGGCGATGAGCGCCGACCTGATCCTGCCGGCTGCGATGTGGGTTGAGAAAGAGGGCGGCTACGGCAATGCCGAGCGCCGCACCCAGCTCTGGCGCCAGCTTGTCCAGGCCCCTGGAGAGGGACGGTCGGACCTCTGGCAGATCGCGGAATTCTCCAAGCGCTTCAAGACTGACGAGGTCTGGCCCGCCAATATCCTCGACGCCAATCCGGAATATCGCGACAAGAGCCTGTTTGACGTTATCTTCCGCAATGGCGAGGTCGACCGCTTTCCCCTCAGCGAACTCGATGCCGACTACGACAATCAGGAAGCGAAGGCCTTTGGCTTCTACATTCAGAAAGGCCTGTTTGAGGAATATGCCACCTTCGGGCGCGGACACGGCCACGATCTCGCACCCTTCAACATGTACCACGAGGTGCGCGGGCTGCGTTGGCCGGTGGTCAACGGCCAGGAGACGCTCTGGCGCTATCGCGAGGGCTTTGATCCTTTCGTGAAACCTGGCGAAGGCGTGAATTTCTACGGCCAGCCGGATGGCAAGGCGGTGATCCTGGCCGTGCCTTACGAGCCGCCGGCGGAGGCCCCGGATGATGAGTTTGACGTCTGGCTGGTGACTGGCCGTGTGCTGGAACACTGGCATTCGGGTTCAATGACATTGCGCGTTCCCGAGCTCTTCAAGGCATTCCCGGGTGCACGGGTATTCATGAACGCGGAGGACGCCCGCAAGCGCGGCATCAACCAGGGTGCGGAAGTGCGGATTGTGTCACGTCGCGGCGAGATCCGGTCGCGTGTCGAGACGCGCGGGCGAAACCGCATGCCGCCCGGCGTCATCTTCGTCCCATGGTTCGATGCAAGCCAACTGATCAACAAGGTTACTCTCGACGCCACCGATCCCATCTCAAAACAGACGGATTTCAAAAAATGCGCGGTCAAGATTCTCCCCGTCGCCATTTGAGGCGGCCTGATTGGATGCTGGTCACGGCGGGTATTCTGCTTTTCGTCGCGACGGCCACGATTGCCCAGGTATTGCCGGAAACGGCACCGCAACTGGTCGGGCGAGTGCCGTCGATGGCGATCGGCCCGGCGGCGCCACTGCCGAAGTGGATCGTGGACGACCGCCGCAGGATGCGCGCCTATCCCGACCAGCCGCCAGTGATCCCTCATTCGATCGAGGGATACGAGCTCTCGGTGAACGCGAACCGATGCCTTTCCTGCCACAAGCGCGAGTTCACCCAGGACTCCGGTGCGCCGATGATCAGCGTGACACACTACATGACCCGTGACGGCCAGATGCTCGCGGATGTCTCGCCCCGGCGATACTTCTGTACCGCCTGCCACGTGCCGCAGGCGGACGTGCGTCCGCTGGTGAACAACCTGTTCAGGGATATGAGCGAAATGGGCGTCAAGCCTGCCGGAAGCGAGTGACGCCGATGATCTCATGGATCAAGAAAGCGATTGTCTGGGCCTGGTCGATCCTGACGACGCCTGCGGCCACGATTGGGCTCGGCGTCCTGACGCTCGGCGGTTTCATTGGCGGCGTGATGTTCTGGGGCGCGTTCAATACGGCGCTGGAACTCACCAATACCGAGAAGTTCTGTACCTCCTGTCATGAGATGCATGACAATGTTTACCAGGAACTGTCTCGCACGATTCACTTCTCGAACCGCTCAGGCGTCAGGGCCACCTGTCCGGATTGTCACGTGCCGCATCAATGGACCGACAAGATCGCTCGCAAGATGCAGGCATCCAAGGAGGTGTGGGGCAAGATATTCGGCACGATCAATACGCGGCCCAAATTCCTGGAGAAGCGGTTGGAGTTGGCACAGCACGAATGGGCGCGTATGAAGGCCAACGACAGCCTGGAATGCCGCAACTGCCACACCGCGGTGGCAATGGATCTGCAGAAGCAGACGCAGCGGGCTGCCGAGATTCACACCCGATATCTGCTATCCGGGCAGGCAACCTGTATCGACTGCCACAAAGGGATCGCCCATGAGCTTCCGAACATGGAAGGCGTCGACCCCGGCTGGAAGATGCCGAAAGAGCTGGAAGGCAATGCGATGACGAGATCGACGCCGATCGAGGATCTGCAGGATGCCATAGCCAGAGCGCATGCATCCGCCTCCTCGCAGATGGTTGATTGATCTGCCGCGGAAACCGCACGCGAAGTGGCCATTCATTGGAAGGACGGCAAGTGGATGAGACGGCCTTCCGCCGAGTGACTGACAGCCGAACACGATCGCGGTGAGGACCTCGCCCTCCCCCATGAGAGGAAATGTTTTATCGGTCGTTTTTCTTCACGTGGCGTGTAACCACAAGGCGCGATCGAACGAGATGACAGTCGCCATTCAAGCACCGTTCGAATCACCGGCATTTTGACGACACTGCGACTGATCGGTTCATTCGGTGGACAGATAGGGCGGCGGCTGGTTTGCGTAGTACCGGGCTGCCTCTTCGATCTCTTCGGGCGTCATCGCGCGCGCAACGTTGCGCATCTGACTGCTGATGTCGTTCTGCCGCGAGCCAGATACGAAGGCCTGGAGCTGGGTCTTGAGGTAAAGTTCGGACTGGCCCTCGAGCCACGGACTGCCCAGCTTGTTTTCAATAGTGCCGTGACACGAACCACAGGGCGCGATTCCTCTCGTTGGCGCGCCGCTGATCACGATGCGCGGGGCGGGATTGGCCCCGGCGGGATGAAAGCCAGGCAGTCGCGGCAAGAAGGCGTAGTATGCAGCAAGATCCTGCATGTCCCGCTCGGTCAGTTTTGCCGTGAACGGGCTCATGACAGCATTGACACGAACGCCGTCCTTGAAGTCGCGAAGCTGTTTATAGACCACGCTTGCATACTGGCCGGCCAGATTCGGGGAGTCTGCGCGGCTTATGCCTGTGGGGCCGTGACAGATGGCGCATTGCTGCGCAAGCGTGGCCCCTCTCCCTATCGCCTCCTCGTTGCGAGTTCGCGAAACTGCGGTTGCAATCTTCACAAGAGAAGTCTTGTAACCTGGCTGCACGGGTTCAGAAGCTTCTCCGCGCTGCGGCAGCCCGGCCGCCCGGCAGATGGTATCCCATAAGCCCACCACCTGCTCCCTTGCGTCAAGGCGCGGAAGCAGCACAAAGCCCAATAGCGCGGCGACAACAAAGATTGCGGCTGTCACGAGGACGCTGGTGAGCGTCCACCGGTTCCGAAAGCTGGTCAGCCTGTCGCCGTTCATCACCTTTCTCCCACATATACCGCTGGCACGGAGGTGTCATTGCGTATGGCAAGCTGAAGGATCGGATATCCATAGTTCGTGATCGTCAGTGCTACCATCAGGCCAACCCAAAGACCGTAGCTGTTCAGGGCCGCAGGAACTCTGGTGGTAGGATGGACAGCCAGCGCGAACCGATACTCCTCAGGCTGGCTTGGCGAAGCGAGATGCGAGCGGATAAGAACGACAAGGAAAAGAATACCCGAGGCAACGAGTATGAACCCACCAATTGCCGAGAGCACGACCGAAACCGCCTCGTTCGCAAGAGCCGGATCCGTATAGTCGAAGAAGGACATCCGGCGCGGCATGCCGAGAATCCCGACATAGTGCCATGGGAAAGTCGTGACGATCATTCCGATGAACCAGAGCCAGAGCTGAAGCCTGACCAGACCAAGGCTGACGAGAGGACGTCCCGTCAGATGGGGCCACAGGTCATAAGCGATGGCGAAATACATTATGACGATCGCGCCGCCGAAAATGAGATGAAAGTGCCCGGTGATCCACTGCGTGTTGTGGATCGACGCGTCGAGCTGGTAGCTCATGTTTATGAGCCCCCCGGCCCCGCCAAAGCCGAGCATGATGAAGGAGAATGTCACCGCCAGCATCATGGGGTTGCGCCAGGGGAGCGCGGTCAGCCAGCCGAAGGCGCCCCTGCCCCCTCGCGCACGCGCCGCGATTTCCACAGACGCCAGTATGGTGAAGACGGTCAGCAGCGTTGGAAGTGCGACCAGGGCGGTGAAAGTGGAATGGATGAACTTGAAGCCTGCACCGACCTGAGGGTCGGCGAAGGCGTGGTGGATGCCGATCGGCATGGCAACCACGAGAAAAAGGATGAACGAGATACGCGCCATGGTGTCGCTGAAGACGCGACCGCCGATCGCCCGCGGAACGATCGTGTAGTAGGCGATATAGGTCGGCATGAGCCAGAAATAGACGATTGCGTGCAATGTCCACGAGAAGAACACGCGCGCAAGACCGGCGTCGATGGTCGATTTGAACCCGAGTGCAACCGGGATGATTTGCAGCAGTAGCTCCAGGGCGGCGCCGACGGCGGTCCATGCCCATAGATACGAGCCGGCCACGTTGGCAAACATGGCGAGTGGCACTGGAGCGCCCGGATTGGCCCTTTTCCAAACCCTCAGATTGATGGACATGAGAGCCACCCAGATCCAGGAGCCGACAACGACCATCACCACGCCGATATAGTATAGCGCGCTTCCGATCAAAGGCGGGTAGAAGGTGTAAAGCACTGACGCCCGACCAAGGGACACGGGGATCATCGCGATGACAGCGCCGACCGCAATCAGCCAAAAACCGGTCCAGGCCCAGCGGACTCCAACGAGGGCCTGTTTCAGGGAAGCCTCGCTGATCGCATAGCCGAAGGCCATTGCGACAAGCGTTGGGAACACATAACCCATCACCGTGCCATGAGCGGTCAGGGAACGGTAATACCATTCAGGATTGCTGATCCAGGGAGAAAGCGGACTGCGGACGTACATCTGCCAGGCGCCGAGCGGCAGGGCAACGCCAAAGGTCGCGAAGGCGAGCCAGAAGTGCGCCAGAATTAGCCTGCGATTATGGAGCACAGGAAAGCCTCCTCTTGTCCGCAATTTCCGAAAGGAACTGCTGCTTGTCGACGGCCTTCACTTTCGCCCACATGCCTTCGTGGCCAACACTGCAGAACTCCTGGCATGGCATGAGGTGTTCACCGGGTTGGTCAAAGCTGGCCTTCTGAACCGATACGTAGCCAGGAACGAGCATCGTGTTGATGTTGGTGCCCTGGATGAGGAAGCCATGCACGACGTCGGCGCTGGTGGCCCTGAAAGTAACCGGGGTCTGAGTTGGAACGACGATGCAGGGCGGGGAGAACGAATACTGCTGGCCGATCGCCCTTACCGTCACGGAACCATCCTGCTCGACCGCGCTGCCCAGATTGGACTCAATGAACTCGCCCTGGAGATGGATCGTGGTCGGGTCGATGGTTTCGACCGCTGTCTGCGGCATGGTCGCCTGATGTATCCCGGCGAACGCCGCCATCCCCGCCAAAAACACAATAATCAAGATCGCAACGGTCGCCCAGCGCCGTTCGACGCGCTCAGCGACCGCCGCTGCTTCGTTGTGAACATCGCTCATCAGACGCTCCGGGGCACGAACACAAGCAAATAAAACAAGACCCACATTGCAACGACGGCGGCGGTCGCAATCCCGGCCACAACAACTGCTCCTCGTGGCCCTTCAGCGACAATGCGTTCGACCATCCGGTCGTCGGGGATATGGGCAGGCTCGTCAGGATTGATCATGTCGTCCTCATTGCAGTGGAGCAGATCGAAGCTTGTTCGCCTCGGCGGCGCTGACCGGGGTGCCACGGTTGCCCCATGCCGTCCTGATATATGATGCTACTGCGGCGACCTCGTCGTCGGAAAGCGTGACGGCAAATGGCGGCATGCCATGCGGCATGGGGTTCTTGGCGGTAGCCGGCGGATATCCGCCGTTAAGAACCATGCGAATACCATTTACGGCCGATTCCATCTGGATCGACTGGTTTCCGGCTAGCGGCGGGTAATGAGGAGGCTTTCCTTCGCCCTCTGCCCCATGACAGCTCGCGCAGTGCTTGTCATAGACGGTCTTCCCGAGACTGATGAGGAGGCTTGCCTCTTCGGTCCTGACGGAAGGTTTTGGCGGGGAAGGTTCATCCTGCGCGATGCTTTTCAGATAGACGGCCATCGCGCGCGTGTCCTCGTCGGTCATGTACTGAAGACTGTTGTACACGACTTCGGCCATCGGCCCGTAGACCGCTCCGCGGGTCGATATTCCCTTCTGCAAAAGATCCGAGATCTCCTCGATCGACCAGTCGCCCAAGCCTGCTTCCTTGTTCGATGTCAGTGATGGAGCATACCAGTCCTGCATCGGAATCAAGCCGCCCTGAAACGCTTCGGACTCGCGACTCCCGCCGAGTGCGTTGATGGGCGTATGGCACATGCCACAGTGGCCAAGCCCCTCCACGAGATAGGCTCCCCGGTTCCACTCGTCGGACTGCTTTGGATCCGGCTTGAACTCGCCCTCATTGAAGAAGAGGGTTCGCCAGCCGAGGATCAGAGACCTGTTGTTATATGGGAATTGCAGGTCATGCGGCCGGTTCGTCTGGCGCACGGGCGCAATCGTCTTCAAATAGGCGAAGATCGCATCGCTGTCGTCGCGCGTGACCTTTGTGTAGGAACCGAAAGGCATCGCCGGATAGAGGAGACCGCCGTCCGGGAACCTTCCGCTGTGCATGGTCCTGTAGAAATCGTCGGCCGACCATTTCCCGATGCCCGTTTCGGCATCGGGCGTGATGTTCGAAGTATACAACGTGCCGAAAGGCGTGGGCATCGAACGACCCCCAGCAAATAATTTGCCCTCGGGCGCTGTATGGCATGCGACGCAGTCCCCGGCTCGCGCCAGATACTCTCCCTTTTTGACGACATCGCCCGATTGCGGCGACTGCGCGGCAGCCGGCACCAGCGTTGCGGCTATCGCCAACATCGATGACACGACAAGAGCGGTTGAAAATCGAAAACGCGCGCTCATGGCGTCCTCCCCTTCTCGGGCTGGCTGCCGCACGCGAAGGGCAACGAATAAGAACCGGCCGCAGATGGCGCAGGATCGGCGGGCTGAGCCTGATTGGCGAGATAAGCTGCGACGGCTCGAACATCGTCTTCCGTCAAACGTCCGGCGACGAGCTGCATGCAGTCGGGCGCAGTGGCCGTGCGTGTTCCATAGCGCCATCCGCCGAGCTGAGCGCTGATGTAACTGGCGCGCAAACCGAGAAGGCCCGGAATACCAGGCTCCTGGCCAGTCAGGGAGCCGCCATGACAGCTCACGCAGGCCGGAATAGAGCGGTCCAGGTCGCCCTGCGTCACAAGCGCGTGCCCGTGATCAAGCACTGCGGCGCTGGCATCCGTTGGCGGCTTCTCGGGAAGCGCCGGCCGCTGATCGGCGAAATATGCCGCAAACTGCCGCAGATAGTCGTCCGTCAGGAACGCGAGGAGATAGTTCATTGGCGGATATTTCCGCCTGCCCGATTTGAACGCTTCCAGCTGGTTGTAGAGATATCCGGCGGGCTTGCCCGCAAGCCGTGGGAAATACGGATCGTTCGTACCCTTTCCCTGCTCCCCGTGACAGGGTGTACAGGCCTGAACACGGTCGGCCATGTCGGGAGGATAGGCCTCCTCAGCAGACGCCACCGCGCTCAAGAGGCTTAGACAGCTTGCAAGGAAAACCCCTCGTACGAACACCAGCTTCACCCCACAGCATCGCACTTAGCTAAAAATCGTGATGCGATAGGATATCGCGCGAAGGCGCCTGTCAAGTGTGCCGAGGTATAGCTTTTCAGTGGGCCGTCGGTCAGCTAGCCAAAGGACTTGGTCAAAGCAGTTTTGTCGCTTAAGGGCAGAGTTTCTTTAGCTGACTTTGCCAACGAAGCCGCGCTTCGCCACGGCTGCCGAGATGGCAAGCCGTAGAGATGTATCTGGCGACACGCAGTACCCCGAAGACGCGTTCCACGGCTGCCTCGGCAGCGCTTCATGTTGATGCGCTCGCAAGCCTTCTGCGCAATGTAACCACGCCGACCGACGGTCGCCCTGACGATTTGATGGATAAGTCCAAGCTCTGGTTGAATTTGATTTCGCATCGCTGCCTGGCGGGTTTCCGACACGCTTGAAACAGGCGGACGCGACTTCCTCAATCGACCGCAAGTGGGTCGGTGCTTCGTCCTCTCCGGGAGCAGCACATGAAGCGGGACGAATACGGTTGCAAAGCATGAAGGAAGCGCTGGAATGGTGCGAAAAAAGTGATCTCCAGACGCGGTCGTATCGATGATGGGCATATGCAGCGACCTCCCGGCGCTGTCAGCCTTGTCAGACCTGTGACGCTGTATTTGCCGTATCGAATGGGGACGTTGCGACAGTACGTGCCTACATCAAAGGCTTCGAATAAGTGGCACGCGGGGTCAGTCGCAAACCTTATTCTTGATGCGAAATTCCATGCGCGAACGCGAGCGCCCTGGTTTTATCCCAAGACATCCCTTCCGCGTGCAGTTCGCCGTAACGCTCGGCACCCAGTTGCGCCGTTGTCGACTCAATCGCCTTGTCGAACTCGACCTGATCGGCAAACTCGAATGTGACGCCGACCCGATGCAGCATCGTGGTTACCGCTCCAAACAGCCTTGCGGCATCGTCGAAGTTCGATTCCTTCAAGGCGATCTCTCCTGCAAGGGCAACGTAGAGATTGATCATCATGGTGTAGTCAAATTCGGTCGCCAGCTGGATCGCCTCGCGCAGATATTGCCTGGCGGTCCCAACATCGCCGTTGCTGATGCAGACATGGCACATGTTCAGCAGAAGCGCGCCCATCCAATATTGGTCACCTGATCGCCGCATGAGTGTCAGGGCTTCTTCGTAACACTCCGCCGCCGACTGCATGTCACCGCCACCACGCGCGCCTTCTCCCAGCGCGATAAGGGCAATTGCGGCGGAGTGCCAGTCTTCGAGCTTCTTGCACTCATCCAGGGCGGCAATAACCATGCTCGGCCCGGTGTCGCTCTCTATGGTGGCCGCCATGGTTGCTCCGAGCGTGATCATGGTGCGGGCAACATCCTCGGCGCGACCGAGGGATTTGAAAATTTCGTGCGCGACTTCGAAGTTCGGCACGGCACCCGCGTAATCGCCGGAAATCAATTTGAACCAACCGGCAACGTCATTCAGGATCGCGAACTCTCGCGTTCCCTTGATACCCGAAGCGATGGCCAAGGCCCGATCTGTCCACATGAGCCCTTCAGTGAATTGGGCCCTTGGGATCAGATACCACAGCACTGCCTGCAGGTATCGACAGATATGGTCGAAATCGGCGCGCTCCAAACTCCAGCCAAGGGCCGCCCGGATGTTGTCCATTTCCATCTGGAGTTCTCCGACCAGCCGCCGCTGGTCCGGACCCACCAATCCAGGTGACACTTGCTCGACGAATTGCAGATAGTAGATCGCGTGGGCATCCTTGCAGGAATCGAGTTCGCCAAATTCCTGCAACTTTGCCAGGGCGAACTGCCGGATTGTCTCCAGGATGGAAAAACGCGAACTCCCGCCAGCGGTATTCGTCGTGAGAAGGCTCTTGTCGCACAGGGAAATCAGGATATCGACAACCGGCAGGTCGGGTCGCGTTTGATCGCCACACAGGTGCTCGGCTGCTGCCAGGCTGAAACCGCCCCTGAAAACCGACATCCTTGCGAAACAACGTTGCTCGTCGGGATTCAACAGGCGATAGCTCCAGGAGATTGCTTCGCTCAATGTCGTGTACCTCTGGTCGTCGTCGTAATGAGCTTTCCCGATGATGGACAGGCTCTGGTCAAGGCGGCCCGACAGTTCGGCAAGCGTCAGTATCCGCAGCCTTGACGCGGCCAGTTCAATCGCCAAAGGAAGACCGTCCAGACGTCTGCAAATATTGGCAACCAACGGCACAGTGCGTTCGTCGAGAACGAAGTCGCGCTTCACGGCTCGTGCTCGCTCCGCAAACAATTGCACGGCATCGGACTGACTGACTGCCTCATGGGCAGTTGCGTCAGGAAGCTGCATCGGGGCGACTGGATAGACCACCTCCTCTGCGAACCTAAGGGGCTCGCGGGTGGTCACCAGAACATCCAGCCTGGGACAGATACCGAGCAGCTTCTTAAGATCGGCAGCGGCTTCGATGAGGTGCTCGAAATTGTCGATAAGGAGCAGAAGGTGTCGTTTTGTCATGAAATGGGTCAGTCCTTCCAGGACCGTGCGCCCGCGGTATTCCGGCACTCCCAGCGTTTGTGCAACAACAGGCAAGAATAGGCTGGGTTTCGCGACAGCACCCAACGACACCATGAAAACACCATCACCATAGACAGGAACAAGCCTGTACGCCGTCTCGATGGCCAGCCGCGTCTTACCTGCGCCGCCCGGACCCGCGAGCGTCACCAGCCTCTGGTCACTCGTCAAAAGGCTGGTGATTGCCGAGATATCACTCTGGCGGCCGACAAAGCTGTTGGTCGCCTTTGGAAGGTTGGTAGGGTGGTTGTCGATGGACTTTATGGGAGGGAATTCCACCGACAGTCCGGCTATCTGGATTTCGTAGAGATGCTCTGGAAACGAAAGGTCTTTCAGGCGATGGCTGCCAAGGAAACGAACGCTGCCCTTCTCGGCGATTTTGTCTTTGTCCAACTCGGCCATGGTGGAACTGGACATGAGAATTTGTCCGCCACTCGCGGCTTCAGAAATGCGGGCTGCGCGGTGTACGTCAATTCCCACGTAACCGATGCTCGTGTCGGAAACGGGGTACACCTCGCCGGTATGGAGACCGATCCTGACCTTGAGAACGACATCGTCGGGCCAATCTTCCTCGGACAATGCTCTCTGGACTTCGACTGCGGCGCGAAAGGCGTCGTCCGCATTGTCGAAAGACGCGAAAAAGGCATCGGAGTGCACAACCACTACCTTGCCGCCGTTGGATACCGTTTTTTCCCTGAGGATCTCGAAGTGGCGATCCACCACTTCGAAGAAGACCTCGGAATGATTTTGGACGAGCAAGGTCGACCCCTCGATGTCCGTAAACATCAAGGTAGCCCACTCGGAATGATCAAGTCTGCGGGGCAAAGCAGGCATTTGCGTCAATCGAGCTTATATTGGGTTGAGGTCTGTGCTTACAGCATTGTCGGCTTCTTGACGGTCTTAATCGGCCACTCGAACTTGTCGAGTTTCGCCTTGATGTCGATCAGCGCCTTGACCTCCTGCGGGGTCAGATCCTCAAGCTGCTTCTTTTGCTCGTCCGCCATCTGTTGTTCGTCGTCGAAAACCTTGGCTTGCTTGAGCTTTTCGTAATTCGCGGAAGCCATAGTCGTCTCCCCTCAGAAGCAAGATGAAATTCCAGCACCCCAGCAATTCAACTATACACTTTCGATGTTGTTTGAGCCATAACTAATATAAGTTGAACGTTGTTGTTGGCTCCATTTCCTTACTTCTTTCGAAGCGTCGATCAGCGATCGGCCAATGGGGATTTTACAATGGAAACGAGTGATCGGCTTCGGCTCAGAATGGCGATGACCAACGGGCATCTCGTTAGATCCCTCGACGCGCTTTGGAGCAGCCCCGACATTGCCCGGCTCTTTCCGGAATATCTGATCCTGCTGCATCAGGTCATCCGGGCGAGCGTCCCCTTGATGGAGGCTGCTCGCTCCGAGGCCTTGAAGCTTCCGATCGGGGACCCGCTTCGCGATCCGCTAGCGAGCTATTTTCAGCACCATATCGACGAGGAGAAAGACCACGATGACTGGACGCTCGAAGACCTGAGCGCGGCAGGCTTTTCCAAGGACGAGATACTGAACCGGATCCCGCTGCCGACGACCGCCGCGTTTGTCGGATGCCAGTATTATTGGATCTATCATCATCACCCGGTTGGGTTGCTTGGCTATATCCTCATGCTGGAGAGCGATCCCGGAACCACCGACGTATACGATGACCTCGAACGCCGGACAGGGCTCCCCAAAGCCCTTTTCCGGACATACAGGATGCATGGTGAACTTGACCCGCAGCATGTGAAGGAATTGGACGAGTTCATCGATTCCCTGCCGTTGTCGGAGAGCCATCTGTCATTGATGGGGATTTCCGCGATGAGCGCCTGCATCGGATTTGCTGAGTGCGTCACCCGGCTGCAATAACCCGGCTCCAAAGACGAAGATCACCTTCCTCCACTACGGAACACAAAGATCCTGGCGACGTCGACCTCGCACCACTGCTCAACAAATCCCAGTTTGGGCACTGTTTCACTGCCGTGAGCAGCGCGGGCATCTTTCAGTGAGTTCATTTCGCTGCCTTGTGAGCGGCGTGGTCGGATGGATCAATTGCGTAAGCTGCGCCGTTGTCCCTCCAGGACCACGGTCGAATAGGGGTTCAGGATAGACACGTCATCCAAGACCAAACAAATGCCTTATCCTTGCCGATACCGACGACGCATGTTGCAGAGGAGAAAGATGGTTCGCCATGTGCAAGCGTTCCTCCGCTTTCGACCGAGCGGACAATAGCATCGCCAGTTCTTCCGCAATGGCGGGACGTTCTCGCATGATCGCGGCGAGCCGTTCCTTGGGAATCTCATATACTACGGCGGCTGTGATCGCCTTGATATCACCCGGCTCCAGTGCTCCCATCAGCACCCCCCGCTCACCGAAGACATCACCCGGAGCAAGGCGTTCAAGCTCGATGGTTTGGCCATCCTCAATCTCCTCGACTGTCATCACACCGTTTCGAAGGATCATCAGCGACGTCAGCGAGGTGTCCCGATGGGCGGCGATATCGCCTTCTTTGAACGACAGCTTGTTCATAGCGGAGGCCAACTCTTCTCGTTCCTCGCTTGTCAGAGAGGAAAACAGAGAAATCGCATCCAGAAGACGCCGCCTTGACGTTTGTCGTTGGACACTCATCTCGGGTGTCTCCTGGGTGAGGACTACCCTGGTAGCTCCTCCGTCGGAGGCAAGCTGAAGACCTGACGCCTCGGTGTGACGAAAGACGAGATCGTATAATTCGTTTCGAGCACGAGGCAGTTGACTGCGTTCCGCCACCCGAAATGACAGTTCGATCTCCAGATAATTCGCATCCATCGCCGTAAAATTCGCGGTGGGAGGGGGCGTTTTCATGATCGCATTACTGCTCAACAGTACACGTTCCATGGTCTGAAGGATTACAGATGGCGGCTTGGTCGGGGCCAGCTTGAATTTCAAGGTTGAGCCGTGTGTGTTGTCCGGACTACTGATGTTGACTATCCGGCTCTTGGCGAGGACGCTATTGGGCACAATGATGAGGTCGTTGGTGCCGCTAAGGAGTTCGGTGGACCGCCAGTTGGTTTCCACAACGCTTCCTTGCGTGTCGTCTTCCAATCTGATCCAGTCACCTACGGACAGGGGTTTTCCGAGATTCAGCGCAATGCCGGAAAAAACATCGTTGAGGGTACTTTGCAAAGCCAGACCCAAAACGATAGCGAACACACCGGAGGTGGCGATGAGGGTGCCCACTGGTAAACTGAAGACGTATGCGATGATGCTCAACGCGGCGCCAAGATAGACAATCCCGACTACCAGGTCCTGCAGAAGTCTCCCTTCCCTCGGTTTCCGTTCGAGTGTCAAAAACGTGCGGACCAAACTGGCAAGGAGCATCGCTCCTCCGATCCACCAGATCGCTTTGAGGATCCCGGAGCCGATCCGATCAGCCACCGTTTCCGCAGTTATATCAGGCGCATACGGCGGAATTCTATGGTAAAGGAGCAAAGCCGTTAGGGCGACGAAAAATACGATGTTGGCCGCGAGCCGTCCAATTACGCGATCGCCCGTCAATGGCGTCGCGAGCATTCTCAGAAGTACCAGGATGGCAAACTGGACAACAGGCTCTTTCAGCAGACTGGCGAACTGATCAGAATACGATAGCATCAACCGTGACCTTGTCTAAAATCTCAGCCCGTCGCGAACTTCTCGACCTTTCTGATTTCAAAAGCACTATTCCCTCGCGCACGCAACTGCGTCGCAAGTCTGGGGCCCCGGCAACATCATCCGGGACCGCGGAAGCCACCTGAACCTGCCCAAGAAGACCAGGCCGCCTCGGGGGTGGGAGAAAACCACGAAAACACACTTCGCCAACGCCGCGACCTGCGACACGAAGTGGAAGAAGGCGAACGACACCTCGACCGCCGGCGGCAAGATTCTGGGGGGCTGGCAAGCTTATGGACGGGGCAGCGTAGTTGCGAAGCCCACTCGATCAGTCTCCTCGCCAACACGCCAGCCATGTGCCGTCGATATGCGCGAAGATAGACACGATATATCCGCCGAGAGCGTTGGCGACTGCTGCTGATTGTTCGGTGGCTGAACTATCGCTGTGGAAGGTGTGATTGGCTAGCCATAGCTGTGCATATACTCGTCTTCTTCGAAATCCTCGAAACCTTGGGACCAGTGCTTGCCGGGCCAGATATAGGCCACTCTCCCTTCCACAGGGCGGTAGACGGCAGTGTAAAGCGTCGGAAAGGAACCGCTCCTGGAATACAACGGCGGCAAAAGAAATAGATCGGTCAGTCGCGAGAGTGTCATGGTTGGATCGTCGATCGCCTGCTGAATCAGATGCTGGCGCGCCAATGATGACGATGGGGGCCTGGCGGTTCGCTGGTGGTTCGTGCAGGCCTTCAACCTGGTAACGATCGGCCGCTGGTGGGGAGCGAGAAGCACTGTGGCGTAGTGCCCTGAACGGTCGAGGACAGTTACGTTTTGTGGGAGCGCTACTGGTATTCGGCAAAGCGTCGCCACCGCCTGACTTACATCGTGGCAAGTTTCGAGGATGTAGCGGATGATCAAAATGATCGAGAAGCCAAGTCCTTGAGCACGGCTGCCGCCAAGGGTGACACTGGCGACGAGTCCGTTCTCGTTCATACCATCGACACAGCCTCCCCAGGGCCGCTGCGCCTTGCAGATCACCCGCATTCCCGACCAGGCTGTGATCTCAAATCGTTCCGAAACAATATCGGGTGGGTAATCGAAATTTCGGATGAGGGCTGGCCCTCCTCTTCCCAACCAGACTGCCTGACTGCAGCCATGGCGTTCTGGCGCAGGACGGAAGTGACTGAGCATTCGATGCGCCACGTCATCGTCGCCAACGAGGTCGCACGCGCGGTCGTAATGGAGCGTCAACTTAGGCATGTACTTCACCAAGGCCGCGCGGCAATCCTTCGCCGTTGGCGTCGGTGATGCTTGATGGCCGAAATACCATCGTTCTGCTTCCGCTCGCCCAGCAACGAACCGGGAAAGCCAAGCCTTTCCGGGGCGATCTTCCCGTTCCATGAGGAATCTCTTGAACATTGTGCAGCTATTGTAACCCGCTGCAAGCAGTGCGGCTACGTCGCTCTATTGCAATAAACAACAACAGATCGTTCGGCTCTGTTGCGGCGGCAACTTCGGCTAGTCACCCCGTTCAAGTTCAGGCTGCACCCCTAGGCCCGGTTGGTCGCGCGCCGCTACAATTCGAAAAGAGGCTTTTGGGTGGATATCACAGATGAGGCGATTGATTCGTGGCCCGGTTGAAGATTGGCGGCCCATTGCCGAGTTGTTCGAGGGTGGCGTCGGTTCCGCCTTTAAATGGTTGCCGGCGACGACATCACAATCACCCCGAAGCTTACTATTCAAACAGACGCACTTAGACGATCTCAGTCGCGCGCTGTGCGTCCAGAACGGTCATGCCCTCATGTCGCGCAAGTGCTTTCCGGATCTGCCCTACGATTTCCCGTTCGGCCTTGATGCGTCGCCGCATCAAGCAGAAGAACGATCGCAGGAGATATCCGATGGCATCCCACGACAGCCTGCAGTCGCCGTTCTTCAAAGCCAGCAGGACGTCGACGACCTCTTGCGCGGCATCCATGTCGAACAGGCGTTCGTTGGATCTTCTATTTTCGGCCTCCACGCGATCATGGTCCGGCATGATTGCATGCAGTGACGCAGAAACAACATGTTCCTCCAGGCCATGGGTTGCCTGGAGCAGCGGGATCAGGCCGCCCGTCACGGTGTCACACAGCCTCTCGTCTACGTGGCAGGGAAGAAAATCGGCAATCGCTTCCAGAAGGTCGCACCACGATACAAGCTGCCCGTAGCACGCCTCGAGCTCGGCGAATTTGTTCGGCATTTGCATGATCGCCATCTACCTTTGCAGAAAGAGGCTTGCGGCGATCGCAACGGCGGCAAGGACGGCTGACACGACGCCGGTCCGCTGCAGGACGCCCATGCGGTAGAGTGTGATTGCGAAAATGACGATCACGGGGGTGGCTATGGAAAGTCCGATCTGGGCGTCGGTCATCATGGTCTCCTTTGAACCGGACCATAGGCCGGTCGAGAACAGACGTCTTTGAGATCGATCAAAGAGACAACAGCAGGCCCGGAAGCGACGGAAGGAGCAAGAAGAAGTGGGGGAACGGGCTGGCTACTCAATACGAAATGCCAGCCATTGCCGTCCCGGATATCATCGAGGACGGCACCAAGGTCTCATGTCTTGGTAAACAAAACCTTGCCGACTGGATTGACCGCTGATGCGAGGATCCTAGGGTTTTTGCGTTTCATCAAAGAAGAAAGCAGATCCATTGCCTATCGAGGGCGCATGACCTCGACGACATCAGACGATCTCGCGGAGCCTGGAAGTGGCGACCTGCTTGTTTGGATTCTTGCCTGGAGCGAACTGGCCGCGTTCGGGGCTCTCCTGGCTGCGTTTGTGATAGCCTCCTGGATTAGTCCGGAGGACTTCCTCGCAGGCAGGGCAAGGCTGGACACCACCATACCCATAGCAAACACCGTCGTCCTGCTTGCAAGCGGTTGGTTTGCCGCAATGGCCGCCCGGCAAACGAGATTGTTGGAGCGGCGGCTATTGTTGCTCGCAGCTGCGGCAGGAGGGTTTCTTTTCACTGCCCTGAAGGTCCATGAGTACGGTCAGGAGGGAGCGTCCCTTCTTTCAAACGACGCGTTCTCGACGCTCTATGTGCTGATAACCGGCTTCCACCTGGCGCACGTGCTCTTCGGCTCTTGCGTGCTCGCCCTGATAGCTCGCTTCCCTTCACGTGAGAACGTCCACCTGATGACGACGCTGTGGCACGTCATCGACATTGTGTGGCTCGTAATGTTTCCACTGGTCTACCTTCTATGAAAATCGAAACACGGACTTCCGCACGTCCGACCAAGGCGCTTGCCTATCTCTTCGCGCTCACCGGATGCATTGTCATCGGATCGACCTATCTGGGCGTCGCATCAAGACAGGCGTTTATGGCGCTTGTGGTCGTTGTTGCGATCGCAAAAGTCAGGTTGGTTGCGGCTGATTTCCTTGGACTTCGCGGTCGCCGTTCGCCGATTTACCCAGCCTTGATTGCCTGGGCGGTGACTATCCTCTCCATGGCATTGCTGAAGACCCTCGCTTCGGGCACGTTTTTCTAGATCGCACGGGTCCAGAGCAGACAAAGCAATCGTCGAGCGCGGCAAGGGCAATCGGGTCGGTGCCGGCGCAGGTGCCCCTCGCAATGACGTGACGCTATTTTGCGGTCGACGGAGCGGTCCGTCGGATCGGGCTTCGACGTCTTCCCGGTGTCCAGCCCGGCAACGTCGGTCTGTCGACATCCGGCTGCCTTCTATGACGCCCGCTACCGAGCCCAGACCTCACCAACAATGCGTAATATTTCGCTTACTTGCGAATTGACAAAGACCCCCCGGCGGAATTCGGCCATCCACCAATAACGAGCCCCTGGCTCGATTTCCGACGTCACGGCGGCACCGCCACTGACATGAAAGGATGATCGATGGCTGAACGCCTGACCAAAACCGCGGCCCGAAACGTGTTCTACGGCGGGTCCGCTTTCTTCTTCGCTATATTCGTGGGCCTTACGGCCCACAGTCACTATTACATTCGAACGGTGTCCACCAACGAGGCGACCCTGACAGAAGGCGTCGCCCGCGGAAAACACATCTGGGAAAAGAACTCCTGCATCAACTGCCATACGCTTGACGGTGAAGGCGCCTACTTCGCGCCGGAACTGTCGAACGTCTGGATACGCTGGGGCGGCGACAAGGATCCGGCAAGTGCCCGCGAGGCGCTTCATGCGTGGATGGCCGCTCAGCCATCAGGCATCGAGGGGCGCAGGCAGATGCCGCAATTCAATTTGACTGACCAGGAGGTCAACGACCTTGCCGATTTCCTCGAATGGGTCAGCAAGACGAACACCCAAAACTGGCCACCGAACCAAGCCGGCTGACAGGGAGAGGTTTTTAAGATGAAGTACAAGACTCAGAGCGTTGCAATGCTCTACTTCTACGGAGCGCTAGGCCTCTTCATGGCACAGCTCCTGTTCGGCGTGATCGCGGGCACAATATACGTGTTGCCCAACACTCTCTCCGTCATGCTGCCCTTCAACATCGTTCGAATGGTACATACGAACGCACTGATCGTATGGCTGCTCATGGGCTTCATGGGCACCACATACTTCCTCCTTCCCGAGGAGTGCGAGACGGAGCTTTACAGCCCGAAACTCGCAAAGGCGCAGTTCTGGATCTTCCTCGTGGCCGCCGCAGTGGCGGTCGTCGGATACCTCTTCCATATTCACGAAGGCCGGGAATTCCTTGAGCAGCCCTTTGCCATCAAGGTCGGTATCGTCATTGTCGCCCTGATGTTCCTGTTCAACGTCACGATGACGGCTCTCAAGGGGCGCAAGACCACCATCACCAACATCCTTCTGTTCGGTCTATGGGGCGTTGCAATCTTCTTCCTGTTTGCCTTCTACAACCCCGTAAACCTTGCGCTGGACAAAATGTACTGGTGGTACGTCGTTCACCTGTGGGTCGAAGGCGTGTGGGAACTGATCATGGCCTCGGTTCTGGCCTTCCTCATGATCAAGCTGAACGGCATCGACCGCGAAGTCGTCGAGAAGTGGCTCTATGTCATCATCGGCCTGGCCCTCTTTTCGGGGATCCTCGGCACCGGCCATCACTATTACTGGATCGGCGCACCGGGATACTGGCAGTGGATCGGCTCGCTGTTCTCCACCCTCGAAGTCGCACCATTCTTCACCATGGTCGTCTTCACCTTCGTCATGACCTGGAGGGCTGGACGCAAGCATGAGAACAAGGCGGCCCTCCTCTGGTCGATCGGATGTTCTGTAATGGCCTTCTTCGGGGCCGGCGTCTGGGGCTTCCTGCATACGCTGTCGTCGGTGAACTACTACACCCACGGCACGCAGGTCACCGCCGCTCACGGTCACCTCGCCTTCTTCGGTGCTTACGTGATGCTGAATCTCGCCGCCATGGCCTACGCCATTCCGCAGATCCGCGGACGCGCGCCATACAACCAGTGGCTCTCGATCAGCAGCTTCTGGATCATGTGCGGGGCGATGTCGGTCATGACTTTCGCGCTGACCTTCGCTGGCGTCATCCAGGTTCATCTGCAGCGCGTTCTCGGTCAGTCCTACATGGACGTCCAGGACCAGCTCGCCCTCTTCTACTGGGTCAGGCTCGGCTCCGGCGTCTTCGTCTTCATCAGCGCGCTGATGTTCATCTGGTCGGTGCTTGTCCCCGGACGCGCACGCATGCCCCACGCAGCAGTACAGCCCGCCGAATAAGGCGGGCCCCCTCACTGGAGATCAGTCATGACAATAGCCCTCAATCATCCGCTGCATCCAAAGGACGAAATTCCCTACTATGCGCCTCAAGGCAATGAATGCGCCCTTTTCGAAAGCGCCTGGACCCGGCAACTTCCGGTTCTGCTGAAGGGCCCGACAGGATGTGGCAAGACCAGGTTCGTACAGCATATGGCAGCCCGCCTGGGGCTGCCCGTATCGACGGTATCCTGCCACGACGACCTTACCGCGGCAGACCTGACCGGTCGCTACCTCCTGAAGGGAGGCGAGACCGTATGGATCGACGGCCCGCTCACAAAGGCGGTTCGCAACGGTGGCATCTGCTATCTCGATGAGATCGTCGAGGCGCGCAAGGACGTGGCAGTGGTCCTCCATCCGCTCACCGACGATCGCCGGATCCTTCCCCTGGAAAGGACCGGCGAGCTTCTCGAGGCACAGTCGGGCTTCATGGTCGTCGTTTCCTACAATCCCGGCTACCAGAACCTTATGAAGGCGCTGAAGCCCAGCACGCGGCAGCGTTTCGTGTCGATCGAATTCGACTTTCTGCCGCGGGACAAGGAAATCGCCACCGTCTCGCGCGAGAGCGGGCTTCCTGAAGCCAGGGTCGCGTCTCTCGTCGATCTCGCCCGACGGCTCCGCTCGTTGAAGGGACAGGATCTCGAGGAAGGCGTTTCGACCCGGCTCCTGATTTATTGCGCGACGCTTGTCGAGGCCGGAATTCCCATGGCCGAAGCCGTCAGGGCCGCAATTATTGAACCACTGACCGACGAGGCCGATGTCAAGGCGGCGCTCGTTGAAGTTGCCAAGGCGACGATAGGCTAGGTGCGACATGCTTGAGTTTCTGGAGCTGGAAGAAACCGTTGGACGCACCTGGCATCGCCTCGTAGGCGATACCAGCTCCTGGAAGCGCCATCCGGAGCACGCTGTCCATCTTGCCGACCTAAAGGCGCAGCTCGCGGTCTGCTTCCGCGCCTTTGGTGGTGGGCGCACGCTTCAGATCCAGAAAGCGCGCCAGAAAACCTCGTCTCATCGTCTGCGGCTTCGCCAGGTTGTTGGTCTCGGCGAGGAAAAAAGCGATCATCCATCCTGGGATGGTTCCGCGATCCATCTACAGGCCACGATCGACCTCTTCCACGACGAGAGGCTCAATCGTGACCTCTACTTCTGGCTCGTGGGATATATCGCTGTCGCACAGATGCCGGGGCCGGCCTCCAGCGACAGGATGCTGGGCGACATCGCCCGGATCGAGGCGGGGCGCAGCAATTGCGCACGGTTGGTCAGGGAATTCCCCGGTATGGCAGAGCGATATGCCCGCCTCAGCCATGCGGTCCTTTCCTGCCGCGTTCGCGGGAAACTCCCTCAGGCAGAGATGCTTGTTGAAGATTTCGTGAAGAGTGCCCTCTCCTTCCCCTTGGAGCATGTCCTCCCGTCGGGGTGCCGGCCCGCTCTTGCGGCCGCTCCTCCCGGATACCTGCCGATGCTTCCCGTTCCCCTCTGGCCCGACTTCACTGGGCGGGCGGAATGCCAACCGACCGACCGAGACGACCTCCCATCCGACGACACATCGTCTGATGACGATGGAAAGCGAGTTTCTCACGAGGCAAAGCGAAAGGACGATGCCGCCGACCGAAAACGCGACCCGTTCATTCTCAACCGCTTCGAGAAGATCCTCGCCATGGCGGAAATGGTCAATGTAGACCGCCCGACGGACGACAGGGAGGACGACGAACCGTCGGCTGCCGACGAGCTCGACGACATCACGCTCAGCGGAACCAGGGAGCGGCCGAAGTCAAAGTTCCACTTCGATCTCGACCTCTCCCCCGAAGCCGTTGATCCTTCGCGAATAGAAGGCGAGCTGCTCTATCCGGAATGGAATTTCAGGACACAACAGTACGCTGAAGACCATTGCCGGGTTGTGCTCGGGACAATTCAGGACGCGGAGATTTCCCCGATTGCAGGCGACCAGTCCGTGATCCGGAAGGTACGCAAGCAGTTCGAGATCCTTCGGCCACGACGTGAGATCTGCCGAGCACAGTTGGACGGAAACGAAATCGATCTTGAAGCGGTGGTGCGCTCGCGCATCGATCTTTTGGCCACCGGTTATCCCGATGACCGCATCTACGAATCGTCGCGTCCTGCGGCCCATGAGCTGGCCACGTCCATTTTGGTCGACGTCTCGCTATCCACGGATTCGTGGCTCGACAATCGGCGGGTGCTCGACGTGGAGATGCAGGCGCTTAACGTGCTGGCTCGTGGCCTCGACGCCTGCGGCGACAGCTTCGCGATCGACACGTTCACGTCTCGCCGACACAGCTGGATCCGGGTGGACAGCGTAAAGCGCTTCGAGGAGCAGTTCTCCGCCACGACCGCCCGRCGCATCGCCAGCTTGAAGCCCGGCTATTACACCCGCATGGGCGCGGCGATCCGACACGTGTCCAAGCAACTCGACTTACAGGGGGCAAGGAAGAAGCTGCTGCTGATTCTGACCGACGGAAAGCCGAACGACGTGGACCATTACGAAGGCCGGTTCGCGCTCGAGGACTCCCGGCGGGCGGTGATGGAAGCCCGCAATCGCGGCCAGGCAGTGTTTGCGGTCACCGTCGACCGCAATGCTGGCGATTACCTTCCCGCGATCTTCGGGCGGTCGGGCTTCTCGCTGGTCTCAAATATTGCGAAGCTTCCGAGCGCTCTGCCTGTGATCTATCGAAACCTGACGGCATAGCGGGACTACGATCACTGCCAGGGGCTTATGTGGGGGCGTCTGTGCGGGCGATCCAGCGGGTTCTTCTGGCATTGGACGGGGGCCGACGTCGAGGCTGAGGGGCAGGGAAGATTTCCGGCGGCGATCGCGCAAGCCAAGTCGCCCTTGTTTCTGCAACTGGTCGCCCGCAAAGGGGTTCGCCGGATTAAGGAGCGTCGCAACAACGACGTTGCCATCTCGCGGACCATCCCATGTCACGCCGATCGTTTGACGAACGGTGCCGCCTACTGGCGGCGAGTTTCACCGAAACTGGCTCACCGCGAACTTCCATCCACGAGATACTGCGCGACAGGATTGAGATTGGCAGCGGTGACGGTGCTCGCAAGAGGAGCCTGGTCGCCAACCCTGCCAATGGCGACGAGGGAGACCCCGGAGATTGCCGGAAATGGCGGATACGGTCTTGCGGGTTGCGTCTGGCCGAAACCGTCCCGGCCAGCAGAGAAGGCGAAAGGTCAACACCCCACGAAGAAGCGGGCGCCGACCAGCTTAGGCTGCCTTGCTGTGAGACCGTCCCAAGGACCCGAAATAGGCGTCGAACGCGGCAGCAACCGCCCTGACCATAAAGCGGGAGCTCCTTGAAACGACCACCCGGCCCTCCTCGATCGTGACTACGCCGTCCGAGACAAGCGCCTGCAACCGGTCGTTCCTGTCGAGCAGAAAACCGCTCTCGTATCCTGATTCCTCGGCCAGCTTCGGCAGATCCACCTCGAAGTCACACATCAGGCGCTCGATCACTTTGGCACGAAGCTTGTCTTCCCCGGTTAGCATATAGCCTTTCGCCGTGGGCAAAACACCGGATGCCACCCGTTCAGCATAGCGGCCCAACGCCACGTGATTTTGGTAGTAACCGGACGGCAGCCTTCCTATCGCGGAGGCGCCAAGGCCGATCAGGGTGGCACAGTCATCCGTGGTGTAACCTTGGAAGTTCCTGTGGAGGGTGCCGGCGCTGGAGGCGACTGCGAGCTCGTCACCTGGCAGCGCAAAGTGATCTAGGCCAATGCGGACATAGCCACAGTTGACAAGTTCCTCCGCCACCGCCTCGGCCTGCTCGTTTCGCTGCGCGGCATCCGGCAACGCGGCTTCATCTATAAGCCGTTGATGCTTCTTGAAGGCCGGGACATGAGCATATCCAAAAACCGCGAAGCGCTCGGGGCTCAATTCGACTGCCTGTCTGACCGTATCCACGCACGATTGGACAGTTTGATGCGGCAGGCCATAGATCAGGTCGAAATTGATGCTCGTCACCCCGAAGGAGCGCAACCCTGCGACGGCTGCCTGGGTCTGACCAAAGGTCTGGATGCGGTTGATGGCCTTCTGTACGACGGGATCGAAACTCTGCACACCGAGGCTGGCACGATCAACGCCGTTCTCTCCCATCGCCGCGATCATTTCTGGCGCGAGTGTGCGCGGGTCGATTTCGACGGCCACGCTGGCGTCGTGCTCGAACTGAAAGGCGCTCCTGAGTTTCATCATGAGCGCCGCGAACTCGTGGGGCTTCATGATCGTGGGCGTTCCGCCTCCGAAGTGGACGTTCTTGACCGGCACATTGTTTCCGGTCGCAAACGACACCAGTTCGATCTCCTGGCTCATGACGTCGAGATATTCCAGGATCGGTGCGTCCTGCCGGGTGATGGTCGTGTGGCAACCACAGTACCAGCACATCGAGCGGCAAAAGGGTACGTGCAGATAGATCGAGACAGGGTCCGAGGCGGATATGGCTTGAAGTCCTTGCGCGTATTCGTCAGGTCCCACTGTCTCAGCGAATGCCGGTGCGGTTGGATAGCTTGTGTAGCGCGGGAGTCGGGCGTCGCCGTATTTGGCGACCAGAGCTTCCGACATGGCGATCTCCTTTCTTGAGGATCATCGCGCTCTTATGTCTGCCCGCCGCCTGCATTTCCTTGTCATATGTCAATGAAAACGAATTCGCACGGGCCAAACCTCCTCGATGTTTGTTCGCTGTCAAAGTGCCCCAATCCGCGCAAGCCTATCGTTGCCAACTGACAACGGATGCGCCGCGGTCCCGTCGATCATCATGCCAGCGGCTGAAGGAACAATCACATGACTGACGCGCCCTCCACGCACAGCGAAATCACGCATATCGACGTGCGTGTACTACCGCCATTTGAGCGTCATCCCCAAATCTTCGGCACGCTGCATACGCTGACGCCTGGAAAGGTCTTGCATATCACCAGTGATCACGAACCCCGGCCGCTTCAATACCAGTTGGAAACGGCACTTCCTGGAAAGTTTTCCTGGGAATACCTGGAGCAGGGGCCGGAGGTCTGGCGTGTGGAGATCACCCGTCTCGACGCCGGCTGCGACTGCTGCTGCGGCAGCCACTAGCACCGGAGAAGCACGATGATGCCAATGGGCGCCAGTCTGTCGCGCTGGACCATGTGCTACTTCGGCGCAGCGCTCCTCTTTCTGCTGTTTGCGGAGGTTCTGCTTTCAACAGGAAGCTGGGCGCCATCCGTCGACGTCAGCGATCCTCGCGCCCTCATCGTCGTGCACGCTGTAACGATTGGATGGCTTGCCCTCTTGATGATTGGCGCGCTGCTGCAGTTCGCACCGGTTCTTACGGGGTTGAGCCTTCCCAAAGGACGGTACGACGTCCTTGGCCTCGGCGGCATCGTCGCCGGGCTTGCTCTTCTGCTGCTGGGCTTCCATTTGATCGACCGTGGATCCGAACTCGCGGGTGGGGTGATGCTCGCTGCAGTCGCCGCTCTGGCGCCTTCGCTTTCCTGGGTGGGAACTGCGTTGCTGCTCGTGCTGTGGCGCGGTCGCAAAGGCCATCCGGCATCGCCCCTCGTCCTGATCGCAATCGGTTGCCTCGCGGCAACAGCCGCCCTCGGCTCGCTCTTTGCTGTAACCGTTTCGGGTGTCTCCCAGGCACCGGTTTTCATCGTCCTTCTGCTCCATGGGGTTCCCTTCCACGCGAGCTTCGGCCTCGGGGGGTGGATGACACTGGCGGCCATCGGCGTAAGCTATAAATTGCTCCCGATGTTCCTGTTGTCCGACGACATGAAGCGGGCGCAGCTTATCGCCAACATGGCTGGCGTGAGTATGGTCGTGCTGGCGGTGGCGACTGCGATTTCACTGACGTGGCCGACCGTTTCCCAATGGTTGCTTGCAGCGGCAGCAATAGTGTTCGCCGTAGCGATCGCCATATATGTACTGGAGTTGATATCGGCCTACAAAGGACGCCGCCGCGGGCCTCTGGAGGTGAACATGTCCGGATCACTGCCGGCCTTCACGCTACTTGGACTGTCAATGTCGATGCTCGCGACAGGCCTCGCAACCAATGTGGGGATCCATTTTCTCGCAGCCGCAGTCTACCTGTTCGTCTTCGGCTGGCTGACGGGTCTGGGTCTTGCCCAGTTGCTCAAGATCATTCCCTTCCTGACGTGGATCGAGGTCTTCGGCCCCCTCCTCGGACGCCGGCAGACGCCGCGCCTCTCCGATCTCGTATCGGGAGGCCGGGCCGCGATCTGGCTTTGGCTCTTTTACGGCGCGGTTGTCGTGGCGTCGTTTGCAATAGCTGTGGCTTTCGACGGCCTTTTCCGTGTTGCCGTCATCCTCCAGACCTTCTCGACCGCTGCCCTCATCATCGAGCTTGTCCTTGCTCGCTCACTCGCAAATATAGATGCTTCGATGAAGACAGCACCATTCAAAAAGCCGGCGCTTCTTTTCGCCGTTAATCAAAGGGGTAACGCCAATGGTTCAGCTTCGTGAACTCGACGTACGTCAGATCCTGCGGGACGGCGGGATGCCGTTCCAATTGATCATGGATACCGTCTCCAGCCTTGATCCTGGCGAGGGACTTAGGCTCCATGTGATATTCCAGCCGGTTCCCCTGATCCGTCAACTCGAGCAGCGGGGCTACACGCACGTCGCTCGAAAGCTTTCGGAGGATGACTGGGAGATCGATTTCGTCCCCGGTGACCAAGCTGTCGAAGCTGAGCCGGCGGCCCCGGCGACGGAAGCCATCTGGCCTGATCCCGTTTGGAACCTCGATCTAACCGACCTTCCGCCTCCCGAACCGATGGAGCGTATCCTCGCGCGGCTCGAGACGATGGAAAGCGGCGAAGTCCTTTTCGCCCTGCTGAACCGTGAACCGGTTTTTCTCTTCAATGAGCTGAAGGACCGCGGCCATGAGTGGATCGGGAACTTCGACGACAGCGGAAAGGTTTACAGGATCATGATCAGAGCGACGCCGGCAGGTTCGGATGCCTAATCTCTCTCCAAATATGATCCTCGACATGCTCCGGGGCATCAAGGACCCGGAGGTCGGAACCAGCATCGTGGACCTGGGTCTCATCTACGAGATAGATACCGACCCCACAGGCATCGTAAGGATCAAGATGACCACGACCACGCGCTTCTGTCCGGTATCGGGCTTCATCGTCGAGGCGGTAAAGAACCGTGCCGCCGAGGTCGAGGGCGTGATCGATGTCGTTGTCGATCTCGTCTACGATCCTCCATGGTCGCCAGACATGGCCGCGCTATTTTCATTCGAGCAGCCAGCCTGACGACGGCAAAGGCTGGAAAGGCATCAAACTGTGAACATCGACCTTGATAACCTGGCCGTAGATGCTTCCTATCTGGCAGGCCGGTTTGGCCTGTCGGCAGAGACGCTTCGAAGCTACATGAAGCGGGGCCTTGTCCGTGGCACAGTCGAGGCCGGTATAGGTGACGACGCCGGCAGGACGCGCCTCTCTGTCCGTTTCGGCAACCGCATGTGGATTGCAATCGTGAGCTCAAACGGCAGCGTTTTGAGCGAAGAGACAAGATTTGTCGCGAAGGGACCGCAGGGCTCGTAATCGGGTACGAAACGGTTGCCCCACCCTGTCGCTTGTTCCCGCCCGTCTCGCTGGAGCGTTCCCTTGCTGACGGCTGCGACCTCCTGAGCGTCACAGAACCGTCATCGCGCGTCTTGCCGCCTCCCCTTTCGGCTGTCGGACGACCGCGCCGAAACGCTCGGCGCGGAACGCTGCCCGACACTCATTTTCCCCTGACGGTCAACGGCTTGCGGCCAGTGCAGAGCATCGGGGCATGCTCGAATGCAAACATTGCCAACGCAGCCATCCATCCGATCGCCGAAGTCATCAATATCTGTGCAGTGAACGATGGCGCGATTTCTGCAAGCGGTCGCAGAAGAGCCACGAAGGCAAGAACGACATAGGATGCATTCGTCATCCTGCTCGATTTGAGCTTGCGTCCGGTATGGCCACGAGTGGCACGCGTCATGACGGCCAGCATCATCAGCGAAATGGCGCCGATGGCGAAGACATGCAGCACTGCGATCTGGGGTAGGCCTGCGGCACCAAGAGCGACGGCGGCAAATCCCAAAGGGACGAAGGCAAAGGCGGCATGTAGGACGAACACGATCGGCTCCGCCCAAGTGGTCCAGCCGCGCCAACGGTACAGGCGAATGACATTCATCACCGTCGCGACAGCGGCGACGATGCCGGTCGCGATCGCGTCTGGCCAGACCGCCCAGGATCCGAGCGCGACTGCGCCCACGATGATCGTTGCCGCGTCATACCGATTGTACGGTACGGGAAAGTCGGTTCGCCCGAACTGGTTCAGCCAGTTGCGGGTAAAACTGGGAAGGATTCGCCCACCGACGATTGTCACCAACAGCACGTAGGCGCTCAGCCCGAGACGAATAGGCAGCTCGGGGTTTATCCCGTTGATTGCCTTCACCTGGAAGCAGATGTTGGCGACGGACAGGATGAAAAGCCCGGCGACAACCTTCAGGTCCTTCCATTTCTTGCCTGCGATTACTTCTCGCGTGCACAGGACAAGCATTGCGGGCAAGAAGAGGGCGTCGACAAAAGCGGCTGCCACAACTCCGGTAAGACCGCTCGCCAACATCGCGAGGCGGCCAGCGCACCAGATTGAGAACAGGAAGGCCAGCGGTCGCCCGGCTATCGGAAGTCTGCCCGTCCAGTTCGGTATCGCCGTGAGCAGAAATCCCGCCAGTATTGCCGGCGCGAAGCCGAACAGCATCTCGTGGGCGTGCCAATATAGTGTCCCATAGTCTTCAGCGACCGGAACGCCAAGCGTCAGGTAGGCGGTCCAGAGGCCCATGCTGACAATGCCCCAAAGCGCGGATGCGAGAAAAAATGGCCGGAAGCCATACGAGAAGAGGACAAGGCCGGTCCGCGACATGCCGCGGGGGACGCGCGTCTCGGCGTCCATGGTCTTCTGCATGATCGTAGTCTCCAAATTGACGGCCAAGCAATGCCAAGTTTTGGAGCGCAGGTCGTTGATATTACGCAAATAGGGACAGTACAACTTTGCGCTGCCACAAATAGCAAATTTGCTCCAAGTCAAAGAGTTTGACCGCCTTTTCTCTACTCTCCTTCTCGACAGGGCGAGGTTCGCTCGCTCTTCGACCACAGGAGTTGGGAAATGACAAACACTATGCAAATGACCCGGCGCACCATGCTGACCGGCGCCGCTGTCGCAGGGGCGCTTACACCCATCATCGTCGCGAGCACCGCTGCCCACGCCGACGATCATGCCGCCCCCGCGGAACTCAAGGGTGCCAAGAAGGTCGACCTGTCGAAGCTGGCTCGTGAAAAGGTCGAACTCGTAAAGCCGCCGTTTGTGCACGCTCACGATCAGAAGGCCAAGGGTGGCCCAAAGATCAAGGAATTCACGCTTACCATCGAAGAAAAGAAGATGGTGCTGGACAAGGACGGCACGGAAGTGAACGCCATGACGTTCAACGGCTCGGTCCCCGGCCCGCTGATGGTTGTCCACCAGGATGACTATGTCGAGCTGACGCTCGTCAATCCCGAGACCAACACGATGCAGCATAACATTGACTTCCACGCCGCGACCGGCGGCCTTGGGGGTGGCGCGCTGACCGTCGTGAACCCCGGTGAAAGCACCGTCCTGCGCTTCAAAGCCACGAAGGCAGGCGTCTTCGTCTATCACTGCGCTCCTCCCGGAATGGTGCCTTGGCACGTGACATCGGGGATGAACGGGGCAATCATGGTGCTGCCGCGTGAAGGCCTGACAGACGGTCACGGAAAGCCGCTCGTCTATGACAAGGTCTATTATGTTGGCGAACAGGACTTCTACATCCCTCGGGACGAAACCGGAAAATTCAAGAAATACGAAAGCCCCGGCGAGGCCTACGAGGACACCGTTGCGGTGATGAAGACCCTTACGCCGACCCACATCGTCTTCAACGGCGCAGTTGGTGCACTGACTGGCGACAACGCGATGACTGCCAAGGTCGGCGAAACGGTCCTGATCATTCATTCGCAGGCCAACCGTGACACGCGTCCGCATCTCATCGGTGGCCATGGCGAATACGTCTGGGCAACCGGCAAGTTCGCCAACGTGCCCGACATCGACCAGGAGACCTGGTTCATTCCGGGCGGTACCGCAGGCGCTGCGATTTACACCTTCGCTCAGCCTGGCATCTACGCCTACGTGAACCACAACCTGATCGAAGCGTTCGAGCTTGGTGCGGCGGCCCACTTCAAGGTCACGGGGGACTGGAACGACGATCTCATGACGTCGGTCAAGAGCCCGCAAGCAAGTTGACCATTGGCGGGGGAGGTGCGCGGACGGGGGTGGTCCGCGCACCGTTCTTTATAAGGAGGCGCTACTCGCGAAAAGATCATGAACAGGCACGCTGAGACTGGATCGGTTTCAGGCATTTCGATCGCTATTCCACTCGCTCTTCTGGCCGCGCTCTCCGGAGCGGTTGCCGTGAAGGCGGGTTTTGCTTCGTCCGGTCAACACGACGGTGGAGTTACCGCTCCGGAAGTGGTCACCATACAGCCTCATTCTTTCGAGTATCGCGAGGCGACCGAATACTTTCGCAAGGGCCTTGCCGTCGACGCGCCAAAACACGACGCGAAGGTCCGCCTCCCACTCGACGTCATGAAGTTTCAGACGAGCCGCGCAGAATATCAGCGCTGCGTGCTGGACGGCGCGTGTGCACCGGCCGAATATGAAGGCCAGGCCGGGCCTGACCTGCCGGTCACAGGGGTGAGCTACGACGATGCAGTGCAGTACGCGGCATGGTTATCGCAGCAGACAGGCGAGAACTGGCGCCTGCCGAGCGACTTTGAACTTGCATACGCCGCAGCCGACCGCTTTCCTGACGATGCGCTTGGCATCGACGCCGACGACACGAACCCGGCGACACGTTGGCTTGCCGATTACGAGCGCGAGGCCCGCCGCGCGGCCTCGACCAACCCCAAGCCGCAGCCAAGAGGTTCGTTCG
This sequence comes from Rhizobium sp. 01T417, assembly GCF_056398905.1. Taxonomy (NCBI): domain Bacteria; kingdom Pseudomonadati; phylum Pseudomonadota; class Alphaproteobacteria; order Hyphomicrobiales; family Rhizobiaceae; genus Rhizobium; species Rhizobium sp. 01T417. The sequence continues at coordinate 63,682 of NZ_JBFTQH010000021.1, read as the reverse complement.
GCATCAGCACGACCGGCCTTGTCGACTTCGCGGGCAATATCTGGGAATGGACCTCCACGTGCAACAGGCGGGTCGATCTAGACAAGGCAGCAGAGGCGGAGACACTGGATCCAGCAGGCTGCGGCATTATAATAGCTTCTGGTAAGCACAGGTCGCCGATGAGCAGCTTCGTTCGAAATCCCAAGGGCGGGGGCTGCGCAGTCGGAGCGCCGCCCGACAATCTCGGTTTCCGGCTCGTCCGCCGTCCCACGTTTTTCCAGAGCGTGGTGGCGTTCGCCCGCAGGGCCGCAACGGACGCTCTTGGCCCCCACATCAGCGCCCACACGGAGCAGAACGAAAATGAAGGTTGATCGCGCAGTATTGAAGTCCCTGCCGCTCTTCGAACGGATGACGGACACCGATCTCGACACGATGCTCGAGCACGCTGTGCCGCGTCGCATCGCCCAAGGAGATACCGTTTTCGAGCAAGGGGCACAGGCGAAGTCGTTCTTCCTGCTGCTGCATGGGCGGCTCAAGGTGACGCAGGTGACGCAGGACGGCCAGCAGATCATTGTCCGGATGGTACACCCCGGCGACTTGTTCGGCTTCGCCATGGCGTTTCGCAGGACCGACTACCCAGGCACGGCCCGTGCCGCGGCCGAGAGCTTGATCCTCGGATGGCCGACGGACATGTGGGGACGCTTCGTCGAACAGAACCCACGCCTGGCGATGACTGCGATGCAGACCATCGGCCAGCGGCTTGAAGAGGCCCACGTCAGAATTCGCGAGATGTCGACGGAGGAAGTTGAAAAGCGCGTCGCGCACGCCGTGCTCCGCCTGTCCAAGCAGGCGGGAAAGGCCGACGGTGTTGGCATCCGGATCGACTTCCCGATATCGCGGCAGGATATCGCGGAGATGACCGGAACGACCCTTCACACGGTCTCACGCATCCTCAGCGCGTGGGAATCAAAGGGTATCGTCGAGGGCGGGCGGCAGAAACTCACCGTCACCGATCCGCAGCGCCTTCTGAAGCTGGCCGACGGCGAACGCGAGTAGACCGCCATGGCCGTGATGTTGGACAACGGCATACGGCTGCTTCTTTTGGCCGCTGGGCGCCATCCCTTCCGGGTTACGATCGCCGAGACCGCCGAGGCTTTCGGGGCGTCACACCCACACCTTGCGAAGGCAGCGAACCTTCTGGTTCGTCGCGGTTTTTTGGCGAGCCGGCGCGGCAAGAGAGGAGGCCTTTTCCTTGCGCGGTCGCCAGAGACGATCTGCCTTGCGGAGGTTGCCGCAGCGCTCGTTTCCTGCGAGGCCAGGTCGGATGCGCTGGACACTCTCCAAGGATGGCGGACGATAGAGCAAGGAGCTGCCCTCGCCTATAAAGGTCATCTGGCCAGACATACGCTCGCAGACCTCCTTAAACCTGCCAACTCAAGGTAGCTCCCCCTTGCACCTTTGAAGCGCTGCGGCATGCGGGATGTCTTCGCCATGCGTCGATATTCGCCTTCCGTTTCCCGATAACTTTGATGGAGGTCAAAGTGCGCTCTTGCCTGCTTCGCTAGGCTTCGTGCAGGCACTGAATCAACTGCTCGCTCAAGCGGGTTCAACGGAAAAGAAATGAAAAGAACCATGAGACCACAGCAGAAGCCGTTCGTCGTAGAGATCAAGAAGCGCAGAGCTCCCCGTGCGGCCAGAGCCGAACACAAGCCCGACCTTGATGCGCGCACCGGCAAGGTCGATACGGACAAGCTTTGCCGGCTGGTCTTCGGTCGCCTGCAGCGTTCCTGAAACAGGCTGATGCCTTGTGTGCGGCCGGCGATTTTTCCAAACCTTCCGGGGCACTCAGAAATCCTTCCGCACCAGCGGTTTTCCATCTCCATACTGTTTTGCGATGGAGAGCTTTGATCGGCCGCAATCGATGGTCACCGCATCTGATTGGTTTGCCTCGCCGACGGCTGAATGATGCCCTCTTCCGACAAGTGGTGTCCTTGCCAACGGGCCAGCAACCCTGGAGCGTTGCTAGCTGAACGCCGCCCAGCCGACTGCAAAGGTCAACGTCGGAAGCGCCAAGAGGCACGTCGCCAGGAGCCGCCGGCCGAGACGCCGGTCGTAGAGGCCAGTGATCTGGTGGCAAAGTGCGACAGACCAGACGGCGGCCGCCAGAACCAGCGCGCTTCTTAGATCGTCGACGATGGGCAACATGATCCCGTCCATCCGCAGCTGCGATATCGTGAGCGACAGAAGGCCCGTGAACAACGAAGCGGAAGCAAGGGGAATAAGGGATTGTGCGAGGTGATGCATCGGGCGGACGCGATTGCGAAGGATCCAGGCGCTCGCTGCCAGAGGGAACCCAAAAGCGAGGGTCGCCAAGGCAGCTGACAATGCGAGAAGCGCAAGCAGGGACAGGGCGTCGACGATCGTCATGATATCGCTGGCTGCAGGATAGTTGGTCAACAGCCACCATGGCAGCCGTAACGAAAGCGGCCACATCAGCTGTGCGTCGAGGCAGGCTTCCACCAACCACTGGCGTATGGCCAGAAACCAGTCGCTGCCCGACCAGGTGAGCGCTGCCGGGACGAGACCAAGCATGACCGGGAGCAACATCGCAGTCTCCCATCCGGTCGCCATCCGGCCGGATCCTCGCACGATGTCGATCGCCGGCTTTCGCCACGCCAGCCGGATCGCGCCCCTATGTCCGGAACAACGGCCGCACATGTGACAGGCGGCAGCTCCCTGCATGGTCTTGATGGGCACCAGGGGCGCACAGTTCACGGCATCAGGTCGGCCGCGTGGCGCGGGCCAGCTCGCCGGATCCACCCTGAAATGGAGGGGCGCCATCTTCGAAACGATGCCGAATACGCCGCTGACAGGACACAGGAACCGGCACCACACTCTCTTGGCCTTGCCATATCGAGCGCCTACGGCGATTGCTGCGAATGTCGAGCCGCCGAGCAGAAGTGCGGCCGGCTTGGGATACTGATAAATGCTCGTAAGTTGACCGTAAACTGTGGTGGAAATGAAAGACAGGACCGGCCAACCCGACCACTTCATCCAGCCAGGAATCGCCCTCCCCGCGCCCCGTTCACTGGCAAACTCCGAAAGCGCGCCTTCCGGGCAGAGTATCCCGCACCAGAACCTGCCGACGAGCGCCGTTGCAAGGATCACAAACGGCCACCAGAGGCCCCAGAACACAAATTGAGCAAAGCGCGTCAGGTTCGTCCATATGAAGTCGGTCCTCGCAGGAAGAGGCAGGACGACGGGCACGACCAGAAGCGCCGCATAGCCTGCCACGATCCCCCATTGAAGGCGTCGGATGAACACCTGCCGCCGCAGGAGAAGATCGCCGAAGCCGCCAAGAAGTGCCTGCGCGCCAATCTGGATGGAGGTCATGCAGGAGCCTTCTCTCCAAGCGGCGGCATGTAAGCCAGAGAGGCGGTGAACCAGTAGGCCCCGATGCCCAGAAGAGGAAGAAGTTCCGGACGGGCCCGATAGCCTGCGAGCCCGGCGAGGAAGGCGCCGGCCCCCCTGCCATCGTCGAGAAGCCAGCTCAAGTCCCATAGCGGCGCGGTCAAGGGCGTCAGGATGCCAAGGGAAATCGACTTGTCGATGACGGTCATGGCCAGGCCGCTGCCGAGAATGATGAGGAGCGCCTGACTGATCCGCGACAACACCTTCTTGGATGCCATCGCCGCACCGGCCCTAAACGCCCAGAACGTTCCCACGGCCAGCACCAGACCCACCGCGCCCGACACGACGACAATGCCGGTCTGCCAGCCTTCGGACGCAGAGAGCATTCCATAGAGAAAAATGACTGTTTCGGCTCCTTCCCGGGCTACGGCAAGCGCCGCCAGGCAAGCCAGACCCAGCCAGTTGCCAGCCCGTACATGCCCGAGCGCCTCATTGCGCAGTCCCCCGGTATCGCCCTGTTCCATCCGGCGCATCCAGAACACCATTCTCAGCATGAGGACTGACGCCAGCGACGCCATGATCATTTGGAGTATTTCCTCGGCATCTCCGTCGAGCAGTGCGGAGGCCCGGCTCATGATCAGCGCCAGGGCGGCAGCGAACAGGATGCCAGAGGCAACCCCCGCGGCAATCCATCCGACGGCTGTTCTTTGAGCGGAAGGCCCCTCCCGCAACGACCAGGTCAAAAGGATTCCGACGACGAGCAAGGCTTCAAATGTTTCCCGCCAGACCACGGATGCGATCTCGAAGGACTGCAGATAAAGATTCGCGCTCATTTGGCGACCATGCTCGCCGGTGGCATGTCGAGGTGAAAGTCGTCGAAGAAGGCATAGGTTCCGACATCCAACGAGCGAAACACGAGAAAGCTTGAGGCGCCCGGAGCGAGCACCTTTTCCTTGCGCAGCGGAATGCTTTCGAATTCGACCGGCGTCGAGCCGTCGTTGTGAAGCTCAAGCTTGAAACGCGTGTTGGCTGGCACCTCGATGACGGATGGCGAGATCATTCCGTTGCTGAAGTGAATCTGGATGACCGGATCGTCGCCCTGCGCAACGGCGGGCGTCACCGCGAGGCAGACCGAGAGCCCCGAAACAAGTGTTCGCAGCCACATCAGTAGCCGCCCTTCTTTCCGACGCCGGCAAACACGAATTCATATTTCAGGGTAAATGCTTCAGGCCACGCGGCTACTCCGGTCTCCTTGTCGACATGCCGGCCGAACGACATCATGCCGTGACCGCCAGGGTGCACGGTGAGCTCAAGCGCATAGCGGCCTGGCCCTGAGAGCTTGACGTTGTCGCCGTAGTGAGGCCCGTCGCTTGCGACCATCGCCTCAAGGGCACCCCCCTGTTCGGCGCCGTTGTCCAGGTTCTTCACCCTGTATTCGACATGAAGACCCGGCACCCAGTCGCCCTCGGCAAAGCCATTCGCGTTCTCGGCCGTGGCGTGTATGTCCGCTTCCAGATGAACGTCGGATTCGGCCGTTGCAAGCATCATTCCCGGAGGATCCATTTCGATCGGCTGAAGATAGACGGCTGCCACTTCCATCCCACCCGCAAGCTGCGGCGCTCCGATCGGATATTCCGCGGCGCGCACAGCAAAAGGCATGGCGGCGAGAAGAACAGGCGCGAGGCAAAGGCAGGTAGCTCGAAGCATTGTGTGTGATCCGTAAAAGGTGACTGAACGGCTCACCTTTATCAGCGCAATTGCCCCGCTCTTTGCGCTGGCGCAAAGATGAGGACTTCGCAAGGCTGATTTGACATTCCTCAACGCCCGTTCGTGCAGATCGTGCCATCGACAAGAAAAAGGAGGCGAGCGTGACCGAATTTCTAGCCGCGTTTACGGTGTTTCTGGCGCTTCATTCGATCCCCGCTACACCAGCGGTTCGAGCAGGCATCATCAGTCGGATTGGCAGGCGGACCTACTTCGTCGCCTATTCAGCAGCCTCGCTGCTGGCGCTGGCATGGTTGTTTGCCGCTGCGCTGAAACTTGACTATGTGCCTTTGTGGGACCTGCAACCCTGGCATGCGGTGATCACGTTTGTTCTCGCTCCCCTGGGCGGCTTGCTGGTGATTGCAGGACTTATTAGTCCCAATCCCCTTTCGATCACCGTCCGATCATCGGAAAGACCTGGCGCCGTCGTTGGTATCACCCGCCATCCGGTTCTCCTTGGATTCGCGATCTGGGCAGCGGGACACATCATCGCCAATGGCGATCTGCGGTCCATTCTGTTGTTCGGCGGTTTCGCCCTCTTTGCCATCGGCGCCATACCGATGATCGAGAAGCGGGCAAAGCGGCGGCTTGGATCACGGTGGGAGAGCCTGGCTGCGCCGACCTCGATCCTGCCTTTCCGGGCGTTTCTGGCTGGAAGGCGACCCGCCTTCGACGTGCCCTTGGTCGCCTCCATTCTCCTGACCGGTATCCTTGTTGGCTGGCTTTTGTTTGGCGGCGGTCATGCCCTGCTTTTCGGCGCCGACCCTTTTGCAATATTCGGCTGATCGAATAACGCCTCGCCAAGCCAGGCGCGCGATTGATGCGGGACAGGAAGTCCAAGCAGATCGACTGCCCGACGAGCGAGGTGGTCTACCACGTCCTGGATGGACTCGGGCCGATTGTAGAATGCCGGCACGGGCGGCATGACGATCGCTCCCATTTCCGTGACGGTGACCATGTTGCGAAGGTGTCCGAGATGCAACGGCGTCTCGCGGGTGAGCAGGACCAGCCTGCGCCTCTCCTTCAGTTGAACATCCGCCGCCCGAGAAATCAGGTTTTGAGACAACCCTGTGGAGATCGCTGCCAGCGTCTTCATGGAGCATGGCGCAACAATCATGCCGGTGACCGGAAACGAACCGCTCGCGATGGCCGATCCAATGTCCTTGTTGTCATATGTCCTATGTGCCTTGAGCAGCATGCGTCCGTGGGCTTCAGCCGAAACTTCGTGAGCGAGTGTCCGGCAGCCACTGTCGGAAACAACGAGATGCACCCTTACATTCAGCGAGACCAGCAAATCGAGCACGGCGACGCCAAGCGCAGCGCCTGAAGCTCCGGTCACTGCAAGCACGACATCCTTGTGTTCAGATACCCGCATCACGTCGCAGCCTTTCCCATGTTTGCGCGGCCTTTTCCTCAAGGTTTTCGGGCATCGCCAGCACTCGACCCCATTCCCTTTCGGTCTCAGCACCGATCTTGTTGGTGGCGTCCAAGCCCAACTTGGCGCCGAGCCCGGACTTCGGAGACGCGAAGTCGAGGTAGTCGATTGGCGTGTTTTCCAGCACCACCAGGTCCCGCGAGGCATCGAACCGGGTTGCGACCGCCCACATGATCTCCTCCCACTTCCTGACGCTGATATCCGGATCTACGACAATGATGAGCTTCGTATAGTTGAACTGCGGGAGCATCGACCACAGCCCCATCATGATACGGCGAGCCTGACCCGGATAGCGCTTGTCGATCGAAACGACGACTGCCCGATAGGAGCAAGCTTCCGGCGGAAGCCACAGATCCCTGATCTCCGGAAACTGGCGCTTCACGATCGGGATGAAAAGCTCGGTCATCGCCTCGCCCAGCCGTGATGGTTCGTCTGGCGGGCGCCCGGTATACGTCGAGAGATACACCGGCGAGCGCCGCGTGGTTATCGCACTCAACCTGACGACTGGAAACGGCTCCACGGAGTTGTAGTACCCGGTATGATCTCCATAGGGTCCCTCTGGCGCCGTTTCCTCAGCGGAAACGTAGCCTTCGAGAACTATTTCGGCATTTGAAGGGACCGCAAGCGGGACAGTGAGCGCGCTGGAGACCTCGGTTCTCGATCCGCGCAGAAGGCCGGCGAAGTTCAGTTCGCTCATGCCTTCGGGAAGTGGAATGACGCCGGCGAGAAGCGTCGCCGGATCGGCTCCTATCACAACGGCGATCGGCATATCCAGGCCTTTACGCTGCCACAGCCGAAAATGCTTCGCGCCACCACGATGGGCCAGCCACCGAACGATCAGCGACGAGCGGTCGCGGACCTGCATCCGGTATATGCCCACGTTCACGTCCCTGGGGTCGTCGGGATTGCATGTAATCACCAGCGGCCAGGTCACGAGAGGCGCCGGCTCGCCTGGCCAGCACCATTGCACCGGAAGCTGCCCGAGGTCGATCTGCTGTCCCTTGTAGACGACCTCCTGAGAGGCAGCCGCCCTGCGCAAGCGAGGTCGCATGCTGCCCACCGCCTTGAGCATTGGCAGCTTGCTCCACGCATCGGCGAGCGACACGGGTGGTGTCGGCCGTTGAAGCTCGGCCAGGTCATTGGCGAGGCCCGCCAGCCCCGCTTCGCCGACGCCAAAGCCGAGCTCGATCCGCTGCCTTGTACCGAACAGATTTGCAACGACCGGTATCGGGGAGCACCGTCCGTCGGCATTTACGGGGTTTTTGATGAGGAGGGCGGGACCACCCTCGGAAAGCACTTTCTGGTGCAGGGCGGTCAGTTCATGCACGAGCGACACGGGCTCCTCCACGACAAGCAGCAGTCGTCGCTGCTGCAGGTCGCGAAGGAAGGACTGCAGGTCGCCATGGCGTTTGGCTTTTGGCTCTTCGTTACGCATGACGCTGAAATCGACGAGGAAACCGTCTTTGTCTTTGTCTCAGATCAAACAGAGCCTCGCCAAGAAAAACTAGGATTGCCCTGTTCAATCTGAGAGGCCGTAATGCTCGCCCCATCTCGCCTGATGGCGACCGCCCGCATCATTCCATTGCCGATCGTCGGGCGCATTGCCGACTTCCTGCTCAAGGAGGTTCTTTCAATTCATCCGAGGCTCTTCGACCGGCTCGGTGAGTACAGCCAGTCCCGCTTTGCATTCGTGCCGTCGGACTTCCCGTTTTCATTCCTGATTTGCCCAAAAGATCGCACTGTCCAAGCCTTTCGTCGCGGTACCCACATGGCCGCTGACACCACCATCTGCGGACCGCTGGTCCTGATGCTGGCCCTTGCCGAGGGCAGGATTGACGGCGATGCCATATTCTTCGCAAGAAAGCTCACTGTCACGGGTGACATGGAGGCGGTGCTGGCACTTCGAAACGCGCTTGATGACAATGAAATAGACCTCGTTGACGCAATCGGGAGATTGTCGGGCCCGATGACCCGTTCCATCACCGGAGCCCTTGGTTCGGTCCGTCGGCAAGCACTGAAGGCGCATGGTGTCCAATGGAGCTGATCTGCCCTGCAGGAACCCCTGCATCGTTTCGCGAGGCCGTCGATGCGGGGGCAGATGCCGTCTACTGTGGCTTTCGCGACGAGACAAACGCGCGCAACTTCCCGGGTTTGAATTTTGATCTCGCCGAGCTTCGTGATGCAATCGGCTACGCACGCGCGCGAAAGGTGAAGACGTTTGTCGCTCTCAACACTTTCATGACCGCCGGCAAGGAAGATCTCTGGTACCGCAGGGCAAGGGAAGCGTCGGAAGCGGGCGCCGACGCCCTCATCGTTGCAGACTTCGGATTGATGGCGCATGTCGCGGAACATCACCCGGCACAGCGCCTCCATATCTCGGTTCAGGCGTCTGCCTCCAATCCCGAGGCCCTTTCATATCTGGTCGACTGTTTCGGTGCTGCCCGGATCGTGCTGCCGCGAACCCTCACCATCCAGGACATCGCCCGCATTGCACGAAGCGTAGACTGCGAATTGGAGGTTTTCGTCTTTGGCGGATTGTGCGTCATGGCAGAGGGGCGCTGCTCGCTGTCGTCCTACGCGACCGGCAAGTCGCCAAATATGAACGGCGTATGCTCGCCAGCCAGCCACGTACGCTACCGGCAGGCCGGCGGCGACCTGGTGTCTGAACTGGGTGGCTTCACCATAAACCGGTTTTCCGAAGAAGAACCCGCTGGCTATCCGACGCTGTGCAAGGGTCGCTTCGAGGTCGGACAAAGCGCGACCTACGCTTTCGAGGATCCGGTGTCGCTGGACGTCATGGACCAGCTCGACGAACTTCGGGCGGCCGGCGTCAAGGCATTGAAGGTCGAAGGCCGTCAACGCGGCAAGGCCTACATCTCGGAGGTCGTGTCCACGCTTCGCGCCACGCTGCAGGCGGCGCCCGCGGACCGCCCGGTCCTCATGTCACGCCTTCGCAAACTCAGCGAGGGACAACAGACGACAAAGGGCGCCTATGAGAAGCGTTGGAGGTAGTCGATGAAATCTCCCCTGAAGCTTACCTTGGGGCCGCTCCTCTATCTTTGGCCGACAGAGCGCTGGCGCGACTTCTATTTCGCAATCGCCGACCAGTCGCCTGTCGACGTCGTGGTGCTTGGCGAGACCGTCTGTTCCAAGCGGTTGCATTTCATGGAACCCGAGTTCGTGGCTGTCGTAGAACGCCTGGAGGCGGCGGGAAAGGAAGTCCGTCTCTCCACGCTCGCCCTTGTAACCCTCGATCGCGAATCGAAGTATCAGAGATCAGTTGCAGCCGATGAAGATCACCTGGTCGAAGCCAACGATCTTTCAGCCCTTCAGATGCTGAAGGGCCGGCGTCACACCGTCGGACCCTTCGTCAATGTCTATAATGGACCGTCGGCCAAGCTTCTCGCACGAAACGGCGCGGCCAGCATCTGCCTGCCCCCGGAGCTGCCGGCAGCGTCGGTCGCCGAGATCACGCGATCCTGCCCCGGAGGCGATTTCGAGCTTTTCGCGTTCGGCCGCTTACCCCTCGCCATCTCGGCGCGCTGCGCGCATGCGCGATCCAAGGGAAAGACCAAGGACAATTGTCAGTTCGTTTGCCAGGAAGATCCCGACGGCCTTTCCGTAGCCACGCTTTCAAACCAGCCGTTTCTCGCATTGAACGGCGTACAGACGGTCTCTCACTCCTGCCAGGCGCTTCTGGAAGGGCCGGAGGAGTGGGACGCACTGGGCGTCAGCTCACTGCGCCTCTCGCCGCAGGATTGCGACATGGTTGCCGTGTCCGCGCTCTATCGCAAGATGCTCGACGGTCACCTCGCGCCGGCGGAGACGGGCTCAAGAATACGAAACCTCTATCCCGACGTCCCGTTGTCGAACGGATTTCACCACGGGCGCGCCGGTGCGGAATGGATCGCAAGACAAAGGAACACAGAAGGAGCGAGCAGATGACAGGGAAGCAATCGCGAAGCGGCAGTCTCGCCGATAATCATATTCTTGCAGCGGTTCGCCAGATCAAGGCTTTCGCGAAAAATCCGGCGCTCGATTGCGGCTGCTCCACGGTTGTGGGCCAGGTCCTGGTCAGCCTCGTGCCGAAACAGCGCGCTGCCGTCGTCCAGGAGCTGTTTCTGTCTGCCATGCGACAACGGGACAAAGTGTCGACCCTTATGGAGCTTCTGAAGGAACTCGACCAGTTCGGACCGGCAACGGAGATCGGGGAGGTTGAGGAAGCGGCGTTGATCTTCGACGACCTGGCTCAGCAGGCGCGGTTGGGATCGCAGCTCCTGAGAGCCTTCGCCTTCAATCGAAACGACATGCTGGCTCCAGCAACCAAGCATGTTGAGGTGCAGGAGGCCTTGTCGTGAATTCCGAAAGGAGCTGCCAGAGACATATCGACGCTCTGGAGTTCGTCAGCCTTTGGGGAGCGTCTGGCGGCGAGCAGCGGGCGGTCCTGGAGGCGTTTCTTTTCCATTCCCGCGGGTGGTTCTCGAAAGATCCGGGTGACCAGCAGGACCGGCTTTGCAGGGAACGCTCCGGTGAATAAGCCTTCATTCCAGTTCGCGTTCATCTTCACGGAGGTATTTGGGCCCGGCAGGTATGATGTCACGGTTTGACCCAGATCAAGGTTTTGGGAGAGCGCATCGCTAATCTTCGCAGAACTTTGGCAGGGGATCGCCGTCAGCGGCGCTTTTGGTGCGTGGCACGGAGGGAGCAAGTTTTGCGGTATACGGTAGTCGCTGCGTGGCTGGACGGAAAGGAGAGATCCGGACGCATCGTTTTGCAGGCAGCCGGTCGTTCACGGACGATCGTCGTCACGCGACGTGCGCTCCTCAATGTCGACACCCCTCCCCGCGCCACAGAGGAACGTCTCCTTCAACATCTTGATAGTTTCTGTGAGATGGCGCTCGCCTTCATCGGCGATCGCCAGGACGACTGCGAGACGCTCCTTGTCACAGCGACCGACGTTCGCAACCGCAGAAGAGCAGAACCGGTTCCGGAGCCGCTGTGGACCTGGCAAGACCAGTGGGGCTGCTGGAAACAGAAAGGCAGTCGTTCTCGGCTCGGGTTGGTCTGATCGGCAGGATCGCGCCGCTCGGCGCTCATGCCTTCGGCATTGCTCATTTGCACCGGGTCCGACTTTCGGCGCTCAAGGTTCATCAAGCCACAGCGCCGTCGCCAGGTAACCGGCAGCGATCGTGCTGCCGAACAGATAGACAAACATGCCCTGGGCGACATAATAGTCGGGCACTTCAATACCTGCGCCCCAGGAGCCGACCCTCCAGATAGCCAATCCAGCCACGGATCCGATTGCGAATCCGGCCGAAAGGCGGGTAAGCAGAAACCAGATCAAGTGAGGCATCGCGGTACCTCCATCCATGTCCCAGCATAACACGTCGTGTGGCGACAAGTTCTTGCAAAATGATCAATGTCAATGTGGCCGACGTCGCATCGTGCGAGCAGCGAGTTTCACAGGATACGGACCATGAATGACCTCAGCTTTGCACTTGGTGCTTTCACACTTCTGATACTGCCGGGACCGACCAACGCATTGCTCGTCATGGCGTCGCACGGCCTATCTCGCATTGGCTTGCTTGAGGTGCTCGCCGCCGTTGTCTTCGCTTACCTTGCGATCATAATTCCCGTTTCAAGCGTCGCTGGTCCATTCCTGCATGCTCACCCTCTCGCGCTGCAAGTCGTGAAGGCCACCTCCGCCGTCTGGGTGCTCTATCTTGCATTCAAGCTTTGGGGGCGCAGTACCGTCGCCTCGACGGAATTTGCGGGTCCCCGGCACGTGTTCGTGACGACATTGCTCAATCCGAAGGCGATAATAATCGGATTGACGATCATTCCCTCCCCGCAGGATGGACTTGCGCTCGCCACGATGATGGCGTTCGTCGCCGTGGCACTCTCGACGTCCCTGATTTGGCTTACCGCCGGCAGGCTGGTGATCGGCGAAAGCGATCACATGCCCTTGATCGCCAGGCGTTGCGGTTCAGCAGCCTTGATGATCTTCTCCATCGTCCTGACGGCGAGTGCTCTTCGCTAGGAGACGAGCCGTCTTTCCCTAGCAATTTGCGCTGGCTCAATGAAGGGATCCGGAAGGTCGCTAATATCGCTCCGTTCATACCGGAGGAAATGCGATGCTCGGCGACGACGGCGAACTCGCTGCATATTTCTCGGCGCTCGCGAATGCCCATCGCCTGGCCGTGTTGAGAACACTCGCCGAGGGCGAAATCTGCGTCAGGGAACTCGCGCTCCGCATCGGTCTGGGCCGGTCTGCCCTGTCGCAGCACCTGAACATCCTTCGACGGCATCAGCTGGTCAAGCAGCGTCGTGAAGCGCAGACGACCTACTATTCTCTGTCTGGCAGCAGAAGCGACAAGGCGCTCCTGCTCGTTAACACCATTCTTTTTCCGTATGGGGTCCAGTTGTCGATGTTCGGGTTCTCGGACGTCACGCGGGACGGCGTGTAGGCATTTGTAGAACCGGTTCCCGTTTGCGCCCTGGAGGTGCCTGAAATGCGCGTAAGTCAAATCATGACAGAAGGCGTCATCACGATCACTGAGCGGGCGACCGTGATCGATGCTGCAGAACTGATGCTCTACCATCGCATCAGTGGCCTTCCGGTGCTTGATGCGCGGGGCGGCCTGGTGGGTATGCTGAGCCAAAGCGACCTGGTGCGAAGGTCGGAGGCGCAGACCGAGACCCGCCGTTCATGGTGGCTGCAACTCTTGACGGGTCAAGACTGCCTTGCCGACGAATATGTGGCCTTGCGCGGACGGCGTGTTGGTGAAGTCATGTCGCGTCCGCTTGTGACCGTCTCTCCTTATGCGACGCTGACCGAGGCGGCAGAATTGATGGAGCAGACAAGTGTAAAGCGGCTGCCGGTGGTCGTGGGGGACAGCCTCGTCGGCATCATTACCAGGAAAGACTTCCTCAAGCCGCTTGGACAATCGCGATCGGTCTCGGTCTTTCCGATTGATGACAGGACGATCCTATCGAACGTCGAGGCGGAATTGCAGACCAGAAAATGGGCTCGATGTGGACAGATCCGCGTCAGCGTCAATGCCGGCATTGTCGTGTTGAGAGGGACGGTTCCCGACGAGCGGGTGCGGGCGGCCGTAAGAGTTGCGGCGGAGAATGTCGCCGGCGTGCAGGACGTTCGGGACGAACTCACCTGGATCGATCAGAGCTTCAGGATTTTGGCGCCGTCACCAACCGTCGAAGAGAGGCTGAACTGAACGCGCCTCAACTGGCGGCTAGACCGTTGCAAAAAGCCGCATGACAGGCCCGACCGATGACAGGAGAGGCAAAGGTGCTGACGCCAATATGCATTGCGGCAGTCTTGCTGGCGATGGCGAGCTTGCGGCGGCATGCGAGACATCAACCTTCTGAAGTTTGAGACGTTTTGCGTGACGTTCGTTGCGTTCACTGGCGAGCCACGAAACTCGGGTAGGAGACTTGCGCTCCGAGGAACCAGGTGTCTTGCTGACAAGGCCGTCTGACAACACAGTCTGACAAGGCCGTTCGCTATTGCGACGCCGGGGTGAAGCGCGCTACCAGTGCGTGCCGGTCGCCGGGATAGGTGAAGCGCACGTGAGTGACTGGCCCGACATTGCTCCAGGTGCGGCGTTCGACAACCAGACAGGCAGTGTTGCGCGGGATGTCCAGGGCGGCAGCCTCGTCCGCGCCGGCCGATACGGCATGGATGCGGTGCTCGGCGCTACTCCATGGGATCTGATTGATCAGCCAGGCGCCCGGTGCCATCTCGGAAAAATCGGCGTCGGCCGCCTCGGGTACGGTCGACAGACTGATTAGCCTTTCCTCGAGGCAGAATGGCCGCCCGCCCGCGTGATGAATGCAGGCCACGTCGACAACGGAAGAGCCCGGCATGACGTCCAGGCGTCCGATGTCCTCGGCCTTGGCCTTGCGTTGCACGCGCTTTGAGACCGTGAAGGCATAGGCAAGATTCAACGACTTGACCTCGGCGCCGATGTCGTGGATCTCGAGGACGGCCGATTGTGCCTGCGGCTGTGTGACGAAGCTGCCGGACTTCTTCCGACGCTCGATGAGGCCCGCCTTGGCGAGCTGGGTCAGCGCCTTGTTCACGGTCATGCGCGAACAGTCATATTGCTTGGTGAGATCCACTTCGAACGGGATACGGTGACCCGGTGGCCATTCGCCCGAGACGATGCGGCCCTCGATGTCACTCACGATCCGCTGATGCAAGGTTATGTCCTTGCTTTGGTTCATCGTCACGCTCCGGTTATACCTCCCGCTCTAATGTGAATGTCGGGACCTGGAAAGCCCTATGCTGAAAGAAGCTCGCCCATCGCCTTCAGGAACCGGCGATTGATTGCCTCGCGCGCTACGTGGCGGCCGCCTTCCACCTGCTTGCGGCCGAGCGCCCAGACACTGTCGACCGCGACACCGCCGGCAAAAATCCAATGATCGAGCAACTGGTCGCCTGAAAGATAGGGCACGGCGGTCGTGTCGAGCGAGATGAGATCGGCGTGATGACCGACGGCAATTCCCCCAGGGGCCTTCAGGGCGGCGCCGCCACCGGTTATTGCATGATCGAACAGGCTGCGCGCCGTTGAGCCGCCGGGTGCAGCCACCACGTTGCGGGCCCTCAACGCCAGACGCTCTGAGTATTCAAGCTGGCGCAGTTCGCCGGAAAGCGAGATCGCCACGTTGGAATCGGAGCCGACGCCGAGACGTCCGCCTTCTTCGATGAAGAGCGGTGCCTCGAAGGTGCCATCGCCGAGGTTGGCCTCGGTAATCGGGCAAAGGCCGGCGATCGCACCGCTACGGGCCATGCCACGGGTTTCCTCGTCGCTCATGTGCGTCGCGTGGATCAGGCACCAGCGATCATCGACGGGTTGGTTGGCAAGCAGCCATTCGACGGGCCTGGCGCCCGACCAGGAGATGCAATCCTCGACTTCCTTGACCTGCTCGGCGATGTGGATGTGGATCGGGCCGTTACCGGCAAGCGGGACGACCGTGGCCAGTTCCTCGGGCGTGGCGGCGCGCAGGCTATGTGGGGCAAGGCCGAGCTCGGCACCTTGAAGCCCGCTCGTCACCTTGCGGCAGCCGTCCATCAGGGCGGCAAAACTGTCCAGCGAATTGATGAAGCGTCGTTGACCCTCGATCGGTGCCGCGCCGCCGAAGCCAGAATGGGCATAGAATACGGGAAGCAGCGTCAAGGCGATGCCGCTGACATTTGCCGCCGCCCCGATGCGCTCGGCCAGCTCGGCAATGTTGGCGTAGGGTGTGCCGTTCTTGTCGTGGTGCAGATAGTGGAATTCGCCGACACGGGAAAAGCCGGCCTCCAGCATCTCCATGTAGAGCTGGGCGGCAACGGCTTCGACATGTTCGGGCGTCATCGACAATGCGAACTTGTACATGACCGTGCGCCAGCTCCAGAAGCTGTCATTGGCAGGTCCCCGCACTTCGGCAAGGCCGGCCATGGCGCGCTGGAAAGCGTGGCTGTGGAGATTGCCCATCGCCGGCACAAGCGTACCGTGACGATCATCGGCTGGCGTCGGAGCGACGTTGGTCTCGATGGTCGCAATCAGGCCGTCCTCGATCGTCACGCGCACGTCCTTGCGCCATCCCTGCGGCAGAAGTGCCGCGCTCGCATGAAGTCTGGTCGCCACCGTCTGAGCCATAACGCTTTTTCTCCTCTTTGGCGCCGCGCATCTTTCTTTTCCATGGAGGCGCACAAAATTTCACTTGTCATCGGTTTATTATGTATATACATGTTTCCGCATAAGGAAAGGCGCAAAGCTGATGAATGGGAACAAATTTTCAAGCCATGAGTCATCCGGCGACGTCCGTCCGCATCTGTGGCGGAATGTGCGCTTGGCAACACTCGACCCACAAAAGCAGGGCCTCGGCATCGTTGAAAAAGGCGCCCTCGTCACCGAGGGTGGGCGCATAAGCTACGTCGGCTCCGAGGACGAACTGCCTGTTTCCGCGATCGAGCGCGCCGAGATCACGGATCTCGAGGGCCGCTGGGTTACACCGGGCCTCGTCGACTGCCACACCCACATCGTCTATGGCGGCAATCGCGCCCGCGAGTTCGAGATGCGCCTCGAAGGTGCGACCTATGAAGAGATTGCGCGCGCTGGCGGCGGCATCGTCTCTTCCGTCAAGGCAACAAATGCGCTCTCGGTCGAAGGCCTCGTCAAGGCGGCGCTTCCCCGCTTGGATACGCTGATCTGCGAGGGGCTGACGACGATCGAAGTCAAGTCCGGCTATGGGCTGAACGTCGACGGCGAGCTGAAGATGTTGCGCGCTGCCCGCCAGCTTGAGCGCCTTCGCCCGGTGCGCGTCGTCACGTCCTATCTCGGCGCTCATGCAACGCCGATCGAGTACAGGGGGCGCAACAGCGACTATATTGCCGAGGTCGTCCTCCCAGGCCTCGAATACGCCCATGCCGAGGGCTTGGTCGATGCAGTCGACGGGTTCTGCGAGGGCATCGCCTTTTCCACCGCCGAGATCGCCCGCGTGTTCGACAAGGCAGAGACACTCGGTCTGCCAGTCAAGTTGCATGCCGAACAATTGTCCAATCTTGGCGGCGCCAAGCTCGCCGCCTCCCATGGTGCGCTCTCTGCCGACCATCTTGAATATCTCGATGCCGAGGGTGCTGCCGCCATGGCTGCGGCCGGTACGGTCGCCGTTCTCTTGCCTGGCGCTTTCTACGCCATCAACGAAAAGCAGAAGCCGCCCGTTCAGGCGCTGCGYGACGCCGGCACCCGTATTGCCATTGCGACCGACTGCAATCCCGGCACCTCGCCGCTGACCTCGCTGCTTCTGACGATGAATATGTCAGCCACGCTCTTCGGCCTGACTGTCGAGGAATGCATTGCGGGGGCGACCCGCGAGGGCGCACGCGCCCTTGGGCTTCTGGGCGAGACAGGAACGCTCGAGACCGGCAAGTCCGCGGACTTTGCGATCTGGGACGTCGAAAGCCTCGCGGAGCTCGTTTACCGCATCGGCTTCAACCCGCTTCATGCACATGTTTTCAAGGGCGAAAGGATCGACCATTGACCATTACCCTTCATCCAGGCTCCGTTTCGCTCAGGGATCTGGAGACGATCTACTGGACCGGTGAACCGGCGAGGCTCCACGCATCTTTTGATGCCGGTATCGCCAAGGCCGCTGCCCGCATTGCAGAGATCGCGGCCGGCAATGCACCGGTCTATGGCATCAATACCGGCTTCGGCAAACTTGCTTCGATCAAGATCGACAGTGCTGACGTGGCGACGCTCCAGCGCAATCTTATCCTGTCCCACTGCTGCGGCGTCGGCGCGCCGTTGCCCGAAAACATCGTTCGCCTGATCATGGCCTTGAAGCTCGTTTCGCTCGGTCGCGGCGCCTCTGGCGTCCGGCTTGAACTGGTGCGGCTGATCGAAGGCATGCTCGAAAAAGGCGTCATCCCGGTCATCCCGGAAAAGGGTTCCGTGGGCGCTTCGGGCGACCTTGCGCCGCTGGCCCACCTGGCCGCCGTGATGATGGGCGAAGCCGAAGCCTTCCTTGCGGGTGAACGCCTGTCCGGCGCAGCCGCCCTTGCGAAGGCTGGCTTGAAGCCCGTTGTGCTGGCGGCCAAGGAAGGCCTTGCGCTCATCAACGGCACGCAGACCTCGACGGCATTGGCGCTTGCCGGTCTCTTCCGGGCTCACCGCGCAGCTCAGGCAGCACTGATTACCGGTGCCATGTCGACCGATGCGGCGATGGGCTCGTCCGCGCCTTTCCATCCCGATATTCACACGCTGCGCGGCCACAAGGGCCAGATCGACACGGCCGCGGCACTTCGCGCGCTCCTCGAAAGCTCCGTCATCCGCCAGAGCCATATTGAGGGCGACGAGCGTGTGCAGGATCCCTACTGCATTCGTTGCCAGCCGCAAGTCGATGGCGCCTGCCTGGATCTTCTGCGCTCGGTCGCGCGCACACTGGAGATCGAGGCAAATGCCGTCACCGACAACCCGCTGGTGCTTTCGGATAATTCGGTTGTCTCGGGCGGCAATTTCCATGCCGAGCCGGTTGCCTTTTCAGCCGACCAGATCGCCCTCGCCATCTGCGAAATCGGCGCGATCGCGCAAAGGCGCATCGCCTTGCTGGTCGATCCCGCGCTTTCCTATGGATTGCCGGCCTTCCTGGCAAAGAAGCCGGGCCTCAACTCAGGCCTGATGATCGCCGAGGTAACGTCGGCAGCGCTGATGTCTGAGAACAAGCAGATGTCGCACCCGGCCTCCGTCGATTCGACGCCGACATCCGCCAACCAGGAAGATCACGTTTCGATGGCCTGCCATGGAGCGCGTCGTCTGCTCCAGATGACCGACAACCTCTTCAGCATTATCGGCATCGAGGCATTGACCGCAGCGCAGGGCGTGGAATTTCGTGCGCCACTCACGACAGGTCCCGAGCTGCAGAAGGCGATCGCCACCATCCGCAGCGTGGTCCCGACGCTGGAGCTCGATCGCTACATGGCGAACGATCTGAAGGCGGCTGGCGACCTCGTCGCGACAGGCGCGCTGAATGCATCAGTCTCAAGCGGCATCCTGCCGGCTCTGGAGGTCTGAGATGGCTGTCGTCGACGTCAAACACGGTTCTTCACCCATTGTCCTGGGTTTTCCGCACACCGGGACTGACGTGCCCGCCGGCATCTGGGAGCGTCTGAATGATAACGGCAGGATTCTTGCCGATACCGACTGGCACATCCATGACCTCTATGACGGCCTGCTTGCCGATGCGACGACGGTGCGCGCGACGTTCCATCGCTACGTCATTGACGCCAACCGCGATCCGGCAGGCGTCAGCCTCTATCCCGGCCAAAACACCACTGGCCTGGTTCCTGAAACGGACTTCGACGGCAAGGCGATCTGGAAGGATGGACGGGCACCTGATGAAGCCGACATTGCGGCGCGGCTCAGGGACTTTCATGCTCCCTATCATGCAGCTCTTGCCGCCGAGGTTGAGCGTGTGAGAGCAATTCACGGCGTGGCGATCCTCTATGATTGCCACTCGATCCGCTCCCATATTCCCTTCCTTTTCGAAGGCAAGCTGCCGGATTTCAACATCGGCACCGACATGGGCAAGACGTGCGATGGCGCGATAGAACAGGCGACGCTCACGGTCGTCGAGGCGGCCGAAGGCTATGACTGCGTGCTCAACGGCCGCTTCAAGGGTGGGTGGACGACGCGCCACTACGGCCAGCCTGAAACGGGCGTGCACGCCATCCAGATGGAACTCGCGCAATCGACGCATCTTGAGACCGAGGCGCCGCCGTTTGCCTACGACACTGCCAAGGCAGAGCGCCTTCGCGTCCACCTCAAAGACATTCTGGTGCGCATCGAGCAGATCGCGCCGGACCTGAAACGATAACGATCACTCGACAGGGGGAACCCCGCATGACCTCAAATCCACGTCACAACATTCGCGAGATCCGCGCCCCGCGCGGCAGTGAACTCAACGCCAAGAGCTGGATGACCGAAGCGCCGCTGCGCATGCTGATGAACAACCTCGACCCTGACGTCGCGGAAAATCCAAACGAGCTGGTGGTTTATGGCGGCATCGGCCGTGCAGCCCGCACCTGGGACGATTTCGACCGTATCGCAGCGACCCTGAAGACTTTGAACGAGGATGAAACGCTCCTCGTGCAGTCCGGCAAGCCAGTCGGCGTGTTCCGCACGCACAAGGATGCCCCCCGCGTGTTGATTGCCAACTCGAACCTCGTGCCGCACTGGGCGACGTGGGATCACTTCAACGAGCTGGATAAAAAGGGCCTTGCCATGTACGGCCAGATGACAGCCGGCTCATGGATCTATATCGGCACGCAAGGCATTGTGCAGGGAACCTACGAGACCTTCGTCGAGGCCGGCCGCCAGCACTACGATGGCAACCTCAAGGGCAAATGGATCCTGACCGGCGGTCTTGGTGGCATGGGTGGCGCACAGCCGCTCGCAGCCGTGATGGCGGGCGCCTGCTGCCTGGCCGTCGAATGTGACGAGACGCGCATCGATTTCCGTCTGCGTACACGCTACGTCGACGAGAAGGCGAAGACACTCGATGAGGCCCTGGCGCTGATCGACAAGTGGACGAAGGCCGGCGAAGCAAAGTCGGTCGGACTGCTCGGCAACGCTGCCGAAATCTTCCCGGAACTCGTTCGCCGCATGAATGCCGGTGGCCCTCGCCCCGATATCGTGACCGATCAGACATCCGCGCACGATCCGCGCAACGGCTACCTGCCAGCCGGCTGGACTGTCGAGGAAGCCAAGGCCAAGCGCGAGAGCGATCCGAAGGCTGTCGAAGTGGCCGCGCGCGCTTCGATGAAGGTCCACGTCGAAGCGATGGTTGCCTTCTGGGATGCTGGCGTTCCGACGCTCGATTACGGCAACAACATCCGTCAGGTTGCCAAGGACGAGGGCCTGGAAAACGCCTTCGCCTTCCCGGGCTTCGTGCCTGCCTATATTCGCCCGCTGTTTTGCCGCGGCATCGGTCCCTTCCGCTGGGCAGCCCTGTCGGGCGATCCGGAGGATATCTACAAGACCGACGCCAAGGTGAAGGAGCTTCTGCCTGACAACAAGCACCTGCACAACTGGCTGGACATGGCCCGCGATCGCATCGCTTTCCAGGGATTGCCGGCGCGCATTTGCTGGGTCGGTCTCGGCGATCGCCATCGTCTCGGCCTTGCGTTTAACGAGATGGTCAGGAACGGCGAGTTGAAAGCACCCGTTGTCATCGGCCGCGACCACCTCGACTCCGGCTCCGTCGCTTCACCGAACCGCGAGACGGAAGCGATGAAGGACGGCTCGGATGCTGTCTCCGACTGGCCGCTTTTGAATGCGCTCCTGAACACCGCATCGGGTGCGACCTGGGTGTCGCTCCATCACGGTGGCGGCGTCGGCATGGGCTTCTCGCAGCATTCCGGCATGGTCATCTGCGCCGACGGCACTGATGAGGCGGCGCGCAGACTTGAGCGGGTTCTCTGGAACGACCCGGCAACCGGCGTCATGCGCCATGCCGACGCGGGCTACGAGATCGCGATCGAGTGCGCCAAGGAACAAGGCCTGCGCCTGCCCGCGATCCTCGGAAACTAAGCCTCACATCAGTCGAACAAGGCCGCCGCATCTCGCGACGGTCCTGTCGACGGTGAGAAGGATCAATGCCTCCGAAAAGCCTGTGCCATGGGGAAAGGATCGAAGGCATCTCCCTAGGGGGGGGAAAGGTTTCCACTGTCGCTCAGTTCCAGCCGGTGACAGGGAGTTCACAATGATGGAGCAAAAATGACCCGCGCCACCGTCCTCAGAGCCAGCAATTATCGCCGCATGCCGTGGAAGAACGGCGGCGGCGAGACCGTTGAGGTCGCCGTCTCGCCCGAGGGGGCGGCCCTTTCTGATTTCGACTGGCGCGTCAGCATGGCAACGGTCGCGACCGATGGCCCCTTCTCGATCTTTCCTGGCATCGACCGGACGCTTTCGATTATCGACGGCAACGGCATGCAGCTCGCAATCGATGGGGATGATCCGCTGTTGCTGACGCAGGACAGCGCTCCCCTCGCCTTTGCCGCCGATGTCGCTGTCACTGCAACGCTTGCCGAGGGACCCATCACGGACCTGAACGTCATGACGCGTCGCGACGGATTGCGCCACCGGGTCGAGAGGGTTGATATCGATTCCAGGGCCACCTTTCAGCCCGCCGCGCCGACGTGGCTTCTCCTTTGTCATCAGGGCGCGCTCACCGTTGAATGGAGTGGTCAAAGCGTGGATCTTGGCCCAGGCGATACGCTCCTGCTCGAGCAGGCCGGGGATGTCGAGCTTCTGCTCGAGCAACCCGGGGATGTCGAGCTTCTGCTCGAGCAACCCGGGGATGTCGAGCTTCTGCTCGAGCAACCCGGGGATGTCGAGGTGAGCGGCAGAGCGCGCTGCTTCCTGATCCTTATCGATCCGGTCTGACGCCATTTCCCAAATTATGATGCCGATCTAGGCCCCTCAGCCGGCCGAGGCGCGAATGATTGCGCCTCAACTCAATCAAAAAACAATATTGTTCTTATATTCTATAAAATAGATAGTTTTGCCTGTGTCCGCTAAAGCATCCGCCCTACGGTCTAAGCGTCGAAACAAGTTCAGGCGCTGAAGCTGACGCTCAGCCGCAAGGGGGCGAAACATGAATATCAGGACATTATTGGCGGTGATCACACTTGGTTCCGCGAGCCTGCTGGCAACATTTTCCGTACAGGCAGCCGACAAGAAGGTCGTGGTAGCCTATCAGACGGATGCGCTTCCGTCGTCGGTCGCAATCGCCAATGGCGAATTTGCGAAGGCAACCGGCTACGACATCGATTTCCGCAAGTTCAACTCCGGGGCTGAAATCTTCGCGGCCATCGCTTCGGGCGATGTGCAGGTCGGTTACGTCGGCTCGAGCCCGTTCGCGGCTGCGACCTCGCGCGGACTGGAGGTCAAGGCCTTCTACCTTTCCTCGATCTCCGGCATCGACGAGGCGCTGGTCGTTCGCAACGGTTCGGGCATTGCGTCTCTGTCCGACCTCAAGGGCAAGAAGCTCGCTGCCGCGCCGGTATCGACCGACCACTATCAGCTTCTTGCGTTGATCAAATCCCTCGGACTGACGGAAAAGGATGTTCAGGTTTTTGCAATTCCGCAGCCCGAGATCGTCGCCAGCTACAACCGCGGCGACATTGACGGTGGCTTTGTCTGGGATCCGGCGCTGAGCGAGCTGAAAAAGAACGGCAAGGTGCTTGTCACCTCCAAGGATGTCGCCGACAAGGGCGCGCCCACTTTCTCCGCATGGGTTTCCGCATCGAAGTTCGCCGATGAGAACCCGGCGTTCCTGAAGGGCTTCGCCAGCGTGGTCAACAAGTACTACGCCTCCTTCGCGGCAGACAAGAAGGCCTGGGACGCCGACAGCGAAAATGCCAAGCTGCTTGCCAAGACACTTGGTGGCGCACCCGAGCAGCAGGCTGCCGCACTGAAGAACCTCACGCTGCTGACCCCTGAGGTGCAGGCGTCCGAAGCCTGGCTCGGTGGCGGCGAAAAGTCGGGCGCTGCCAAGATCCTCAAGGACACGGCCGCCTTCCTGAAGGATCAGGGCAAGGTGAGCGAGGTGCTGCCGAGCTACGCGGCTTTTGTCACGCCGGATGCACTTGTCAACGCAAGTAACTGAAATAACGAACAATCCTCCCATCCTGCTACGCTGGCGCGATATCGCGCCAGCGTCACAACATGAAGAGACGGCACATGCTCAAAGTCGATCACGCAAGCGTCTATTTTCGGACGCGGGATGGCCGGACGGTCCATGCCCTGGATCGCGTTTCTCTCGATATTCCAGACAACAGCTTCGTCGTGGCACTTGGTGCATCGGGTTGCGGCAAGTCCACACTCCTCAATGCGATTGCGGGCTTCCTGCCGCTTTCTTCGGGCACGATTACTCTTGATGGACGACCGGTCACGCGCCCTGGCGCGGACCGAGGCGTCGTGTTCCAGAAGGATACCCTGCTGCCTTGGAAGTCGGTCGTCGACAATGTCGCACTTGGCCTTCAGTTTACGGGTACTCCAAAAGCTCAGCGTCGTACCCGCGCGGAAGAGCTTCTGTTTCTCGTCGGTCTGAAAGACTTCGCGAAAGCCTTTCCCTACGAATTGTCGGGTGGCATGCGCCAGCGCGTCGGGATTGCCCGCGCCCTTGCCGCCGATCCTGATGTGCTTTTGATGGACGAGCCTTTCGGAGCCCTGGACAGCCTGACGCGTGAACAGATGCAGGAACTCCTCGTATCGATCTGGAAAACAACGGGAAAACGCATTTTCTTCATCACGCATTCGATCGAGGAAGCTCTGTTCCTCGGGACGCAGCTTGTGGTGATGTCGCCGCGTCCCGGCCGCATTGTGGCGCGCTTCGAACTCGATTTCGTTCGCGAGTTCGCCCGCACTGGCGACGCCCGATCGATCAAGATGGCACCGGAGTTTGCCGGTTTGCGAGAAGAAATCCGGACCATTCTGCATGGCTCCGACGAGATCAGGAGTGCGGCGGAATGAGCAATGTCATCGAAACGACGGGCGTGGTCGTGCGGGCCGAAACGGATCAACCGAAAACCGTCGAGATGAATGGGTTCGGCGTCGGCGAACGCAATACGCTTGTCATCAGCTTCGCGACGGCCGTCGCTTTGATTGGAACCTGGTGGCTGATCGCCAGGCTGGGGTTGGTACCGCGTCTTTTCCTGCCGACACCGCAGGAGGTCGCCACGCAGCTCGGAGCCGTCTATCGTGACGGCTATGCCGGCGCGTCTCTCGGCGAACATATTTCGGCAAGCCTGTTCAGGATTGCAACGGCAGCTGCCATCGCCATTGCCGCCGGCATCCCGATCGGCCTGCTGATGGGGCTCAATCGCTGGGCGAAGGGCATCTTCGATACACCGATCGAATTCTACTGGCCGCTACCGCCCCTCGCCTATCTACCGCTGATGATCATCTGGCTCGGCATCGGCGAGACGTCGAAGGTAACGCTTCTCGTGCTTGCCATGTTCGCACCGATCTGCCTTTCGGCGCAGGCTGGCGTGCGCGCCCTGCCGATCGAGCGCGTCAACGCGGCGCGGTCGCTTGGCGCCCGACCCTGGCAGCTTCTTGTCAGCATTGTTTTGCCATCGGCTCTGCCGGAGATCCTGACGGGTATCCGCATTGCGCTTGGTGTCGGCTGGGGCACGCTCGTTGCAGCGGAGTTGATCGCCTCCAACCGCGGCATCGGCTACATGATCATGTCGGCGTCCCAGTTTCTGGCAACTGACGTTGTCTTCGTTGGCATCGGCATCATCGCTGCCTGTGCATTTGCCTTCAGCGCTGCCGTTCGCCTCTTGGAAGCGACCCTCGTTCCGTGGAAAGGTAAGAGCTAGGGGATACGCAAAGCGTCCCTCGTGGCTCAAGACGGTGCCGGGTCTACCGGCCCAGGGAATGATTGTATGGAGCACATGCAGATCTACGCATTCGACATGAACTGCGTCGGTCATATCAATCACGGCATGTGGACGCATCCACGCGATACGTCCCTTCACTATACCGACCTCGACTACTGGGTGGACTTTGCCCAGACAGCCGAGCGGGGCAAGCTGGACGGGATATTCCTGGCGGATATCGTTGGGGTCTACGATGTCTACAAGGGAAGTCCGGCACCCGTCATCGAGGCTGGCGCGCAGATCCCGGTCAACGACCCGCTGATGCCGATCTCGGCAATGGCCTATGTCACCAAGCATCTCGGCTTCGGGGTAACGGTCAACACGACCTACGAGCCGCCGTACCTGTTGGCGCGGCGCATGTCGACGCTCGACCACCTGACAAAGGGTCGCATCGGATGGAACATCGTCACCGGCTATCTCGACAGTGCTGCGCGCGCGATGGGTTTCGACAAACTGCCGGAACACAACGCGCGCTACGACGCGGCCGAGGAATATCTCGAAATCCTCTACAAGCTCTGGGAGGGCAGCTGGGACGACGATGCGGTACCTGGTGACAAGGCGCGAGCCGTCTTCGCCGACCCTTCCAAAGTCCGAGCCGTCAAGCACGACGGCCAATACTACAAGATGGAAGGCATTCACCTCTCGCAGCCTTCGCCGCAGCGCACGCCCCTGCTCTTCCAGGCAGGCGCTTCGACGCGCGGGCTGGATTTCGCGGCCCGACACGCCGAATGCGTCTTCATCGCGACACCGACCCCGCAGGCGGCAAGGCCGACGGTGGCGGCCCTGAAGCACAAGGCGGCGGCATCAGGGCGCGGGGCGGATGCCTTGCGCGTTCTCGGCCTTGTGACGGTTGTCGTTGGTCGCACCGAAAAGGACGCATTCGACAAGCTCGAAGACTATCGCCGCCATGCGAGTGTCGAAGCTTCCCTGGCGCACTATTCGGCTTCGACAGGCGTTGATTTCTCGCAATACGGCCTCGACGATCCGATCGAGCAGAGGTCCACCAATGCCAATCAGTCTGCGCTCGCCGCAATCACCAGGGAAGCGCCAAAGCCGGTGACGCTGCGCCAGATCATTGATCAAATGGTACTCGGCAGCCGTATGAAACCGATTGTCGGCTCGGCCGAGCAAGTGGCGGATCGCCTGGCGGCATGGGTTTGCGATGGCGGTGTGGACGGCTTCAACCTGGCGCGCACGGTGGCGCCGGAAAGCCTGCGCGACTTCGTCGATCTCGTGGTTCCGGTGCTGCAGGAGCGCGGGCTGTTCAAGGCGGACTACACCGAGGGACCTCTCAGGCAGAAGCTGTTTGGCGGCAGCGGCAGGCTGCCATCCTCTCACCCTGCCGCTGCGTTTCGCCGCTGACTACTTGTGGTCAAGCCGTTCGACCAGTCGATCGCCGAGCCACTGTATGCCGCAGACAAGCACGATCAAGACGGCAACGACTGCCACCATGACGGTTGTCTCGAAGCGCTGGTAGCCATAGCGGATGGCAAGGTCGCCGAGACCGCCAGCGCCGATCGCACCGGCCATTGCCGAGGCCCCGATCAGGGTCACCAGCGTAACCGTGAAGCCGGCCACAATGCCGGGTAAAGCTTCCGGTACCAACACTTCGCGAATGATCGTCCAGCGATTGCCGCCCATGGCGCGCACCGCATCGATCAGTCCGCGATCGACCTCGCGCAGCGACACTTCCGCGATCCGTGCATAATAGGGCGTTGCGGCAATGGCGAGCGGGACGATGGCCGCCCAGGTGCCAAGCGCAGTGCCGACGATCAGGCGCGTCACCGGGATCAGGGCCACCAGCAGGATGATGAACGGCACGGAACGGAACCCGTTGATGATGGCCCCAAGGATGCCGTTTATCCAGGCGTTCTCGACTATGCCGCCTTTGTTCGTGAGAACGAGCGCGAGTCCGAGCGGCAGGCCGAAGACCAGCGAAATCAGTCCGGATGCACCCGTCATCAGGATCGTTTCCCAGAGGGAACGAAGCAGAAGATTAAACATGATCGGTGTCATAGCCAAGGACCTCCACCCGCGCAGAGCGAGCCTTCAGAAACTGCAGAACCTTGTCCTTGAGCGCAGGGTCGCGCATCGGGACAGCAATGAAGAACCGCGCCACCGGCTGGTTCTGGATATGGTCGATACCGCCGTGGACGAGCCGGAAAGATTGCGGCAGCGCCGCAGACAGGTCGGCAAAGACCGCGCCCTGTGCGGCGAGGCCCGCCATGTCGATGCTTAGGATCGCTTCCTCCCCTGATGTCGGCGAAAGGCGGGCGGCGATATGCTCCGGCAATTGCGGGCGGCTGCCGGACAGCAGACTCCGGGTGATCGGCGCTTTTGGGTCAGCGAACACCGACCATACCTGTCCCTCTTCCACGATCCGGCCGGCATCGATGACGGCGACGCGATCGGCAATGCTGCGGACGACTTCCATCTCATGCGTGATGAGGATGATGGTGAGGCCGAGCTTGCGGTTGATGTCCTTCAGAAGGGCCAGGATCGACCGTGTGGTCTCGGGATCGAGCGCCGATGTAGCCTCGTCGGACAAGAGCAAGGCAGGGCGTGCGGCAAGCGCGCGCGCAATGCCCACCCGCTGCTTCTGGCCACCGGACAGGGACGATGGATAAGCCTTCGCCTTACCCGCGAGACCGACAAGCTCCAGCAATTCATGTGCGCGCCTCAGGCGCTCGGTCTTTGCCACGCCGGCGATCTTGAGCGGCAGTGCGACATTCTCCTCCACCGTCCTGGAGGCCAGCAGGTTGAAATGCTGGAAGATCATCCCGACGCGGCGGCGAAGCGGCTGCAACTCCTTTTCGTCGAGACCAACGATGCTGCGCCCCTCGATTTCGATTAAGCCGCAATCCGGACGCTCCAGGCCGTTGAGGCAGCGGATCAATGTGGATTTGCCGGCTCCACTGCGCCCGATTACACCCAGGATTTCTCCCTTGTGGACGGTGAGCGCGACGCCATCGAGGGCCGGGGTGGTGCCGAAATGCCGATGTACGTCGACCAGGCGGACCACCGCCTCAGCAGTTGCTTGCGGCGTCTCGATTACAGAGGCCGTTACGATTGAATTCATAGTCTTTCCCTTCGGAAACGCCCAAGGCGGCCCGGGCAAGGAACGCCCGGGCCGCCTTGTTCAACGCGCCTAACCCCTCGGCGCGAATGTCGATCAGTAAGCGCTGAGGCCGGTTCCCTTATACACCTTGTCGAACTCCGCCTTGACCGCATCGTTCTGGTAGGACGAAACCAGCGTCTTCACCCAGTCTTCGTTCTCGCTGCCCTGCTTGACAGCGATGAAGTTGCGGTACGGATTGTCAGCGATAGGTTCCTGCGCAATGCGGTCGGCCGCCGAGAGCCCGGCCTTCAGGGCCCAGTCGGTGTTCACCACTGCCGCATCCAGATCATCGATGGCACGGCCGACCACACCGGCATCGAGCTCCTTGATCTCGACGTTCTTCGGGTTCTCGGTGATGTCGGTAACGGTCGCGAGGATGCCGGTACCGTCCTTGAGCTTGATGATGCCTTCATTTTGAAGAACGCGTAGCGCACGACCTTCGTTTGACGGATCGTTCGGCACGCCGATCGCCGCACCTTCGGCGAACTCGGCGATGGTCTTGTGCTTCTTCGAATAAAGGCCGATCGGCCAGACTCCGGTATATCCGACCGGGACGATATGATAGCCATGCTGCTTTATCTGATTGTCGAGATAGGGTTTGTGCTGGAAGGCGTTGGCGTCGATTTCGCCGCGCTCCAGCGCCTCGTTCGGCTGCGTATAATCGTTGAAGACGATCGCTTCGATCGTCAGGCCCTTCTTGGCGGCTTCGGCGGCCACAACGCGCCAGACGTCTTCGTCCTCGCCACTCATGATGCCAACCTTGATCGACTTGTCTTCGGCGAAGGAAGCGACAGGCGATGCAAATGCGATCAGAGCGATCGTGGAGGCGGCGATCGCGGCAAGGCTTGCGCGACGCGTCAGGCTGGATTTGGACGTCTTCTTGTTCATTGTGGTGTTTCCCGTCTTGAATTGATGAGGCAAGCCTCGAACGGCCAGATAATTTCAAAATCGCTGAGGATAAACCAAGCAAGCCCATCTCTATTGCGCTGCAGCACGGAAAAACTCTTCGGTGCTTTGGGGGGATAGCGGGATAAAAATTCTACTATTTTTGTAGAATATTGAAGTTGCTGTCCTGGCTGTGAGCCTTTAAATTGAACCATCGGGGCGCGAAGGACAAAAATGCGCCTTACAAGAAAGGCGATCTGGGTCGCGATCAAGTGAAGCAGGGCAGCGTGACATCTCGACAGGACACCCGTGGCAAGATGTGTCGCCCCGTCGTGGCGATTATTGGCGGAGGCGTTTCTGGTGCGGGCGTTGCGTACCATCTGGCATCCTCCACATGCAGCCCGCCACCAACAATCGTGGTTTTCGAGCCGCGAGAAG
The DNA here is from genome assembly GCF_056398905.1 of Rhizobium sp. 01T417. Lineage (NCBI taxonomy): Bacteria > Pseudomonadati > Pseudomonadota > Alphaproteobacteria > Hyphomicrobiales > Rhizobiaceae > Rhizobium > Rhizobium sp. 01T417. Next base: position 33,697 of record NZ_JBFTQH010000021.1, on the reverse strand, counting down.
AGCTTGGCAGAGGGCTCGCCTACGATACCACCGATCCAACGCATCGGATCAATGTTCCCGCCGCCCGCATGAGCCTGTTGCCGGATCGGCCGGAGGACTTCCTCGAATGGATGGCCCGCAACGATGCTGTCGCCGACGATCCGGACGCGTCTCGGCCGGATGGCAACCTCTTCCCCCGACGCCATGTCTTCGGCACCTATATTGCTTCGGCGCTCGCTCCCCTGGTGCAAAGCCGGAGCGTGCATCATCGCCGTGCGGCCGTTGTCGAGGTATGCCGGGACGGCAGGCGCTGGGAGATCCTCGATGACGAGGGCGGACGAACGGTTGCCGATTTCCTGGTGATCGCCACCAGCCATCCAGCGCCGTCAGCGCCTCGTGCACTCAGAGTTCTCGAAGGACACCCCCGCTTTGTCGCCAACTCCACCGTTGCCGGCGCGCTTGACGTCGTCCGCCCGGCGGACCGGGTGCTGGTCGTCGGCAACGGCCTGACCGCAGCCGACATCGTCGCTTCGCTGACCCGTACCGGCCATCGCGGGCAGATCACATCGATTTCGCGCCGCGGATTGAGATCGAGAGGGCATGCTCCGTATCCACAGGAGCCGTTCGGTGAGTTTAACACCGCCCCGGCTCATAGCGCGACGGCGCTGCTGCGGGGGATCCGGCGGACCATTGCAGAAGCCACAGCCGCGGGATTGACGTGGCACGCCGTGATCGACCAGGTTCGCGGTCACGGCCACGCGATCTGGCAGAGCCTGCCGATTGCCGAACGCTGCAGGATCGTACGCCATATCAGGCCTTATTGGGACGCTCACCGGTTCCGCATCGCTCCGCAGGTGGAAGAGGTGCTGGAGCGAGCGATTGCCGAAGGAAGGATGGAGGTGCTGGCGGCCTCCGTCGCTCGGGTGCAACGTGACGGCGAGGCAATCGATGTGGAACTGAGACTGCGGCACGGCGCACCACTACAGAAGACCTTTGATGCCGTCGTTGTCACAACCGGTCCCGCGCATGGAAGCATTTTGGAAAGCCAGGCGTGGCTCGCTCGCCTGCGCGATCAATCACGCTTGCAGCTCGATCCGACCGGCCTCGGCATTGCATGTACCGAACGATCGGAGGCGATCAGTGCCGATGGCCGTCCTGATCCGACCTTGCTGATTTCCGGCCCCTTGGCGCGTGGGACATTTGGGGAGTTGATGGGACTGCCACAGATTACAGAACATGCCGCCCTTGTGGCCCGTGAGTTGGCCACAAAGGTGACGGCAGCCGGCGAATACGCTTAGGCTCGCCTGACCTCGACAGGATGCGGTCCGTCAGGACGCCGTTCGGCCGGTTTCGGCGAAGGGCTCGAGCTCTGGATCGAAGTCAACCTCCACGACATTGTTGAAGACCGCTGTTGCGAGCATGATGCCGGCAAAGGCCACCAGATCGACCAGCGTCTTGGCATCGTAGCGCCCTTTCAGCTGCGTCCAGATCTCGGCGGGAACCGCGTTGGAATTGGCAACGATCGCCGTGCCGAAGGCATCGAGCAGCGCCTCTTCCTCGGAAAGTACCAAGGCCTCCGGGTCGAAACCTGCATTGATCAGTGCCCGGCGAAAGAAAGTGATGGCGATCCTTGAGTTCGCAGCTTTTGAAATGGAATACGAGAAGATCCAGATCGGTCGATCCGCGATTGCAGAAAGCTCCGCGCGCAGCGTGAACCATTCGGCATAGATGCGGTGGGCGGCGGGCGAATGCAGCAAGGTACGCTTCATGTTCGTCATGCGCCCCCGCACCCTCATCTCCTCGTCATGCGCGGCCCGAATCTCTTCAGAGGCTGTGGTGTAGTCGATCTGCGGAATATGGCTCATGGCGGTGCTCGTTCGGTGTGGGTAAATCTGAATGACGCTTGAAAAATCGGAAAAGCCGGTGGTGCCCCAGCTGCTTCAAGCACAGTGCAAATCCGCCGGACGAGACGAATCTCTCCGTTCGCGCTGGATATAGCAGGAAATCTCCAGGGCGTTCTTGACAATGTTCGGCCATCGAGACACGATGAAACCGGTTTCACTCGTGCTCATGGAGAGATCGTGCGGCTCGACCTGTCGATTCTCTTGCCCCATCTCGGCTTTCTCGCACAAGGCGCGCTGCTGACAGCAGAAGCGTGTGTTCTCGCGCTCGTCGGCAGCGTCATCATGGGCGCGTTCGTGGCAATCGCCCGCACATCCTCGTCAGCGGCGCTGCGGCGAATTGCCTTCGTCTACGTCGATATCTTCCGCAACGTGCCGTTCATCGTGCAGCTGTTTTTCTTCTACTACGGCCTGCCCGAAATCGGTCTTTACATCGATGCGTTTACAACAGGCGTGATTGCGCTGTCGATCGCAGGCGGCGCATACGCGTCCGATATAATCCGCGCCGGTATCCTGGCGATCGATCAGGGCATCATCGAAGCTGCGGAGGTGAGCGGCTTGTCACGCAGGGTGATCTTCACCCGCATTGTCCTGCCGATCGCACTCAGGACATCCGTGCGCCCGCTCGGCTCGGTTCTGATCAACATGATCCTCACCTCTTCAATCCTGTCCACGATCACGCTCAACGAACTGACCGGCTCGGCGCAGATCGTGGTGTCGCAGACCTACCGGCCGTTCGAAGTCTATGTTGTGCTTCTCGTCGTCTATGCCGCCTTGACCTATCTCGTATCGCTCGCGATTGCGATCCTCCATCGCCGTCTCAACCGTGACATGATGGAGGCGGTTGCCTGATGCGCTTTGCCGATTTTACAGCCTTTGATCTGGTTCTTCTCGCGCAAGGGCTCGGGGTCAATATCGCGCTCTTTCTCGCGACCTCGCTGATCGGACTGGTGGTCGGCATTGCCTGGGCAATTGTGCGCTACTACCGTGTGCCAGTCCTCAGCGAAGTGATCACCTTCGTTTCTGAACTCCTGAAGAATTCGCCGGTGCTGGTGCAGCTGTTTCTGGTGTTCTTTGGTCTGCCAGGGCTATTCCATATCCGCGTCGCGCCGGTTACCGCGGCGACGATCACGCTGTCGGCAAATACAGCCGCCTTCATCTATGTCATCGCGGTTTCGGCAATCGAGTCCATCGGCCGTGATCAGATCGAGGCGGCACGAGTCTTCGGGCTTACACGTTGGCAGGTCCTTCGACATGTGCTCGCCCCACAGGCTGCCGCCTTCGCGGTCGGGCCACTGATTGCACTTCTCGTCAACCAGTTGCAGGTCACATCGCTGATCTCGGTGATCGGCGTGGTCGACCTTACCAAGATCGGCAACATCCTCAACATGCGAACGCTGAAGCCGTTTGTTGTATGGACGGCCGTTGGCTTGCTCTATTACGCCGCCGCCAAGCTGGTTGCCTTGCTTGGGACGCGCCTCGAAAATCGCCTTCGCGCCCACAGCGCCTGGAGGGGGCTCTGACATGATCAAAGTTGAAAACGTAAAAAAGGCCTTCGGCCAGACCACCGTGCTCGATGGTATCGATCTGACGATCGAGCCGGGCGAGGTCGTCTCGATCCTCGGCTCCTCCGGCTCGGGAAAGTCGACGTTGATCCGGTGCATCAATGGCCTGGAGAAGCTGAACGGCGGCCAGATCACGGTCGATGAGTTCGATGTCGGCAAACCCCGGGAACTGGCGGAGGCCCGCAAGCGGTCAGGTACTGTCTTCCAGCTCTTCAACCTCTATCCGCATATGACGGTGCTCGGCAACATCACGCTGGCGCCGATCGAGGTATTGAAGAAGCCGCGCGCTGAGGCGGAGGCGACGGCGCTCGCACTGCTCGAGTCGGTTGGTCTCGGGAGCCGGGCTGATGCCTATCCGGCCCAGCTTTCGGGCGGTCAGCGCCAGCGTGTCGGAATATGCCGGGCGCTTGCCATGCGGCCGCGCTATCTACTGCTCGACGAAGTGACCAGCGCGCTTGATCCGGAGATGACGGCAGAAGTGCTGGCGATCCTTGCAAAGCTCGCCCAGCAAGGCACGACGATGCTGTTCGTGACGCACGAGGTCGAGTTCGCCAGGCAGATTTCGGATCGTATCGTGTTCCTCGACAAGGGCCGTCTGCTGGTCGACCTGCCGACCAAAGAGTTTTTCGCCGCCGACGGCGGCATGGCACAGCCGCGCGTCGCCCAGTTCCTTTCCAAGATGCGCAAAGATTAGAGGTTCAAGATGCTGCTTTTGGCCAATAAAGAGGCGTGGCCGGGTTTCCCGACCTCCGTGGAGATGCTGCGGGACGGTGCAATCAGCCTTGATGCAATGGTCGCCGGGATCAGCAAGGTGGAGAGCGAAGTCAAGGTCCGCAGCGTCGGCTACGGCGGCTGGCCCAACATGCTCGGCAACATGGAGCTGGACGCTGCGGTGATGGACGGCAACACACGTGATGTCGGGACAGTCGGTGCCGTGCCGAACACGCTGCCGGTGGCGCGTCTTGCCTATGAGGTGATGAAACGCCTTCCGCATGTCATGCTGACCGGCGACGGCGCTCGGCGCTTTGCAACTGAAATCGGTTTCGCCGAGGACGACGTATTGTTCGAGGACAGCAGGCGGGTCTGGTGGGAACGATTGGAAAAGGAACTTTCGCCGGAGGATCTGGCGAAGTTTCCCAATATTCCGCTCGCGCCGTTGAGCCGCGCCATCACTGATCCGGAGCGTGTGCGCGATACGACCGTCTTCCTGTCGGCTGATTCAGCGCGCGGCATTCACGCAGCGACATCCACCTCTGGCTGGGCGTGGAAATATCCAGGCCGCCTTGGCGATAGTCCGATCCCCGGCGCCGGCTTTTATGCTGACAGTCGCTATGGAGCGGCTGCCTGCACCCACACCGGTGAGATGACGATGCGCTGCTCGACAGCGCGCACCGTTGTTCTTGCAATGAAGCTTGGCTATTCGCTCTCTGACGCGGTGAAGCTTGCCGTCGATGAGCTCGATGAACTCTCCTCCGGATTTCTCGCCGGCGTCGTGATCCATGCAGTCGACGCCAAGGGAAACCATGAGGTCGTGAATTTCAGATGCGAGGGCGAAATTCGCTACTGGCTCTGGGAGGAATCGATGCCCGAACCGGAATTGCGGGCAGCGAAACTGGCATAATCAAAAGAGGGAATGAAACCATGAAGCGTATTCTGACTACCCTTGCCGCCCTCGCCATCGCGGCCGGCTCGGCATTTCCGTCCTTTGCGGGAATGATCGATGACATCCGCTCGCGCGGCACCGTTCGGATCGGCGTATCGCTCGGCGGCGAGCCGATCGGCTTCCGTGACGCGCAGAACAATCCTGTTGGTTACGATGTCGACGTTGCGACGCTGCTCGCCCAGAAGCTCGGCGTACCCGTCGAATTCGTCGACGTCTCGGGTGACGCCCGGATCTCGATGCTCGTTTCGGGCCAGATCGACGTCGCCGTTGCCAATACCTCGGCAACGCTCGAGCGCGCCAAGACAGTGAATTTCACTATTCCCTACAATCGTGCTGGCTTGCGCGTCATCGTTCAGAAGGACGCAGCTATCAAGGAGTTGAAGGACCTGGCCGGCAAGAAGGTTGTCGTCGGACGCGGCACGACGGGCGAGAGCTTCCTGAAGACCGCCGTTCCCGATGCCCAACTCGTCTACGTCGATCAGTTTGCTCCGGATGGCGTTCTCCAGCTGCAGCAGAAGCGCGTCGATGCGGCCATCGAAGATTCATCGCTGCTCGATTATCTGGCTACCAAGAATCCGTCGCTCGTGACGCTGCCGGGCCTCTATTCCAACGATCCGATCGGCATTGCCGTTGCCAAGGGTGACCCGGAATTCGTGCGCTGGCTCGACATGTTCGTTTCCGACTACATCCAGTCGGGTTCTTATGCGGCGAACTACAAGAAGTGGTGGGGTCCAGAATCCAATCCCCCTGCCCTGAACCCCCTGTGGTAAGTTGAACTTCGGGCTGCCTCCTGGCAGCCCGTTTTCGTTTAAGCGGTGAGGCGAGGCACAAAACGTGTGGGCACCGTGACCGGCGGTTGGCCCGGCGCGAAACTGCCCGGGTTGGCAACGGATTCAACGATATGGCGAACATAGAGCAGCTTGTCGTAGCCAATGGACGAGATCGGATAGGCATCGAAATCGGTCAGCGACAGATTGTCGAAACCGTAGAGCCGGAACCGCGACGGCCGACCAGCAGGAAAATCGGTCCGACAGACGTCAAGGATGCCCATCGCCATGGCATCGGATGTACAGAAAACCGCATCAGGACAATCGGCGCCGGCCAATGCGTTGGCCGCGGCATGCCCGCTCTCATAGGAATAGTCGCCCTGGACCGTCCGGATGAGATTAATGCCGTAGCGCGAAAATGCCTCGTGGTAAGAGCGAATGCGTGCCTGCTCCACGGGAGAGGAGGCACGGCCGGTGACGAGCCCGGCTGTGCGCACCATCTTCGACGCAGCGTCGGCCACAGCTTCCGCGATGCCGGCATCTTCGTCCGGGATGATTGCGGGGGAGAACTCGTCGTGCAGACCGTTCAGCATGATAACGCTGTCGGAACGGAACAAGCGACGGACAGTCGGGGCGTCAGCAAAGTCGGAGAAGACCAGCGCTGCGTCGACATGGTAGGCGACGCCGTTGCGCAGAAACTCGTCCACGCGCGCAACCGAGCCGATCCGGATCAATATGACCTGCTTGCCAATCGACTGGACCTGATCAATCAGCCGGTCGAACAGGTCGAGATCCGACAGATCGTGAATGTGGTTGACGACGACGGCGACCAGGTTGACGGTTTTGGTGGTCAGGCTCTGCGCCAGAAGGTTCGGCTTGTAGCCAAGGTTTGCGGCAGCGGCAATGACGCGCTCACGCTTCTCGGACGATACCGGCCGCGGTTCGTTCGACAGCGCCCGGCTCGCGACGGCGCGCGAGACACCCGCCATGCGCGCGACATCGGCAATCGTGGGAGGAGCGTCGCGGCTATTGTCGTGATTCATGATCGAGAGCTTTCCACCTTTGATAGGGTGATATCGCAACGTTGCGTGCTTCGGCTATGCTAATCTTTTGCTGCTTGGCGGTCGGGCCGCCGCTGTACACGGTTTTGCGCCTTTTATCTTTGTCTGGTTTTCATTTTCGCTTGGAGGAACTTGATGTCGATTAGTCTAGCACCTGTTGCATTGCCAAATTTCGGACCACTTGGAGCGCAGCCGAAAATCCCGTCGACGACCTACGCCGCGCGCGCGGACGCAGCCCTTGAGGCCGCTGCCACCGATTGGCTGGTCGTTTATGCTGATCGCGAGCATTTCGGAAACATCATGCATCTTTCCGGCTTCGAGCCCCGTTTCGAGGAGGCGCTGCTACTCCTCGGTCCTGGTGGGCGCCGCATCATCATCACCGGAAACGAATCCGAGAGCTATACGGCAATTGCCGGTCTTCCAGGTGTCGACGTATTGCGCGCGCAAACCTTCAGCCTCCTGGGGCAGGACCGCAGTCAAAACCCGCGGCTCAGCGATCGACTGCGCGAGGCAGGGATCAAAAGCGGAGATTCCATTGGACTGGTCGGCTGGAAATATCTCGCGGCCGAGGAGGACGAAGAATATGCGCAGAGTTTCTTCGTTCCCCATTTCATCGTGAATGCGCTGCGCCGGGCGATCGGTCATTCGGCGCGACTGGTCGATGCGACGCCTGTGCTGATGCACCCGGAAACCGGCCATCGCGCGATCATCGATGTCGATCAGCTCGCGGCCTTCGAATGGGCCGCAGTGCGGTGCTCGGACGCGCTCTTCAGGGTCGTTTCCGGCGCAAGGGAGGGAGATACGGAATTCGAGGCTCTTGGCCGCCTCGGCTACGAAGGAGACCCGGTAAACGTCCACACCATGTTTGCTTCCGTCAGCGCCGGAGAGAGCATCATTGGTCTGCGAAGCCCGACGACCCGCCGCCTGAAGAAGGGAGATGGCGTAACGACCGCACTCGGTTACTGGGGGGCGTTGTCTTCGCGCGCCGGCCTGCTCACCGACCATGACGAGGCATTCCTGAAGCCCTCGAAGGCCTATTTCGAAGCCTTGATCACATGGTATGAGACCGCAGATATCGGCGTGACCGGCGGTGATCTGTTCTCCGCGGTCACCGAAAAGCTCAAATCCGCGGGTCTCAACTCAGCGCTGAATCCCGGTCACCTTGGAAGTCACGAGGAGTGGCTTCATTCACCCGTACGCCCCGGCTCGACCGAGCGCTTGCGATCCGGCATGCCGTTCCAGGTCGACGTGATACCGGTGCCGATGCCTGCCGGTTGGGCACTCAATTGCGAAGACATGGTAGCCTTCGCGGACGTTGGGCTGCGCGAAGAGATACGCCAGCGCTATCCTGACATGCATGCCCGCATTGCCGCACGACGCGCGTTCATGGAAGATCAGCTCGGCGTGACACTCTCCGACAATATTCTGCCGTTCTCTTCGACGCCGCTCTATTTGCCGCCATTCTGGCTGCGGTCGGGCAACGTCCTCGTGCGGAAATGACGGAGGCTGGTGGCGCTTGAGAAGTCGCGGGTTCGAACCCTGCCAAGCGCCCGGGCGCCGAGCGCCGCTCCTACGCCTTGCCCAGACTATGTTTCATCACGTGGGTTTCTGATAGCCAATTGTCGCTGCAGCCGAGCGCTGGCCCCATCGCCGTCCTCGATCGCAACAATTTCGACGGCTTGACCGTAGCGGGACAAGAAAAATGCGCGCTCCCTCTCTGCTTTTGCGAGAGAGTCGGAAACCATGCATATGTCAGACCCTTTGAGTAATGCGTATCGCATAAGTCTGCCCTCGATTGCCGATTATACAATCATAGATTGGCATGCCGGAAAATCAACTCTAGTCAGCACTGCTGGTGAACTTTGACGCAGCGATCCGCTCAGTTCTCTCCAGGACCCCATTCGAAGAAAAGAGGCACAGAGAAAATCAGCTCCCCTATGCCGATGGCAATGCATACGAGAGAAATCGCGATCAGGAGCTTTTCCATGCGCGACCTTAACCGCTAACTCGCATATGTGCGAGCAGAAGATTCCGCGCCCGTCTGCTGTTATCCTGAAAAGGAGAGAACCATGACCGATCCCCGGACCAATTTTCTCGACCTGAGCTTGGACGGCAATGATCGTCGGCGAGAGTGGCATTTCTGGCATTCAGAAGATGACAAGCCGATCGAGATCGAGACGCTGGCTCCTGAATGGCAGAAGGCGCTTGGGTGGCGCTCTCCACAGGCATCACCGCCAGATACCGAAATGCTCCTGCATATACTCAATGCATCGACGGTTGGCTTCGGCGCGATTTGCACCCTCAATCGTTGCCCTGTAGAGCGAAGAAACCTCATGGGCGCCGGTCGAAAATGGCTCGGCGAGCCCGGCAGGAAGATAAATCGGGATCCCCTTGACCGCGAGCATGCCGGACAGCCAATAGTCGTCGACCGTCCAAAGAACGTTTGGAATGTCGTAGGCCAGATCGTCGAAGAACTCGGGCCGGACGACAACACCGCCGAGGCCTTGGAAAATATCGGCATACCCGCCCCTTTCTATGAGGGTCGGCATCGGTCGGCGCACCTCAGCCCCGAAAACCTTCGTGGCGACCTTGTAGTGAAGCCTGCGGGCTCGAAGCGCCAACGTTAGCTTTCGCTTGCGCACTGCCCTAGGTAAAAACGGGGTCGAGGTTGCAAAGGCTCTCGGAACATCTTTACCGACCAGCGCGACACACTCGTTCGGCCGCTCCTTCTGCGCCAGGAATAGTCGCGAGGCCCAGTCGGGCTCGAAGACCTTATCGTCGTCGCAAAAGAGGATCTGTGCGTCCTTCCCGCGAAACTCACGGGCAGCAAAAAGCACCTTGGACGCCGGTCCCATGTCATCGTCGGGACGCACAAGCGTAATCCCGTCAGGAACGGCAGGAAGTGACCCGTCATACTCCGGAAACCGCCGATATCGCTTTGGAATGTAGAGCCGTATTTCGTTGATCGGGCCGATCTGATCAACGAGACTCTTTAGGGTCGGAGCGAGCTTGGCGAACCGAGGGGGAATGCTGGAGAGTGATATGATCCGCAATGGGTGCTCGATGAAAATGTAACCCGCTGATCAAATTCAGGTGTCGCTACCGTGCCATTTGCGGTCACGGCAAGTCAAGGCCAGAACACCTGTGAAGCGTCATATGCGGATCACTGCAACTGACGAAGCAAATTGGCCTCGTATTCTGACTTGGAACGCACTGCCAGGGGCCTACCGGCCGAATACCACCATCACGACTCGCCGGCCGAGGTAGGGCGCGCCTTTCTCGAAGCGACATACACCGCGAGAGGCCCTGCAGCGCACCCATTCTTCCAGGTTCTGCCATAAGGTGGGTGCTACTCAGGCAGATGCCTTTTGCTCCGAAGCGCGGACACCGACGCCGATTTCAACGTCGTTCGGGTGCATCAAGCGGCGCATGGTCCGCAGCCGCTCGATGAGGTCGCTGCCGTCGACCGAGGCCCTGGTCAGTTCGAGCTGCTGATACTCGCGTGCCGCCTGCTGCCAATGTTCGCCACCGCGCCCCTCCGGCCGTCCTTCGGCTTCCCAGAGTGCGTAAGCGCGCTGATTGATCCAGTCATCTTTGCTGCGTGACATAACAAGCCCAGCCGTGAACGAACGTATTGTTGCCTTCAGGCTGACAAACGAGCATTACGGAGTCGTTACCGCAGTGCAAAAAATAAGCTTCGGGGGCCGTCTCGTTTGCGATCAGTCGAGCTTCCGTTCATCACGGCGTTCGGCGAGCTCGACGATGATACCATCGGGGTCGCGAAGGAATGCCACCCGGTCCAGCACCTCCGAATTTACGGCGGGACGCGGTCGCTCCTTGATTGCCACTCCGGCAGCCTCAAGCTTCGCGAAGCTTTCATCGACGTTATCGACAAGGAAGGTAATGTGCAGCACGCCCGATGTTGCGGCTGGAAGATCAGAGGCAGGCCCCGCGCCGCCGGGCGGCGCAAAAATCTCAAGCATGCCATTGCCACTATCCAGGAATGCCACTTCAGTGCCGTTTGCCATCGTCTTTCGTAAATGAAGGCGCAGACCCAGGAGGTCGCGATAAAAGGCCAGTGACCTGTCCATGTCGCCGGTGACCATGCCGACATGCTCGAAGCTCTTGATCATGGATCAGGCCCCGGCCGCCAGACGCCGCTCTTCGTCCGGCAACCAGGAATGGTAGAGCGGATGATCGGAAAGAATCGGCAGCGGTGTCGGCTTGCCGGTGCGCTGCGAATGATAGGCCGCGGTGACGAGCTCCAGTGAGTTGCGAGCATCCTCCAACGTCACCGGCGGCTCGCCTCCCGATGTCAGCACATGGTGGAACAGTTCGAACTGTCTGGTATAGCCGTCTTCCTTGACCACATAGCCGGCCAGCGCCTCATCGACACGCTGCTGATGCTCCTCGGTCCCGGCAACGAAGCTCCAGGGGTCCCGGCCCATCGTGTAGGGCTCGAGAATGCTTTCCGCGACGAGATCCGAAAAGCAGAACCGCAGACGCGAAATTTCTTTCCGTGAGCCCAGTGTCATCGACAGCGTCGCCAGCGAGCCGTTCTTCATCTTTACCGAAAGGGCTGCCGTATCCTCGACCTGGATCGGGTTTACGAGTGTCGCCCCGTAGGAAAAGATTTCGGCGCAGGCGCCGTGAACATAGTTCAGCATGTCATGCGCATGGATCGCGTGACCAAGCAGACCGCCGCCCAGCTCGGTCACCCATTTTCCGCGCCACGGGACGGCATAATAGTCGGGGCCGCGCCACCAATGTGTTTCGATCGTGGTGAGGAACGGCGTCCCAGTCAGACCTAGATCGATCAGCATTTTCAGCTTCTGAAGTCCCGAGCCATACCGATACTGAAATATCGGCATCAGTTGCGGACCTTCGGCGCGCGCTACGATCCTGGCCATCTCGTCCACTTCGGCGATAGAGCCGAAAAGTGGCTTCTCGCAGATGACATGTTTTCCCGCCTCGATTGCCTTGCGGCAGAGCTCGAAATGCGAACTTGGCGGGGTGCAGATATCGATGATGTCAAGATCCGCACGAGCGATCATCGTCTCGGCATCCTGGGTATATTCGGGAATGCCAAACTCCTCGCAAAGCGCTTGGCCGCGTTCCTCGTCCAGCGAACAAAGGACCGCAACCTCAAACAGATCCTTGTTCCAGGCAAAGCCTGTCAGGTGGCGCGAGGCGATCCCCGCTCCGATGATGCCGACACGAAACTTCTTGGACATGGCGGATTCCTCAACGATGACCCAGGCGCGCTGCCCTTGATTGTGCTTCCAGCGAAAGGCGGCAGACTTCGTAAACATGAGCCTGGGACATCGCCGTCTCCGTACGGTCGCGCACGTCGGCGGCGAAGGCATCGAAATAGTCGAGCTTTTCGCCGCTGCAATCGATGTGCGTCATCTCCGTGCCGTTGACGAGGAAGAGGTGGTCCTTGCCGGGGCGTCCGGCGATATCGATGTATTTGCGCAGTTCGATGTAGCCTTCGGTCCCAAGGATGGTCAGGCGACCATCACCCCAGGTCGGCAGCGCCTCAGGGGTGAACCAGTCGACCCGCACATAGCCCGAGGCTTTCTCCGAGCGAAGCAGCACCTCACCGAAATCCTGAAAGGCCGGCTTGTCGGACATGCCGAAGTTTCCGACCGAGCTTGCGACAACCTCCGCGCTGGTCGAGCCCGTATAGAAGAGAAACTGGTCGACCTGATGCGAAGCAATATCCACGATGATGCCGCCGAACTGCTCCGGATCGAAGAACCAGGCGGGGCGTGTGGGCAACTGCAGCCTGTGCGGTCCCATGCCGAGCGTCTGGATCACCGTGCCAATCGCCCCCTCCTTGACGAGCTTGCCCGCCTTGACAGCGGATCGCACGCAATGGCGCTCGGAAAAGCAGATCGAAAAGATGCGACCGGTGTCGGCGACGGTGCGCTTGACTTCCTCGAGTTGGGCAAAAGTCGTCACGCCTGGCTTGTCGGTCATGACATCCTTGCCGGCCTTCATCGCACGGACGGCCAATCCGGCGCGGTCGCGCGGGATTGCGGCGATGCAGATCACGTCGATCGAAGGATCAGCGAAGATCCTCTCGCGATCGATCTGCGGCGTATTCGGATAGGTCTTCTTGAAGTTTTCCAAGAGCGCTGGCACTGAGGTCTGAGGGCAGTATCCAACGAACTCGGCACCGGCCGCAAGCAGGCCCTTCACATGATCAAACGTGTGCCCATGATCGATCCCGACGACGGCAAATCTCAACATAACAGCAATGTCCTCCTGGAAATTTCTAGCGTGCAGTCTTGAGCCCTGCGCGGTCTCCTCTGGTCGAAGCAGACAGCGAAACTCAGTGGCTGTCAAGCTTGGAAAGGCAGTGGAACTTCAGAGAAATCATGCTAACCATAGGAAAATGCATGATAAATTTTTGTATCTAAATAGTTATTTAATTGATTGAGGTGAACATGGCTTTTCACGCCCGCCGTTCAACACTACTTACTCATCTGATGGTGGCTCACCAGATGAGTGACAGCGTTCCGCTGGGCTGCGGGCGTCACCACTTCTTTCCCAAAAGGTCCTTTAAAGCAGCATTGTCGAGCATGGCATTCGCCAGGAGCCGCTTCAGCTTCGTGTTCTCGTCCTCCAGCGTTTTCAGCCGCTTGGCCTCGGACACATCCATGCCGCCGAATTTGGCTTTCCACTTGTAGATGCTGGCATGACTGACGCCGTGCTTGCGGCAAAGCTTCGAGACCGGCGTGCCCGCCTCGTGCTCCTTCAGAATGCCGATGATCTGTTCGTCCGTAAAACGGTTCCGCTTCATTCCCTGGCCCTCCCCACCGCACCGGCTCAGGAGAAGGCCAAGACAATTTCACGGTCCATGCGCGCGACCTTCAACAATGAGACTTCGTTGGGTATCGCGCTCGAGTTTTACGCCGAGGTGTTCGGCTGCATGGTCGACGAACTGCGAGGCGACAATGGCTGACATCGACATCATCCCGAAGATCTGCGTCGACTACCGCAGCCACACCGCGAATCTACGCTCGACGAACTCAAGCACTGCGCGCATGAGCGATCTAAAGACGATGCAGGATGTTTTCAGGCTCGACCATACTCTCGGTATCTGTGAGGTATCGCTCTGCGATGCCGATACACTCTGCCGCAAACCAGGCTGGGTCATCCCAAATACGCGTCAGAGTAAAGTCGCCCTTTTCCAAACCGGTGCGATATTCAGCCAGATAGCCGCTATCCTTCTCCAACTTCGTGATCTGCGCTTCAATATCCGCCACCATTTGACCGACGGAATAGGACGCAGCTCCAATAGTTTCCTCCATCCACCGGAATACGTTGGCGCCGACTTTGCCATGCAATCCTCGGAGGTCGACCAAAGCCGTCTCTACGGTGTCAGGATATGCGCCGGCACGGCTACGCACCTCCGGGAGATAGCCTTGCGAATATGTGGAAAGATCATTTGCCGAACGTATCAGTTGACGAGCCAATCCCCTCGATTGCCGCATCTGGAAATAAATCGATTGTCTGTGATGTTTCTGTGCGTCTCGAACCTGACGAGAGAGGAACAAGATTGTCGGTACGGCAACTACGGCCGCTGCCCATCCGCTAAGCGCACCAACCCATTCCCTGAAGCAATGCTCTTCATTGGGGGAACAGGCCGAGCGCAAAAGACCCGCCTGCCAAAATACGACGGCCAATACACCCGCCAGCGCTGCGTAGGAGCCAATCAAAGCAAGCCAAAAAAAACGACGGTCCCGGCTTTCCCTTTCCATCTTCGCGCCCTCGACCTGTTCTGGAAGACGAACCTGCGAATGATACAACCCGGAGAGTGTTCGGCCAAGGTGGGCTCTAAAAGGATTGGCATTTCCTTCAGGAGCATCGATGAGTGAAGCGCCGCGAGTTTTCCAGGAAAGTGAAAGCCGAAATCATTCTCCGAACAGCTCGTGAAGGCGTGGTCTCGTGTGAGCGCTGTGGCCATGTCCTCGGCAAGAAAGCCCTATCACATCGATCACACGATTGCGGACGCGCTCCAGGTCGACAAGTCCCGGAAGCTGACGGCGGACGACGGCAAACTCCTCGGTGTGGAGTGCTGCCACAAGCCAAAGACGAAAGTGGACTAGGGCGTCATCTCCAAGGCCAAGCGCAACGAGGAGCGGTTCCTCGGCATGAAGCGGCCGAAAAAACGATCGTCCGTGATGCCTGTCTACACGTCGCAGACGAAATCGATGATCGCTCGGCTTTCAAATCTGCCTGTGAAGATCTCCTTCTGGAATTCAACGGGCGGACCGCCCGAGCCATCGCCCGCCTTCTGGGCGCTAGCGGTGATCCGGTAGACCGTATTCGCCTTGACGGTGTGACCTCCGTATGCCGGGAAGCGCATGGAATCCGCCAAAAACACTCCGCGCATGCGGTCTTGGAAGGTGCGAGTGCCTAGCGTGCCCGAGAGTGCTGGCGTAGCGGCCATCTCTGAGGTCGGAGCTGTAATTTCGTCGACATGGATGCGTATGTCGCCGATCGCGTGCTTTCGTATCGCCTTGATCGAAACCCACGCAAGGTTTTCGGGAGGCTTGGGCTGGGATTTCGGTGGTTCGACGGGATTTCGAAAGCCGAGGCTAACAAGCAGTTGATAGATTGCGGCGCTCCCGCCTGCGAGCACGAGCGCCGAAAGAACCTGGGATGTTCGCGATGTCGCGCCGAGCCCTCCAGCATCCCCCATTACCTTGGCGAATACGTCGTAGTTGAACCCGCGCACCACCGCGAGGCTCACGCCTATCATCACCAATGTCTTGACGGCGCGGCCGTTGAAAAATTCGCGATACAGTCGCCATTGAAAGATTGTGGTCAGCGCGGACTCTAGGACAGCCGCAACCACGAGCAGACCAAGGAGTTGCGTCAGGAGCTGGGTAGATTGGGCATATCCGGTCAACGTCTGCTCTGCAGATGCCGGGGACCCGACCGATCCAATCGAGAGAGCAACGGAGGCGTACACAAATGTCTTTGTAAGCATTCGTGTCCCACGGCTCTTGGGCTGAAAACAAGGGGCGGGATATGCTTGGTGGACAGCCGGGGACTGAGGGTTCGCATAGGCACGCAAACCATGCCATTTTGCATCGTGAACGGGCCTGGCTGCGCCGATTACCCACCACCCTTCGCCCCTTCGGCAGTGATCGACGTCGATGATGTCTTGCCCTGTTTGCTTCATAACGCTCCCAATCAATCTTCAACGAAGTCGAGCTGTTCTCCTGTGTTCCCCAAGCGAAACCGCAAACGCCATGGCCCTCGCGCCCGGCGACGACGCCCGGCATTACCAGTGGGTACGAACTCCCAATATTCGGGAGTTCTCCAGTCCCGGTACGCCGATCCGAGACCTCAAACGGGAAGTGGTCCCCACTGCATGCGCAGGTTCGGAAGAAAATTTAACACCGCGAATATCGCTTAAGGTCGCGCGCCATTACTTCCGACAAGCCCGTGCCGCGCGGAACATTAGGCTTCGGAAAGGTGCCGCTGGGCGGCTAACTGCTTGCAAGAACGAAAAAGCAAACATCCAAACATGTCGCGAACATCTTGGACGGTATCCAGCGCCCTCCTCGAACGTTAATTATCGGAGGGCAATAAGAATGTAACGTGTAATTATAACAAGCACTGCTTGCATCGGCAATACTTTGGATGGAGCTTTTTGATACATTTTATAAGAGCAGTGGAGGCTTCATCAAATGCGTAAATATTACAGATATTGAAATACATTACTTTTGCGCGACTTCAGAACGTCCTACTCGTGATCCTTTACCGATGTGCACCTGTAGATTTTAAGGCCGACCTTTCACTTCGGCAAACTAACGCCATTTTTCGGGAATTGTCGGTCTTAGCTTGCTAGGGCTGCGTCGGAGGATGCTTCGGTCCAAAAAATGCGACCTTGGACGCGCAATGCGATTGCGTCGAGAAACGATTGTTGTCGAGAGTCTATTTCGCGGTATCGATCGCCCGAATTGGAATCTATGTGGACGGACGCGTCGTTAAATCGTGCATGTATTGGAGTTCATCGGTGCCTATACCAAATGCGGCCGACACTAGGAAAAGGGAAACCCTGATGGGATCTTCTCAACAGAACAACATCATCGGTTCTTGGCACCCCTGCGGCCGGAATGCATTTTGGTCTGGCGACCAAGCTGATCGGTCCGCTCATTAGGCGGTTGGGCACCATGAGCGAGCTCCTCGTCCCGACGATGCATCCAGTCCGCGACAAAGTGCTGAGAGCGTTGGGTTCGGTGAGGCCGCTCAGCCGCGCCGAGCTCGCTTCGCGTAGGGTTTCGGGGCACACGCTGGTTAGCAGTGCTATGCTTCCTCCCCAGCATTTCATTTATTTTGCCCTCGTTGAATTGCTTGGCTTCGCCGACCTCGGCCAAGAGGAGAAGGTTGCCGGTCTATTCCAGTGGAAATCGATGGAATTCCACTCTTCATTACATTCGTAAAGTTCGGCCTTCGCATTGTCGGCCAGAACGACGAGGTGTCCCAGTCAGCCGCAAAGAAGCTAGCCATCCGTATTCAGAAAGCGGTCAAAGCCGCCGCACCTTTTTTCGAATGGATGGCCGAAAGCGCGATCCGGGACTCTGCTGTCAGTGTCTTGAATAAAAGCGCGGATCTTTTGGCGCGCTTTAGATTTCTGCGCGACCTTCATAGAGAGAAATCTGGTGAAGCTGACCTCAGATCGAAGGAAGTGATTGAGACGCGAGGGACGAACGAAGCCGGCGGAACGTGGACACAATTCTCCCGCCCAAGCTTTCAAATGCGAAAGGAGGCCAAGTGGCTGGGACTGGCAGCGGTTGAGGCTTTCTTTAGTTGGTCCGAGCACGTGTTTATCCACCTTGCCGTTCTCCGCGGCAATGTAACAACGGCCGAGGATGTTACCCGCACAGCAGAAGCGGATTGGGCAGCCAAATTTCGGGCCGCGCTTGACGTGGATGATCCCAAGACCAAGCGCTTCTACGATCATCTGCTCGTTACGTGGAAGCATCTCCGGAATTTTGTTGCCCATGGTTCCTTTGGCAAGGATGGCGAAGCGTTTCATTTCCATTCCCCTGCTGGCGCTGTTCCCATTGTGCTTCCGCATCCGATTGGCTCTCGGGCTTTTTCGTTTGCCACGACCACCTCTTGGGACGTCGGCTCAGCCTTAAATCTCATCGATGATTTTATGATTCATCTCTGGGAGGGCTCGAGAGCAGCGGCAAAGGTTCACATCGAGGACTACGACTTGCCGACGGTATTGTTGTTTGCCAGAGACGGAACTTACGCTCCTGCCATGGCCTCGCCGATGGAAATGACGCGTTTTGCCGAAACGATGAGCGATGAGCGATGAGCGATGAAATCGATAACGCCGCAAATATGGATTGGTAGCACGATCCGGCGACCCATTTTTGCGAACGACAACTTCGCCAAATCGCATCGAAGGCGGCCTAGGCCAATTAATCTTTCTCTAATTCAATGCAAGATAGTAGTCTCTTGCCGCGAAGCGACCTTCAGACAACGTCACAACCGTTACATACCAGCAGCTTTGAGCTATCGTCGCGCTTTCGCACGCATGAGAGCCTCTTCCATCCGAGGGGCACATATGCTACCTTAAAGGGAATTAGGGAGGATACGATGCGTATTATTGTTCTTCTCATCGCTTTGGGTCTCTGTTTATCGGCGGGAGCTGCTGTTTCGCCGTCCGCGGTGGCAGGACCCTGTGACCCGAATGTGGCTCGTTGCTAGCCAATTCGGCCAGCACTTGCCAGCATATCAATAATGGTCTGGAGCTTACGCACACTACGGTCATCGGAGGGCGCGGATGGATAACTCGTGGCCTGCCGACATCCCGTGGTCCCTTTGGAAGTATCAGGGCCTTAGTATCAGCGACGTGCCGCAGGTTCCGATGATGGGCGTCAAGTTCGCACCGGGCTTCCTCTACGCGTTCGCGTTCGGCTGCATTTTTGTCGCGTTCTTTTCCTGGCAGCGGTTCCGGAGTCGGGGAAAGAACATTAACTCTGAGTCCGAAGCACTCCGGGAGTTCGAGCCAACGGACCTCGGCGGCCAACATTCACTTCTGAGAGCGTACTTCATTTATGCCGGCGCGATGCTCATCCTGTACATATCGCTCACGTTCTTCGGAAAGCTGATTTTCCAGGCGACGCAGATGATACCCGTCGCGGGCATCTCGGTGGACGTTGCCGAACTGAAATTCGACAGTCCGCAATGGCCGCTCACCCTGGCTTTCGCTTTCGCGGGCCTTGCCGATCTGCTTCCACCCGTGAGGCTGGCGGAGGAATGGCTTCGCAATCGCGCATTCCGGGCCGCCGGAATCCCCGTCCGCCTCGAACAAACCACACGCAGTCTCATTGCAACGCTGGAGGAACCTTCGGTTCGCAGTACCGAGGACACTCACAAGGAGCGGGTAAATAGAAGCGCGGGCTCGCTTTCCGAGTTGTTGAGCCGGTACCGCGATAACTGGAAAATCCAGATCGAGGCAAATGACCGAGCCAAGCGGTTGTTGGAGAAACGGGTATCTCGATATGAGGAACTGCTCTCTCTCCTCTCCGAAATCGAGCTTTTGGTGGTTTGGGCGAAGACCGCCCGCGGAAGCTGGCCGGGGGCCGAGGTTTCAACTCGCGTACGGGAAACCGAGAGCAAATTCGTCGATGCCGCCGATCATCTGCTAAATGAACTGCAGCGTCGGTTGCGGGAAAGCGTCGAACAAGGAAAGCCCGAGACCGAAGTGAGTCAAACGCGGTTCGACGACTATCTTTCCAACGTGATCAAACAGGCCGCGGCTATTCGATTTGAATTGGTTAGCCTGCTCGCCATTTTCCTTGAGCGCGACCCCGATTTTCCGCAACCTCCGAAGACATCGACACTGGATCATGCTCGCCCCATCGACGCTCTCGCGGATCTGCTGTGGGAAACAGACCGCCCCGATGCGGTTGGCAGTGGTCCCGAAGCCGGGCTTTTGGTGTTGCTTATTCCGGTCTTCATTCTTTTCGCCGCAAGCGCGTGGCAGGGCGTGCAAGAACTTGTAGGCCAGTATGTGGAGACAACAAATCTAACCGGGGTTTTGCTCACCGCACTTCTGGAAACTTTAAAAATCGCTTCCCTGACATGGCTTCCCCTTCTCGCGGCATTTTCGTTGCGCCAGTATTTATGGGATACCAAGGACTGGGCAGGGGCACATTCCTGGAGCGGCTATCGCCGTTCTTCCCGCTTGTCGCAAATGATGGGATGTCTCGGACTTGCACTCGCCGGGTCGCTGCTCGGACTGGTGGGAGTGGCCTTGCTGCGCGCCTTCTACATCGCGCAGAACGCCAACTACTTCAACGCACTGCTCTTTAGTGGCCCGAACCCTTTCATGCTCTACTACCCGACGCTAGCCATCACAGTGGTTCCTATGGTTCCTGTCTGCCTTTTGGCAGCGGATGCACGCGCGCAAGGCCGGTCCGCATTGCCCTATGCTCTGGTGTGCGCGGGTTTGGTGTCCTTGTTGTCCCTTTGGCACGGCAGGTTTTGGGATCCGACCTGGCCCGACGCATGTTTGAAGCTGTCCACCTTTGCGACAGCGGAGTGCAGCAGACGGTCGGACACTCTCAGCCGTTTAATACTGACCGCTTTAGTCTTCCTCTCCACTTGGGTACTCGGCGGGCCGGGTCCAAGCCGGATTCGTTTGCGCGCGGTCTATCCGCGCGCTGGGCTAGCCTGCACGGTCATCCTGGCGAGCGCAGTCGCTACAACGATGCCACTTCTCGCGCAGGACATCAGGGTCGGCTTTCGCGACGACGTCGAGCCGTTTTCGTACCTTGTCGACGACGGCGATCAGGAGCCGCACCACATCGGATATCTGGCCGACCTGTGTCATGAGATATTCGAGGGGACAAAGTACAAGATACAGGAGCAGTCGGTTACGGCAGCCGAGCGCTTCAAGCTGGTGAACGGAGAAACCATTAACAAGAAGGAACCGATTCAGGTTCTTTGCGACGCAGTCACCATGCGATTTTCCCGGTCGTCGTTGAGCGCGAACGGCGATGACGGAGACGACGACGAAGATGGCCTACGCGACCGAAGCCAGAAGAGCATCTACTCTCCCATCGTTTTTGCCTCCGGCGTCTCTTACCTCGACAGATCGTCACGGGATCCAACCACGCAAAGTGGCGACGTCGCCATCGGATACGTTTCAGCGACAACCGCCGCGGATGTAGCGCTTAAGAGCTGTCAGGTCGATCTCTTCAAGGCCCTTGCGCCCACCCAACGCAAAGCCATGTACGAACGGTGTCGATTCCTCGATGCGCTTGCTGCGGCGAAACGCAGCATCCAGATGCTGCGGTTGAACGACACCTACCGCAAGCGCGCCGAGATCACACTAAACAACGCGCTGGAGAATGCCCAGGTCCTCGTAGGGATCACTATCCAGCCTACTCAGGAGGTGTTCCCGCTCCCCCCTCTACCGTCACAAGAAATTGCGAAAAATCTATTGGACGCGATCAAGGCTCTGTGTCCGCCTCCGACCAGCGACGGCGGCGAGCAGATCAAAGCGTGCGGAAAGGCGTTTGAACCGACCAATTTGGAGCAAGTGGAAAAGGCCGCGACCGATCCCGCCTGTCCGTCATCCATCAAAGTCACTTCTCCGGCCAGTTCTGCACGGAGGTCATGGCGGGAGTATCATTTCTGTCCGATGGAGAGTCACCAGGATCTCATCAGATGGTTCTGCACGGGGAGCACGGGACTTCGACATATTTATATGGGCGACCGCGAACTTATACTTGGGAAGCTTCAAAGTTGGAATTCGCGGAATACGCCGTGCGTCGTTGAGCAGCCAAGCGGCGCTGAGTACTTGACCTATGAACCGTACGCGCTTCTCGTGAATAGGAGCGACCCCGAACTTGTACAGTTCGTCCAAACCCGGGTCTACCAGATATTCTCTCACCGTTCTACGGCGACGGCCCTGTTCGCGTCCTATTTCCCGAAGCGGACGATGTCGCCCGCTCTAGCTTACTTATATCTGCTGAACGCCGTCGATCCCGAGGAGGGTTATCTCATCCCGGGCGACACCGAGGCGGCACGCGGTGATGGGACGATTAAACCGATGCCGACTGCGAATATAGCGGGCGGCGCTCCGTAGGACGCGCTAAGTGCCCTAGCTTGCGAGAACCTCACGCTGAGGCGTTTCGTGCGGTGGATACGCTACATCTAACCTCGTTCTTCCAATGATCCGGCTCACAGGGATTTGCTAAAGCTGCCGCATGGGTAACACGGGATCTCTGCTCATCCCGAGTAACTGCTTTATGTAGTGGCCGGAATAAAATCCCGCGTAGCGGCCAGTGGCTTCTTTGACGTGCGTGACAAATGCCCTCCGACCTCGCCTCTTCGAGGCCCATGCTGGGGCCGTCGGATTCGGCTCAAAGTCGAGCACCAGTAGCGTCTTATCGAAGTCTTCGACAACGGAAACGCAACGTTGCGCTTGCTTCAACCCGTCACCTCCCGTGGCGAAGTGGTAAGCGCCCCATAACAACCCTTCACCGAGGGCTTTTCTTTGTTGGACTTGTACGTTGGATCAGCACCCGACTGCCCTTGGGTACCTTTTGTATAATTCCGACAATCCCGGCTTGCGCCAGTTTGTCGAATTTAACTCGCCCGTTATGACGACAGATACCACGCATTACATTCGCGCCAGGTACAATATCGATCTCCATCCCAAAACTCTCCTCGCATTCTTATGGTTCTATTTTCTACAACCTTCTGAGAACAAAGATTTCGTTAATTATAAATTTAGTATCTTCATCAGATGTTCTTAGCGTTTTCGATATTTGCACCGGCGTCAAAACCAATATTACATCACTTTAACAGTGAACATACTGGATTAGCCGCCGCACCATGTAATTCTTTATTGTTGTTCGTTCCGCCCGTCACTTCTTCGAGATCGTGTTCCGCTCTTCATCATCCGAAATCCCACCGAAAGAAGCGGAGTTCTTTCGCCGAAGGGCATTACCAATTGAGATGGCCCTCGGTTTACCGCAGCGTAATTCCAATCACAAAGCCACAATGCAACTTTTTATTGCGTTTTGCAGCTAAACACTCTAACCTGTTCAAGTTCGGGACTTCTTGAAGAGGGCGGCTGCTAGTTCCGGATTTGGAGGGGACGATGTACCTGCAGTTGGACAACTGCCGACGCTCCGCGACGCCAACAGTGTGGTTACACGATACGTTCGCTGTGCTCACAGTCCTTCTTCGCGCCCTTTTACTATGCGCCGTCACAAGTTGTTCGGTCCAGCTCTCGCCGGAATACGACAAGCTTGCCTTCGCAACGCTGAGCGACCTTAACGTGAAGACGGAAACTTTGTTTGCCTCGCTGTCGGCTGGCGGGACCGCACAGAATTTCTCAAACTACCAGGAGACGTACGCGCAGATTATCGGCGGCTTTTCCGCAGTCAGGGTCACGACACTGAACCGACAGACCCCTCCACTGAGTGCCAGGCTTCTCGCGAGCCCACCGTTCAAGACCGTTTGCGGAACCCAACCTGACAATTGCGTCAATCCAACACCCGATCACCTCGAGCAGATCATAATGCTGCTGACGAGCATGCGTGACACCCACAAGCGCGGGAAGCTCACCAGCGAACTTGTGTCCGGGTTCAACGGTGCCGGCGGCTTTAAGAATCAATATGAAATCGAAATGGGCCGCGTCCTCGCATTCGAGTCGGCGCTGCAACGGTCAGGGGGCGCAAATGGCAGTTGATTTCGACGTCGGCGCGACCGAAGCCGCGCTCGTCAAAGCCATTCAGAAGCAGGCAAAGAAAGGCTGGAGCCAAATTTCGGGTTTGGCTGCCGCTCAATCCAAGATGATGGTGCAACAGGCGGCTTGGATTGCGGAAAGCAGTGCTGTTGGCGCGCTGCGGGACGATGCCGAATTACGGGATATGTTCGCTGATCAGTTGGCGAGCTCGGTACGGAGCTTGGCAAGAGACATCGCGGCTCTGACGATATTGACGGTGGAGCAAGTGTGGAATGCGGCGGTGGCAGTCCTTTGGAAAGCGATCAACAAAGCGATTGCGAGTGCCAGCGGAGGTCTGCTGGCGCTTCCGACTCTCTGAGACGGCCTGTGGGCGCTACGGTCTCACGAAGTAGCGTTTCGGCGGCCGGTGCGCACGTTGGCAAGTGCGGCTGACACGTGAAGGCGACGTGGGCTCCCGCTGAGGAGAGTAGACCGATTTTGCGAACTGCGTCGTCGATGCGCGAGATGAGCAATGGAGGACAAATCCGTGGCCGAGGGGACCTATCAAAAGCCGGCGATGCGTCGGCTGCGCGTATACGCATTCGATCCACAGGCATCCACTAGAATGGACACCGCCGGCGTCAACGTCGCGACAATTAAGCTGCCTTGGGAACGCGCCTATGAAGAAGCTCTTCAACCCGGCCCGGTCAACGATTACCTAGAAGTCATAGATGTCGATCCCGTTAGCGGACAGTTCTACGAAGCCGTCGATCTCGACAATCCCTATCTCCTTGCACAAGACGGGCTGGCTCCATCGGAAGGTGATCCGCGGTTTCATCAGCAGATGGTTTTCGCCGTCGCCATGAAGACCATCCGGACGTTCGAACGAGCCCTCGGCCGTCGTGTGTTTTGGGCACCTAAAAAGGAAGTTACGCCCGAGGGCAACATCTACAAACCTGTCCCTAAATTGCGCATATATCCTCATGCTCTGCGCGAGCCAAACGCCTATTATAGTCGCGAAAAAAAAGCATTGCTTTTTGGATACTTCAAAGCCAACTCCCAGAGTGCCGGAGCAAGCTGGGTATTTACGGCTCTGTCTCACGACATCATCGTTCACGAAATGACACATGCCATTCTCGATGGATTGCATCGCCGGTTTGCCGAACCCACAAGTCCGGATAGCCTCGCGTTCCACGAAGCGTTTGCCGATATCGTTGCGTTATTTTCCCACTTCACTCTCGAGGAGGCCGTACGCACGCAGATCGCGAAGGATGGAGGACGGCTAGATAACCGCTCACTCCTGAGCGGCCTCGCAAAGCAGTTCGGCGACGCGACAGGACGCGAAGGAGCTCTTCGGGAAGCCATCGACAAACAGGCCGGCCAGGACAAACCGATCGTGCTCACTGACGACATGACAGAACCCCACGAGAGAGGTGCCGTCCTCGTCGCTGCGGTTTTTGACGCCTTCCTGTCGATCTATCAAAAAAGGACAGCCGATCTCATGCGCATCGCGGGCGTTCGACCGAATGCCGAACGCGGGCAAGACCTACACCCCGACCTGGTGGCGAGGTTGACGCGAGAGGCCAACAAGGCGGCTGACCACGTCATGCGGATGTGCATCCGGGCTCTCGATTACCTGCCCCCCGTGGATGTCCGATTTGGAGACTTCCTGCGAGCTATCATCACGGCTGACCAAGACCTCGTTCCCGACGATGTGCTGGGCTACCGTCTGGCGATGATCGAGGGCTTCCGCAGGCGCTGCATTATGCCGAAGGACTGCCTTTCGCTAGCGTCCGACAGTCTGCTTTGGGAAACACCATTGCACATCCTCTCGGTCGACAATGATCTCGTAAAGCTCGACCTCGAACCGAAATTCCGCCGCGAAGAGGCGATCAAGGTTGCGAATAAAAACGCACGGGCCGTCTGGGAGTGGATGATGAAATCGGACGACCAACCGGGCGAGAATATGTCGCCGCGGGGCCAAGGCGAATCTAAGGATGCACAATGGCAGGAGGTCTGCGGCGTCGTATTCCGGCGCAACCTGGTTCCGGGCGATAACCGGGAGACCATCTTCAGTCAACCAAATCAGAAAAACAGAACTAGCCCAGGGATCGAGATCCATTCCGTCAGGACCACACGGCGCACGGGCCCCGATGGACAGGACCTAAGACAGCTAATCATCGAGGTCACGCAGAAAAGGCGGGGCTTCGCCGATCCAGACGTCCAGAAACGCGAAGACAGTCCGCCTGCGGGCAGCGATCCTCTGCCGGAAGAATTCACGTTCCGCGGCGGTGCAACGCTGATATTCGATCTCCGGGAACGGAACCTCCGCTACGCCATTCGCAAGCGCGTCACCGACGACGATCGACTCGACGCACAGCGGAGCTTCCTCGTCAATCAAGGTATTGGCCAGCTAGGATTCGCCTATACGGAGTCCGACAACCTTTCCGGGGCCAGCGAGCCCTTTGCTCTCGTCCATCGCGGAGGATGACATGTCCAAGCTCAAGTCCGTGAAAATCAGGATGTACCGTGGGATTCTTGGCGATTGCTTCCTGCTCCAAACGACGGTTGTCAAGGACGGCAATGAGGAAGTCCGGAAGATCCTCATAGATTGCGGCGTCCTCCAAAACGTTCCGTCCGGCGCAAACCTTGTCGATATCCTCGACAAGAAGATTGTCGACCAAGTTGGTGCCCTCAAGCTTGCGGAAGTCGTCGAGGGCCGCCAGCAAATCTCAAACATTGTTGATGACCTAATAAATACGGTCGGAAATCGAATTGATCTATTGATCCTCACGCACGAGCATTTCGACCATCTTTGCGGGTTTGCCGTCAAAAGAAACGCGTTCCTCGACAAGAACCTGGAGATAGGTGAGCTTTGGCTCGCCTGGACCGAGGATCCGAACGACGATCAGGCGAAAGAACTGCAGGCTCGGTTCAACAGGGGTCGAGATGCTCTTGTCTCGGCGGTGCAATTTACGGGGCCATTAGGGGTGGACACCCCACCGCGCTTGAAAAGCGTTCTATCGCTGGCAGCGTTCGCCGGCATCGCCGACGAGACGAACTCCTCGGAAGAGGAAAAGCCAAGCGGCAGGATGACCACGGGCGCAATCATCCAGATGATGAAAGACAAGGTTGGCGCATCCTGCACGCGGTATCTCTCGCCGGGACAGGTGATCAATATGGACCCGTTCGGATTGCGAGCATACGTTCTCGGGCCGCCCAAGGACGAGAAGCTCCTGAAGAAAGATTCGCCTTCCAGCCAGAACAGCGAGGTCTATCTCACACGCGTTGACGCGGTCGCAGCCGTGGAAAGCACCCTGGCCGCACAGAAGGAGCTTCAACAACCAGCCGGAGCACCGGTGTCGGTGAAGGACGGAACGCCATTTGCTCGTCCACACCATAGTTCGTTCAAGAGCGGCGAGGCACCGAGTGAAGCCTATCCCAAGGGCAGCGTTCGCGCGCTCTATACCGATCCAGGGGAAAGTTGGCGAACAATCGACGATGAATGGATGGGATCGGTGGAAGCACTGGCGCTCAAAATGGACTCCGATACCAACAACACGAGCCTCGCCCTTGCGTTCGCTTTACCCGACCAGCAAGTCCTCCTTTTTCCCGGTGATGCTCAAGTGGGTAACTGGCTGTCCTGGAACAACCAGATCTATCCGCGGATGCCCACGCAGGACATTGCGCCCGTGACCGCCGAGGAATTGCTGCGCCGGGTAACCTTCTACAAGGCAGGCCATCATGGAAGTCACAACGCAACCCTGAAGGAGCTTGGGCTTAAGCGAATGACTGACCCCCGACTAACCGCTGCCATTCCCGTCGTGGAGGCCGTTGCAGCGATACAGGGTAAGGGTCGCTTCGAAGCGGGAGCGGGATGGAAGATGCCGTACGGGAAGATGTACGATGACCTGCAAAAGTCAACCAAGGGCCGCATCATACGCGGAGATGGCATCGTAGAAGAAGAAGCGAACGCGTTCCAGACCAACCCAACCGACCCAGAGAACCCGGTCACCGTGACACATGAGCCACAGGGGCTTTGGGCAGAGCTTCTTTTCCAACTTGAGTAATTTGCCCGATCCCGACGTTGGCATCATCAATTCGCAGATATTGGGAACAGGAGACAGCAATGTCAGTGATGGTAGACGGAACCGAGAAGAAGATCGGCCTTGCTCTTTCGGGCGGCGGGTTCAGAGCGGCGGCGTTTCATCTCGGGGTCTTCACCGAGCTCCAATCCCGCCGGCTTCTAGACAAGTTGGATCTCATCAGCTGCGTGAGTGGTGGCAGTATTGCCGGGGCGTTTCTCGCCACCCACTGGGGCGACCCAGACGTACTCAGCAACCTCAAACAGTATCTGATGACGAAATCGATCGCCATTTCGTCGGTTGTCGGTGGCCTCCTGAGCCCATTCGAGACCCGGCTCGAAAAGCTTGCCGCCACCTACGACCGCGATCTATTTAGCGGCAAGACTTTGTCCTCCCTGCGCAATGGCCCTCGCATCTATTTGAATTCCACGAACCTGGCGACCGGCAACATGTTCTTCTTTGTGGCGGGCCGGGCGCTGGCCGATGGAGAGGACGGCGGAGAGACGATTGGAGAACATGAAAGTGGAACTGTAGCCGCCAGCGACTTCCTGATAAGCCGCGCCGTCGCTGCATCCTCAGCCTTTCCTCCCGTGTTCCCTCCCCTTCGTATCGACGCGGACGTTTACCCAAATTCGTTGACCGACTATGTCACGCTGACGGACGGAGGCGTTTATGACAACCTGGGCGTAAACCCGCTTCTTCGGTTAAAGCGGAATCCTTTGGACTACTGCATTGTCAGTGACGGTGGACTGCCCTTCGCGGTCAGTAGCGACCCCACTGAATCCGGCACCATCGTTTTGAAAGCAGCGATCAACATCCTGATGGAACAGGTAAGAGGATTGCAGTTCGCACGCCTTCAGTTGTCCTACGAAGCCAAGAAGGGGCCGAAGCCTCTCTGGTTTTCAATTGATAGTGTACATGGCGAGGAACGCGACGGTGATGCGGCCTTTGCCTCGGCGATCAGCACTGACCTGAAGGCTTTGAGTGCGCCTGAAATGGGTGTCCTGATACGACATGGACGCGCGTTGGTGCGTGCTCGCCTGACGGAATATGCCAGCGAGTTGTTGTCGCCGTAAAGCAGGACGACCGCATCCCCGCGTAACAAGTGGTAAGCGCGCAAACGATACGAAAATGAACTCGCCAACGGCCGACAGAATAAGCAATGATGAAATGAGAACCGACATTGATGATCGGCTCGCCCGAGCGGTTACTGCTTTTAGCGCTACGCACGAGAGTGGCGACGGTTCTCGTCAGGCGCAGTCTAGATTTCAATGCTTAAATCAATTCCTAAGCGTCGCTCGAGATTGAAACGAAACGTGAGGAGTTTGTGCCGCTTCCAGTTTTCGCGGGTTCGTTCCCTAGATCGGGACGCGATTGGTGGTGTTCGGGGTCCGACAGGCCGCCCTATCCGCTAGCCCTCGCCGCGAGAGTTTGGCTTACTTGCGTTTGCCGCGCAATCTGGCGGGGCGGATGGAGTGCTAGCTGAACTCGCTCGGCGGCCGGAATCATCAAGTTTGATGATCGATTGCTCGTTGAGAACCCTGAGGATGGCAACCGCACCTGGATTTCTTGCCATTCTCTCCTCAAGATCGACTGTCAAAGCACTCGCCGTAGTCGTGTGCGTGTACCCACTTGTTCGACCCCAGAGGTAGGGGCTGGAGCCACCTCTCCTCTGAAAGCCAATACCGTTATAAGCTTCAATGCGAGCAAGAATAGCCCCAAGAGTAGCGCCGTTCAGGTCCACCACCTTAGCGGCCCTTATTGATTTGATCGCGTCGTCCTCCCATGTCGCCTGTGCCGGAATTGGTTTCCCATTGAATAGCGAAATGTCAAACCGGTCGCGCTGCTCAAGCCAATGGATTGTTCCGATCACATACCAAGGCGTGTTCACCGCCTGACCAACCGTTTCGAACCTGGCCATGTTGGCTCTTATGTTGGCCACTGCCGTGTTGATCGAAGCCAACACGTCCTGGTCAATCGTCACCGTCCAGAATGCGCTTTCATAGTCTGCTGGTGTAAGCGCCTGGGTGGGCGGAGCGCCAACGGAAGGCAAAACCGGAAGGTACTTGCAAGCCGCTTGGACGACGCTTCCATCAGGGTCAGGTATTAGTCTCGACTCCACGAAGAACATGATGTTCCGAAAGGAAACGTTGGCATCGCTCGATGCGATGGCCTGCAGAATGAGCGATGACTTAGCCTTCTCCCGTTCAACGCTGATCGCGTTGCGGCCGTTGAACCACGCTACGCCGGCGTTTCCAAGGACAGTAAGGATGCCGCCGACAAGCAGAAGACTGATCTGATTGATCCAGGGTTGACTGTCACCTTTCTTCGTTGGTGCGTTCTGCTCGGCTGTTTTTTCAACGCCCCTAGCCTCTGGTGCAGTCTCTCCTGACTTAGTGTGATCCGCCTGTTTGCTTGCTCCGGCGTTTTCTGGCTCGCCGTCGACCTCGTTCACGTCCGCCGCCGCTGCCTTTGCATCCTTGCCGTTTTCCATTGACGTCGACTTCGACTTCGACGAAGGCGCGGTACCCTTCGCCTGATTAGTAGGGGCTGACGGTGCCTTAGCCATGTATAGACTCTCTCGGAAAAGGAGCTTCTTCAGGTATCGATTAGGCAAATAACATTCATCGCCACACCAGCGTATTGTCGTGGCCGGAGCGCCGATGAATTGAAGCAACGGCAACTATGCGTCGACGTGAAGCCTCCGGGCGTCTGGCACTGCCTCCCTCCGGATCGGGGGCGATCTATGAATGGTTACCCTAATACCTCGTCCCCCGGCATAACGGCCGTGAGGAAGCGATAAGAGTGATTGGCAAGATAACGAGGATCGGCCTTTATCAGCTGCATAAACTTTCTGTGCCCATCTTTCGTTCGCCCGACCAGGCAGCCAGCGCTTGTGCGACCAAGATCGTCTTTAGGCGCGTCGTAGCCCCAATGTTGATTGATCGCGAAAAGACCCGTATCCAGCTGATCACCCGTCCTTTTGAAATCCTTGTTCAGGTCGCGACACACTGTAATTGGCTCGACTTGAACCAGTGCCTCGTGTGCGGAAGCAGAGTTTGGATGATGCGTTCCGACGACCCATGCCTTGTATTGGTTGAAGGCGATCCGAGCAGCCCCCTTTGGATTCATCGGATTCACGGTCCAAAACTTGCCTGGTTCCGTCGTGCCATCCCATATCGCGTTCTGAAGGTTTAGTCGTCCGCCCTCGCCTACCGAGAAAACGATGCGCAGATCGTTAAACTTATTAGGCGCATCATCATTCACCGTTCCGTCTGGGTTCACGCCTTCAAGATACACGATATTTTTGCAGTCAGGATGGCGACATACAAAGTACTTTTTGTTTCGCATGAAGCTGATGACTTTATCGAACCACGTCCCACTCGCTGCGATTTCCGGAAGGAGACTGGTTGGGGAAATGAGCTTTTGCGCAACGGATCGGCTGAACCCGTCCTTGAGCGATATGTTGTTGTTCGAGCAAAATTCGGCCAACGCCCATGTAGATACCGGTCCAAAACTTCCATCAGCCGGAGGATCCAGGTAGCCTAGTTCAGTGAGCCTCCACTGGACAGCTTTTGCCAAGGCGGTATCACGGCTCATTTCAGAAAGATCGATCGGCGTCCCATCGAATTGGGCGAGTGTCTTGGCAGCATCGCTGCCTACGGGAGCCGCAACATCCGCGGGCTTTCTATAGCGCTCTGGCTGGATATGTTCCTGAATGTAACCATTCAGCCAATTTCGATAGGCAAGCGATGCGTTTCCACCGGCAGCATCAATAAGCCGCTGGGCCTTTGCCGCTCCTACTTGCGTCGCCAAATCGCTAAATGTGTAGCCCTTGTTTCCACGCAAGAATGCACTCGCGCCTCCAAGGCCCTCGTGGTGGGCGAGATAGATGAACTGCGCTTTCTCGTCGTCACCGGTTTCATCGTCGACAAGTCCGTCTGCGATTAGCGCTTTCAAATTAGATGCCCCGTACTCCGCCGCGGCGACTATCGACATTTCAGGATCGAACCGGAGCCTAAGCAGTTTGTCTTCGCTCCCGGGAGCTATTGCATTTCCGGCTGTGACAAAGCCTTGGCCTTTCGCGTGTTCGTTAAGATAGGTCCGGTTCTTTTTAGCTTCTCCAAGCCAAGTCGCAGCAAGGAACTGGGTCAAGCCTGCGGCCGAACTCGTCGAAGCTTTGCTGTTCCTGTCCCATTCACCGCTTGGAAGTTTTGCTGCCTCTGCGTTGATCACTGCGGCAATGGCTGCTGCGTCAATCTCCGTTCTTTCTTCGGCAAGCAGCAGGTGCGGGCGGTAAACGTCGTTTACTCCCAGGACAAGCTCGGCAACGGCTTCTTGCTTAGCAGACGTCTCGATCTCTGGAGTCGTCGGAGAGGCTGCGGCACCCGTTTTAACCCAACCCGATTGCACCGTTCCGTCTTCGATCAGGACATCCACCTTTTGCCAAGGTGGCAGGGTGAGTTTAATAGTCGAGATAGTACCTTTAATACTTTTCGATTGCCCTTCCGGCTCCTCGAAAAGTTCGATAGGTGTCACTTCCTGCCTTTTTAGAATTTCAGAATGAACCCATCCAAGAAACTGTCGGCCGTCTCTGAGCAAGGAAATTTTCATCCAGGGTCCGATTTCCCGCAGAGCGGAGACTTTCTCGCCTTCAAGAAGTGAGGCGACATTAATCGAAGCATCGTCGGGATCGGGTCGCAGATTTGTGGCTTGAGAAAGTGTATAATCAACCATAGTCGCCCCCTTCCGGACCTCACCCGAGACCCAGATTGTGTGTATTCACATTGCGTATGGTATTTTTTGCAACGTACTCGTAAACGTTACTTTTGTCACCCAGAAAAACACGCTATAGTACTTTCTAGTCCGTATAGCTAAGTAAGACAAAGCTGATGCGTGACTAAAGCTTGTCGCGTCTAAATCGCCTCATACCCGGCGGCCCTGAAGTAGTTTCGACATTCTTCGACGGGGAACAGTGCACAGATGTCGCTCAGGGCATTTGATATTGCGTCGAAACTCCTTGCGGCTTTCTTTCGTAGGAGCGTCTTGAGTTTCGAGAAGACCATTTCGATCGGATTCAGATCGGGCGAGTACGCAGGTAGAAAGAGCAGCCAGGCACCTTTTTGTCTGATGAGATTTTCGGCCTTTTCGCTTTTGTGGAAGCGAACATTGTCGGCAATCACGACGTCGCCCTTGGATAGAGTTGGGACGAGTTGCGTTTCGATCCAGGTCTCGAATATCTCGGCATTCATTGGTGCGTTGACGATCCATGGGGCGACCATGGAATGCGATCGGAGGCCAGCGATGAACGTCTGCGTCTTCCAGGATCCGAAAGGCGCATGACTTCGGTAACGGTGGCCCTTTGGCGACCATCCGGAGCGTTTTGTCAGCTTCGTGTTCGTTGACGTTTCATCGATAAAAGTAAGGCGAGCCAGAGCCTTATCGAAGAATGGCTTGCGCCTTTCGAGCCATAGACTTCTCGCCCGAGCGATTTCCGGGCGATGCTGCTCGCTTGCCATGAGGCTTTTTTTTATGGCTCAAACCGAGCCGGTGCAACATGCGTCCAACGCTCGAGCGATGCACAATGACGCCGCGCTCTGCAAGCTCGAGGCACAATTCGTCAAGCGTCAAATCACCCTTCTCAGCCATACGTTCACGGAACCATGTTCCAAGGTCGCTCAACTTGCCGCCACCGACATGGCCCTGTCGTCTTGGCAACAGAGAGCCCGTTTCACGCTTCAGGATAACAAGGTTATTCACAAACCGAGGCGATACACGGAAATGCCGAGACGCCTCGCGATGGGTGTTACCCTCTTCAACGAACGCAACAACACGGGAACGCAACTCGATCGGATGTGATTTGCCCATGACCGGTCTCCTTCCAGCTACGAAGGAATCACAAATCGGCCGATTCGAGAACCTGAATCAAAAAACGGGCGACGCGCTTTAG